>CP058667.1:334285-668571 GCA_020544305.1 Staphylococcus taiwanensis
TAAAAGTATTTCGTCAATTTTGAGTAGTCTTTTGTAAAAGTGGTTAAAGTGGCATAATAGATATGTTGTATAAAACATCGAGAAGGGAGAATCATAATGTCCATACAAAAGCCAATGAATTATAATAAAATAACCACAATTTTTTTCATTGCTGGAATCATTGTTATGAGCAGTTTATATACTGCAATCCCATTAACTGCTGAATTCGCCAAAGACTTTAAAATTCCACAATCGGTTGCAACGCTAAATGGTGTTGCATTCTCCATTACTTATTCGGTAAGTTGTCTATTCTATGGTACAATTTCGGAAAAATTTGGACGCATACGTACAATTCTATTTGGTATTAGCGGACTCGTTGTCATTTGCTTGGTCATAGGATTAGTACACTCGTTCACTTTACTCGTTATTTTACGAGCGATACAAGGCATTTTTGCGGCTGCCTTTTCACCTATATCGATTACATATGTGACTGAAACATATTCTCCAGTTAAACGTATGACTGCGATTAGCTTTATTAGTACAAGTTTCATGTTATCAGGAATTATTGGACAGAACCTAAGTGAAATCATAGTTGGATTTTCTAATTGGCATGTCGTTTATTTTACGTTGACGGTACTATACATTGTATTAGCTTTAGTAATTCTTCAAAATATTCCTGAAAGCCCAGTGAAAAATCCACAAATTAAATTACTCAAATTCTTAAATAACTTTAGTGATTTTAAAACAAATAAAACTGTATTACTCTGTTATGGCGTGTCTTTAACGTTATTAACAATGTTTATTAGTATGTATACGGTATTTAATAACTATGTAACTTCGGACACGATAGGAGGAAATGATACAACTGCAATTAATGCTAAATTGTTTGGTGTTATTGGCATGCTCTTATCTTTGATTGCGGGACGTATGAGTGATCGTATTGGTGTTAAAAATGTTATTTTAGGTGCACTTATCGTAAGTACACTATCACTGATCTTGATGTCAGTAACGACGAATATCATCTTTCTAACTATTTGGAGTGTAACCTTTGTGAGTGGTATAGCGTTCGCGATTCCATCAACGATTTCTAAAGTAGGACTGATTGTTAATAGCAATCAAGGTTTCTTCTTATCTGTGAATACGTTTATCTTATTTTTAGGTACAGCAATTGCACCAGTATTAAGTATCGTGTTAAAAACAATGCCAAGCTTTTTGATGCAATTTAATATTATAGCAAGTATAGGCATCATTGCGATTGTTATTGCCTTATTTTTACCACGTAGAAAACACGAAGTAAGATAACGAACGCATCTATTATTAGTCTGCTTTGCAAAGTTATCGTAGCTGCCTGAACTAACAAGCCGCTTATATCAATCTTTTCTAAATTTTAGTTATCCTTGCGGAAAGGAATCTAACATATAAAATCTCAAAAAAGCTTTTACAAGCTATGCAAGACAGAGTGGAATAATGAATTCTGAATGAATTCTATTCCACTCTTTTTTGTTTAATCAGATTATTAGTAAACAACTATCAACCGTACTATAATGGATAACAATTCAAAAAGAGATAAAGGAGAAGTGCCTATGAAAACGGATATGCGCGCAATGGTTGTACATCAATATGGTGATTACCCAGTACAAGAAACACGTATGCCTTTACCAAACATGAATCCTAACGAGGTTCGTGTTCAAATTAAAGCGGCAAGCGTTAATCCAATTGATTTTAAAATTAGAGATGGCGGACTTAAAATACTGTTGAAATATGAATTTCCATTAATTCTAGGAAACGATTTCTCAGGTATTATCACAGAAGTGGGTGCTAATGTTACAGCGTATCAGGTCGGTGATAAAGTCTATGGTCGACCACGTAAAACTAAAATTGGTACTTTTGCAGACTATATTTCAATTGATGCGTCAGAAATAGCACCGATGCCTAAAAACTTATCTTTTGAAGAAGCAGCCAGTATTCCATTAGTCGGTTTAACATCATACCAAGCCCTTAATGAAGTCATGCAATTACAGCGTGGTGATAAAGTATTTATTCAAGCGGGATCAGGTGGTGTCGGCTCATTTGCGATTCAATTAGCAAAAGCTATGGGACTATATGTTGCTACTACAGGAAGTCATCGTGGTAAAGCACTTATCGAGTCACTCGGTGCAGATCAATTTATTAATTATAAAGAACAAGACTTCGCACAAGAACTTAATGATTATGATGGTGTCTTCGATACATTAGGTGGAGATAACTTAGAAAAATCATTCGAAATCTTGAAAACAGGTGGCACAATTGCATCAGTGTCTGGTGTTCCAACAGATAAAAATGCTAGAGATTTAAATCTAAATATTGGTAAAGAAGCATTATTACGCGTTGCTTCTTATAAATTAAGACGACGTGCCCAACAGTTTAACGTCAATTATGACTTTTTATTTATGCATCCAAGTGGCACTCAATTAAAAGAAATTAGTCAATTAATCGAAGAAGGCAAAATCAAACCAATTATTGATAAAGTGTTTGATTTTAAAGATACTCAGGCTGCGTTAGATTATTCAACGAGTGGTCGTGCTAAAGGTAAGATTATTATTGAAATGAATAATTAAGAAGGGTAGGTGTTAAATTTATGAAAAATATTATGATAGTGAACACAAGTGCAGATTATTTTGGTGATAATAATAAACCAACTGGGCTATGGTTAGGAGAACTTGTCCACTTTTACAATCAATTCAAAAATGAGGATGTAAATATTGATATTTATAACATGACTGGTGGGAATACACCAATAGATCCAGTTAGTTTATCTCCATTTATGTTAGACAAAGTAACAAAAGCATATTATAAAGATAATGACTTTATGAATCAATTGCGCTATGCACAACCAATATCTGAAGCCCTTGTAGAAGACTATGACGTCATATACTTCACAGGCGGGCATGGTGTGATGTTTGATTTCCCGGAAAATAGTGCCGTACAAAACGCTATCGAAACGATATACAATAAAGGTGGCATCGTTTCAGCAGTGTGTCATGGTATTGCAGCACTACTCAACGCCAAGAATAGCAGTGGAGAATATTTAATTAAAGATAAAGACATCACAGGCTTTTCTAACGTAGAAGAAGTATTAGCCAACCGTGACACATTAGTACCGTTTCATTTACAGAATGAAATAAAAAAACGTGGTGCTCATTATTCATTCCGACGACTACCATTTACGCCATATGTACAAGTTGATGGTCGATTAATTACAGGGCAAAATCCACAGTCACCTAAATTAGTTGCCGAAGAAGTAAAAAAACAATTAAATTTAATAGATTAGGTTATAACATAGTAAGAGGTGATTTTAGTGGATAGATCATTGATGATTTCAAATGCACTAAATCTTGTTTTAATGATAGTGCTTATTATATTTAATATTGGTAGTGTAGGTACTTGGCTAATGGTTATTTTAGCGATATTGATTGTTGCTAATAGTATCTTTATGATTTATAAAACAACAGGAGATAGAAAACGGAAGTAATCAATTAAAAAGCAATCTCACTATTAATTGGCGTGAGATTGCTTTTATTCTTTATAACAATATATTGATGTTTCAAGAACATTATTTAACGTTTCAAAGACTTCTTCAACAGTATAATTATAGTCATTTTCAACCCAGCGTCTTAACACTTCAATCACGCCACTACTATAAAAATCCGCCACAATTTCAGGATGTTTACTTTCTCTAATCTTCTTAGCTAATGGACCATCTTGACGTTTGGAATTATTAAGCATCATATCGCGACTTACACTTGTTAAACTTCTAAAGACATCAACTTGTCGTGATGATACTAATAAATGCTTGAATATCTTTTTATTATTACCGATATAATATATGAAATCTTGAAATGATTCAGGGGTCGTGATATCCGCTGATTTACTTCCGTCGACCATGATTTGATGCGTAATAAAGTCCGGTAATGTATAGAGTAAATCATACTTATCTTGAAAGTATCTATAGAACGTACTACGGTTAATTTCTGCTACTTCACAAATTTTTTGTACAGTTATTTCATCAAAATGATAGTCGTGTAAGAGTACAAACACAGTTTCATGAATATGTTTAATCATTCGTTTTTGATTTGCAGTCGGCATAAACTGATTCTCCTATATCTTTAATCAAGCCACAAAAATAGCCTATTGTAATAAGAGTAATTTATCACAATGACTTTTATATTTCCAAAAATAACCATTATGTAATGGGATTACATATGTGGATAGTGCAATTGAATATGAATCAAAAATAAAAAAGTAAAATATGTGCGTAACACGTTTATAGTTATGAAAGGTAAATGAATACAAAAAATGAGAGCAAAATAGAAATCAATTGTGATAGAAATTTCTATTTTACTCCCATTTTAAATCATGCTATATAAAGCAAGCATGCCCCTTATTTAATTTCTCCCATGTGAAAGGTTATTTCGTATCAATACCTTCTAACCATTCATCTACTTTGTTGTCATGATCGTCAACATAATCTTTAGCTACTTGTTCTGGATTTTTCTTATCAACAAAGATTTTTTTAGCCATTGTTTCTTCGTCTTTTTGACTCCAGTCATCAGCCATACGTGTAGCAATAGTATATGCAGCTGGATGAGCTTCTTTGAATCCTTTGTTAAATACTAAATCAATATGTTGATTATTGTTACCGTAAATATTGTCAGGATCTTTCAACATTTTAATATCTAACTCTTTAGAGAACCAATTTGGTTCCATCGCAGTAAACACAATTGGTTGTTGTTGTTTAAATGCTTTTTGAATTGTTTTGAATTGATCTTGGTCAGAACTTTCTTTCAAGCTATATTTATTTAAATCATCGCCATCAAGTTCATCTTTAGTTTCTTTCATAACACCGTTTCTAGCATCAGTACCTTGAATGGTCCAATCTACAGATTTACCAAAGTCGCTTTTTTTAAGGTCGCTGATTGAGTCAATATCTTGTTCATATTTAGGTACTGCTAAGCCAACTTTTACATCATCTACTAAGTGTTTGTCGTCATATAATGATAAGTTGCTTTTGAATTTATTATAGTAACTTTTATCAGTATCTGGGAAGATACCAGATGCATGGAATGAATCGGTACTTTCTGAAACAGTCGCATATAACGGACCGCTTGAAGGTACAGGTGAAGTTGTCACATCATATCCGGCTTTCTTCAATACTTCTGCGATTACTAGTGAACGTGGTGTAGAGTTATCACTCGCAATATAAGGAATTTCGATATCTTTACTACCTAGTGACGTATTTTTATCATCAGATGAACCACTACCACTGCCACCATTACCACATGCGCTTAGTACAACGACTAAGGCAAGTGTGGCAAGTAGTCCTAGAAATTTCGAACTACGTCGTCTAAACATAATGTGTTTCCTCCTTTTTAGTATTAATCTCTACGTTCGTCGTCATGACGATTTGTATTAGACTGTTGGTTATATCTATCGTAAACACCTTTATTGTTTTCACGAGCGTATAACATTAATGCTTTAAATAATACATCTTGGTCAATATTATTTTCTGTTAAATCTTTATATAAGTTTGTTGTTTCATCAAAGCTTGAATCATGATGTTCTTCATGATGATGTTGTCTGCCATCGTTGTAATCTTGGTGTGCATAGCCGTTATGGTGTTGGTCATTGTATCTATATTGATAATCTTGATGATGTTGTTCATGATTTCTACCTTCATGGCTGTATCTATTACCATTTTGAGTATAGAGTGATTCGTAATCAACATCGTCACGTTGTGTCATAGGTTGGCCATAAGATGGGCGACCATGATGTTGTTCGTTTTCATAAGCACGTTGCGGCATATCATCATAACGGTAATAATTATCGCGACGTTGTTGATATCTTGCGTCTTCTTCGCGTTGACGCGTTTCACGACGGTCGTAGTCACGACGGTCGTCGTAGCGATTGTTTGGTTGTGCTTGATCGCTATCTAATCGTACAGAATGGTTGTAATCTTCATTATTGTAATGAGGACGCTGACTGTTATCACGATAGTTATCGTTAGAATATTTGTTGTCTACGTATCCGGCATTGTAGTAGTTATTGTCATAATGATGGTTTCTGTTGTTGTCATCATTATTGTAGCTACGTCTATCATCTTGGTAGCTAGCGTTGTGATTGTCTGGTCTACCGTAATCTTGATAGCGTGCATCTTCATGACCTTTTTCAGAAGAAGCGGCTTGATTATTATCAGTATCTTCTAAAGCTTTACCTTCAACGTCAACGTTTGGTATCACTGCGCCTAACCATTTAGGAAGGTACCATGATGCATTACCAAATAGTTTAGTAAGGGCAGGGATTAGTGTCATACGTACTACGAAGGCATCAAATAGGACACCGAATGCAAGTGCAATACCCATTGATTTAATTGAGCTATCGCCTTGGAATACGAAGGCAATGAATACACTAAACATGATAAGTGCTGCTGCTACGATAACTGGACCACTTTCTTTAATACCTACACGGATTGAGTGATCATTATCTCGTGTTTTACTATATTCTTCATGAACACGTGTCATTAGGAATAGTTCGTAGTCGATGGCTAGACCGAATAGTAATCCTATTGTGATAACTGGTAGGAATGCGAGTAATGGACCAGTATTACTGATACCGAATAAACCATTTAGGAATCCGTCTTGAACGATAAGTGTTGTAAATCCTAATGTTGCCATTAATGATAGGATGAAGCCAAGTACGGCTTTTAATGGTACTAAGATTGAACGGAATACTACCATTAATAATAGGAATGCTAATACTACGATAACGCCAGCGAATACTGGAATTGCATTATTAAGTTTTTCTGACATATCAATATTGATTACGCTTTGTCCAGAAACTTCTGTGCTGTAATTGTATTTATCTTGAGCGTCTTTATGGTAATCGCGTAGATCATATACTAAGTTTTCAGTTGATTTAGAGTTAGGTCCTTTTTCAGGAATGATTGTAAATAATGCATAGTGATTATTGTCATTAAGGCGTGCTTTAGACACTGTATCGACATTATCAATGTCTTTTAAGTCGCTACGCATATTGTTTAAATCATGTTCGATTGTTTTTTTACTACCGCCGTCTTTAGTGTTAACTAACATGACAATTTGGCCATTATAGCCTTCACCAAAGTTATTTGAAATTAAATTGTAAGCTTTATGTGCAGATGAATTAGTTGGTTTTAAACTATCATCTGGAATACCTAAGCGCATGCCACTTACAGGAATTGCAGCAAGAATTAAAATGATTAAACTTACGATTACCGCAATCACAGGTTTACCAACGATGAATTTAGCCCATGGATGATTTTTAGGATCTTTACTTTTTGTTGGTTTTTCTTTAATTTTAATGCTTTTATGGAAAATGCTAATCAATGCTGGTAACAGTGTTAATGCTGCTAATACTGCGAATAACACACTGATAGCTGAGGCAAATCCCATAACTGCTAAGAAGTCGATACCTACAAGTGATAGACCACATACGGCCATCATAACTGTAAGACCAGCAAATATAACGGCACTACCAGCAGTTCCTACTGCTGTTGCGATAGCTTCTACCGTATCAAGACCTTTTTTCTTAAGTTCTTTATATCTAAATAGAATAAAGAGTGAGTAGTCGATTCCGACAGCTAAACCAATCATTACAGCTAATGTCAGTGTGAAGTTTGGAATATCAAAGACGTATGTTAATAAACCAATGATTCCGACACTTGAACCTAAGCCGATAATCGCACTGATAATTGGCATACCAGCAGCAATAAGTGAACCGAATGTGATCAGTAGAATAACGAATGCTACTACGATACCAACAATTTCTGAAGTGCCACCAGGTTCACCGCCCATAGCGCCACCTTGTGTTTTTTCGATTTGTACATTGTGGTTATCTTTTACATCTTGTAATTCTTTATCAATGATTTTTTTAGACGAATCTTTCAATCCTGTTTGTGGGACAACATAACTAATATTAGCGATTGCTGTATCGCCATCTTCATTTACTTGTCCACTATCGTAAGGACTTGAAACATTTTGGATGTAATCATCTTTTTGTTTGATGTTATCTAATGCATCTTCAATATCTTTTTTAGTATCGTCATTTTTTAATCCATCATGTCTATTTGAATGGAAGACGATTTTCATCGAGGCTTTTTCACTATCCTGATGGAATTCTTTACTAATTTTGTCGTTTGTGTCTAGTGATTTTAAACCGTTCATTGTGATGTCACTGTCAAACTTAGGTGAATTCATCACTAATGGTGTAATGATGACGCCTAGAATAACAAGCCATCCAATAACGCTAAGCCATTTGTTCTTAGCTATGAACTTTCCAAGTTTGTATAATAGCTTTGCCAAGACATTTCCTCCTATTTATATAATTTTTAACGCCTAAGGTCTGGAAATAATGTTGATAATGTGTGAGCATTTATGTGAGTTTAATGACCTAAATTTTAGCGTATTTAAAATGGTACATTTGACAATGTAACAAGTTATACCCTTATTTGGTACCATTAAAATTTGTGGGTCGTCGGAAAATGCAACAATATGAAAGAATTGTTGGAATAATAAGATAGAGATTTAAGTGGATAATAAAAAAACAGGTAATCTAATGAGAATTTACCTGATGTGCGAAGGGATATGTATAATGTTAATTGACGAAGTGACCTAATAGTAATATTGCACCAATTAAGATACATATTACGCCTGGAATATATATTTTTTCTCTGATGTCAATGTCACGTCGATAAGTAATAAACCTACTCATAACGATTAAAATAATGCCAATAAGTAAAAATATGATTGAAAGAGCGAACATCAACTCAGCCTCCTTAATCAATAATTGTTTATTTTGCTAAATTGATAAGTATGAACAAGTCTTTCAACTTTATTATATTATGTGTTCCGATATTTTTATAGCTATATATTAATATATTGTAAAATTGTTATTCTTTTTAGGAATATTTATTAATAAACTTTATGTAAATTTAACAATTTATAAAGTAAGTAATGATTTTTAGGTGATTTGTTGTTTGCACGATGAGTAAATTGAGAGATTTCAAAGCTTTTAAATAAACGAAAAATGTCATGAATTCATATTAGAAATGGGACCAAATTGTAATTGGTAATGATTTCGTATCTAGGAATCGATATCTGAGAATTAAAACGAAGTTATTTATAATGTAAGAAAGCGCCTGGGACAAAATAATATAATAATGTTATTCTGCAAAATTCGCAGTAGCTGACTGAACTGAAAATGCGCTTAAATCAAGCTTTTTTCAGTTCTAGTCACCTTGCGGGCGGGGCCCCAACAAAGAGAATTTCACTAAGAAATTCTACAAGCAAAGCAAGTTGGGAGTGGACGACGAATTTAACAAGAATTCTGTCCCACTCCCTACTATTAATATGAAAATTCAACGACTTAAACGTTATAATAAGTCAATGAAATTTTGAGTTACAGATGTGGGATGGCGATCTTCACGATATAATAATGATACATAAGCAGTTGTTGGGGGATTTGGCAACGTTTTACTAGTAATACTAGGATGATGGTATAACGTATTTGAACTAACTAGACTTAAATAATTGGAGTCCTTAATAATAGTAAGGATACTATTAATGCTATTCGATTCCATATGAGCATTTAAATTGATAAAGTTTTTATTACACCACTCATCGATGCTGTCTCGTGTGGATCCACTATTGTGAATAATGAAACGATACTTAGCAATATCTTCCATTGTAATGGTTTCTTGTTGTGCAAGCGGGTGGCGTTTATCCATTGCGAGTACTAACGGATTCTTTTGTAATCGTTTCACGTGTAGCTCGCTTTCGTTAAAACCTTTTTCAGAAATAATACCAATATCTATTTTTCTGTTTTTAACTTTTTCAATAATGATAGGTGCAGTATCTACTGTCAGATTTATATCAATATTAGGATGTTCATTCATATAATTTTTGAAGGCGGTAGGCAAGATACTATAGATTGGTGCATGTGTTGCCCCAATACGTAGTGTCCCTCGCTTTGATTGTTTAAAGTCCTCTAACATATCTGTTGTTTCTTCTATAAGATTCAACATTTTATTAGAATTGAGGTATAACAATTCACCTGCTTCAGTTAAATTGAAATGTTTACCCTTTTTGAAATATAATGGAACGCCTAATTCTTTGTTTAAGTTTTTTAAATGAAATGTAACAGTAGGCTGTGTAATACCAAGTTTGTCAGCCACGATATTTTCATTTTGCGCTTCAACAAAGTGTTTAAAGATTAACATTTGCTTAGTATTCATAAATTTGATTCCCCAAAGTATAGAATTTGTTTGCACTAGTTTCTATGATAAATAAAGAATTTTGAGGCTACGTAAATATTTTGTTTAAAGTTAGTTAATCAGTGGTTTTTATAATACATATAGATAATAAATGAAAGTTTAGATGCAAGGAGAGAATGAAACATGAAGGAAAGAATACTTGTGATTTCTGATATACATGGACATCGGAAAGCACTCGTTACTCTTTTAAAAGCAGCGAAATATAATGCGAGAAGAGACCAACTCATATTAATGGGTGATTATGTTAATAATGGGCCGGACTCATTTGGTACGCTCAAATTAGTTAAAAGGTTAAAGCGTAAAGGTGCATTGGCATTGGCTGGTAATCATGAAATGCGTTGGTTAGAGCGTAATGATAAAAAGGTCAAACGATGGCACTCTTTTTTAAGAAGCCTATCTACAATTGAGGTTATAGATGATTATATATTTGTGCATGCTGGGATAGACAGTGACAAACCATTAAATAAACAAATTAAAGAGTATACGACAGGACATTATAATCATACTTTAAATCGTAATATCCCTAAACATAAATATTTAATTCACGGGCATGTGCCAAATTATCGATTTGGTTTAAAAAATGATGCGTTATATAAAAAGAAAAATCTATTAGATATTGATACTGGAGCAGGGCATGGTAAATATTTGTCGCTTATAGATATCACAAATAGGTATCAGTATTCTGTAAAAGTTACTGATATTAAAAACGTGAGTACTAAACGTATAAAATTATAAGTATTAGAAATTCATAAAATATTAATATGTTTCGGTAGTTTTCAAAAAACAGAAGTATAAGTTTCAAATTAAATGTTATATAATGTAGGGGAATATAAATTAAAAAGGGTGACATGAGTGAAGAATAATATACAAAATTCTAAATTCAGTTCGTACTTAAAAGTGTCATGTTCAGTGCTATTATTGAGTGGATCATTGGTAGGTTACGGGTTTACTAAGGACGCATTTGCGCAATCCGAAAATACTCATAATGTTTCTGAGAAAGTCAGTTCAGTTCAAAATAAACTTGATACAACAATAGCTAAAGCGAAAACAGATATTAATCGTTTGAAACATTTAGATGCTACAGAATTGAAAAGTTACAAAGAAGATATTGAAGCTGCTAAAACTGAATCTGAAATTAATAAGATTGTAAGTGATGCAAAAGAAGAAGACCAGTTGTCAGCCGAAGAAGATACGACAGATCATTCTAAAGATAACACTTCAGATAAAACGACAAACGCGTCATCAGCAGAAACGACAAATACGCATGCAACAACTAATGATAATGGAAATCTTGAACAATTGGATAAAATTTTAGCTGATGTTGATGCTTTCTCTAAAAAGGTTGATACTAGTCAACCAAATAACGCAATCAATAGTGATGAAAAGTCTACATCAGAATCTACATCAACTGAACAAACTAATGATGTATCTAAATCAGTTACTGATAACAAAACGTCTACTGCGCAAAATCATGACAATAATCGTTCTGATCTTCATAATGGACAATCATCAATCTTAGATGAATTGGATAACGTCAAAAATGATGTGGAATCTGCCAAACAAACGCATGAAACATCTACAGATAATAATAAATTGAACGAACCAACATCAACCGAAACTCATCGTTCAACAGAGGAATCTAGTGTACAGGGCACTAATGATCATTCTGATAATAGTGTTGAAAAAGGTATCAAACAGATTGGTAAAAGTGAACGTCAAGCGAGCCAATCAAACGATACTAAAGTATCAAACGAGGATAAACATATTGATGCACTAACTGATAAATTATCAACAAATAATAAGATTAATCAAGCAATTTCTAAAGTAGAAAATCAACAAGGTGACTCAAGCCAACGCTATACTGATCGCAAACTAGAACAATTGAGAAACTTGCGTCAACAAACTCAAGATAACACAGATTTAACAGATCAACAGAAACATGAAATTAAAAAAGATATCTCAACAATAAGACATAATGTGCAAAGTAATCGAGATACCATTATGAATAATTTGGAGAAATCTTCAAATAAACAACAAGCTGCTGAAAATATTCTAGGTAGTATGTTTAGTAAAAATGAAGCTCAAGATATTTTAAAAAATATTAAAACAAATGGGCAATCAGATAAACAAATTACTGATCAAATTATGAAACAACTGGATGGATTTAAAGGCACAACAAGTGATGACATCTTGAAATCAATGTTTGAGCAAGCACCTAATAAAGAAGATTTGATAAAGACATTACTTTCAACGCGTTTAGGAAGCAATGAAGCTTCACAAATTGCTAAGCGTTTAGCTCATGCACACCTATCAAATGATGAATTGGTCAACCGTTTGAAACAAGAAATCAAAGCACATGGTACAGTTTCAGCAGATGATATTTTGAAAGATGTATTAGACAAATCGTCTAATAAGAAACAGACAATTGAAACGTTATTAGCTACTAAATTAAATCAAGCGAAAGCACATGCACTAGCAGATTTAATTGCTAAAGCTCAAACAAATAAAGCAGACACATTAGAACTAGTAAAAAGCGCATTAAATGGTACTGCTGGTGATTTATTACAATTACAAAATAGATTAGACAATGCAAAACAAAATTTAGATTATATCTTGTCACCAATTACACAACGTCCTTCATTATTAGATCGTATTAATGGTCAAACGGGTCAAGGCACAAACTTGTTAAATCAAGGTTCTAGTTTACTAGATGGTTTAACTGGCAGTGGTTTATTAGATGGCTTAAATTCTGGTGGTAGCCTATTGGATAATATTGGTGATATTCCTAATCCAGTACAAGGATTATCATTAGGTAATTTAGGTAATGATGATAGTTTCTTAAGTGGATTATTTGATGATGATGGTAATGTTTCATTACCTGCAACAGGTGAAGCAATTAAGAAATCATGGTTACCAATTACAGTGATTCTTGCTATCGCTGGAACGACATTAGTTTGGTTAGGACGCCGAAAAACGCACCATTCTAGACATTAAATATAGAACGAAAGAGTAGATAATCGAGAAGTTAGTTTCAGCTTCATTATCTACTCTTTTCTTTTGAAAAAGGGGATTACACTATATTAGAAAACGCTTTCACAAAGTGCGGAAAATATCAAGTGTTTTTCCGGAAATTATTCGTAAAGTTATGTGAAAATTTATGGATTTAGCAAAAATATTTACACTTTATTTTATATTCATATTGAATGTAATGTGCATTAGACATACACTTGTAGTGGAAAAAGAAATTGATAAAAAATTCACAATCTCGCATCGTTCATTTCATGATATTAAGCATAAGTTTTAAATGTGTGACTCATTTTCAAATATAAAAATACACAAAGGGGTTGAAACGCATGACACACACTAACGAAATTCCAAACAGTACGAGCAAAGGCAATAAAAAACGATTTCAACTTAAGATGCCCGGTGCATTTACAATTCTATTCATTTTAACTGTTGTTGCCGTACTAGCGACATGGATGATTCCAGCTGGTGCATATTCTAAATTATCTTATGATTCAGGCGCTCACGAATTTAAAATTGTCGATGCACATAATAAATCTAAAACTGTTCCAGGAACGCAAGAACAATTAGATAAATTAGGCGTAAAAATAGATGTAAAGCAATTTAAATCAGGTGCGATTAATAAACCAATTTCTATACCAGGAACGTATGAACGTCTAGATCAAAAACCTGCAGGCCCAGATCAAATTACTTCAAGCATGGTCAATGGTACGATTGAAGCGGTTGATGTCATGGTATTTATCTTAGTATTAGGTGGATTGATTGGAGTCGTTCAAACCAGTGGTTCATTTGAATCAGGACTTCTAGCATTAACTAAAAAGACTAAAGGACATGAATTTTTACTAGTATTTATGGTATCAATATTGATGATTCTAGGAGGAACATTATGCGGTATTGAAGAAGAAGCCGTTGCATTTTATCCTGTCCTTGTTCCAATCTTTATTGCGATGGGATATGATTCAATCATTTGTGTAGGTTCTATATTCCTTGCAAGTTCAATCGGTAGTACATTCTCAACTGTCAATCCGTTCTCAGTAGTAATTGCGTCAAACGCAGCTGGCACAACCTTCGTTGATGGTTTATATTGGAGAATCGCAGGTTTAGTTATTGCCGCTATCTTCACAGTAGGTTACTTATATTGGTATGCAAAACGTATTAAAAAAGATCCTAAAGCATCATTTACGTATGAAGATAAAGCTAAATTTGAAAAACAATGGTCAGTTATTAAAGATGATAGTGATGAAAGCATCTTTACACTACGTAAAAAATTAATTTTAATTTTATTTATCTTACCATTCCCAATCATGGTTTGGGGCGTTATGACTCAAGGCTGGTGGTTCCCAGTCATGGCATCAATGTTCTTAGCATTTACTATCGTTATTATGTTAATTGTAGCGTTAGGTAAAAAAGGTATTGGTGAAAAAGCCGTGGTCGATGCCTTTGTAAATGGAGCATCAAGTTTAGTAGGTGTATCATTAATTATCGGTTTAGCACGTGGTATTAACATGATTATGAATGACGGTTTAATTTCAGATACAATTTTAAACTTCTCATCATCACTTGTTAAAGGTGTAAGCGGTCCAATCTTCATAGTAATATTATTGATAATCTTCTTCTTCCTTGGATTTATCATACCATCATCTTCAGGATTAGCCGTACTATCAATGCCTATATTTGCACCGCTAGCTGATACAGTAGGTATTCCAAGATTCGTAATCGTAACAGCTTATCAATTCGGACAATATGCAATGTTATTCTTAGCACCAACAGGATTGATTATGGCAACCCTTCAAATGTTAGATATGAAATACTCACACTGGTTGAAATTCGTTTGGCCAATCGTCGTCTTCGTATTCATATTTGGTGGAGGCATGTTAATCACTCAAGTGTTAATCTATTCTTAATTTTGAAAATTTGAACAATAAAAATAATGGGGTCAATTGAGCATAGATTCAATTGACTCTTTTTTATGTCTATAAATTTAAAGATTAAGTGCATTATTATGAAAATAATTTTCAATTTTAAATATAATATTGATAAAAAATTTCGTTAGTATTATATTTCTATTTAAGAAAGCGTTGTCAATATTGGTGAGCAGAATTTGACTTTATTGGGAGGAGATTAAAAATGAATAAAGTATTTGTAAAAGCACAACAATTTGGGAAATCATTTATGTTACCAATTGCAATTTTACCTGCCGTAGGGCTTTTACTTGGTATTGGTGGAGCATTAAGTAATCCTAATACTGTAAAAGCATATCCATTTTTAGACATAACATTACTACAAAATATTTTTACGCTTATGTCTTCAGCTGGTAATATTGTATTTCAGAATTTGCCAGTAATATTTGCTATTGGTGTAGCTATAGGTCTAGCACGTAGTGACAAAGGGACAGCAGGTTTAGCGGCGCTAATTGGTTTTTTAATTATGAATGCAACTATGAACGGAATGCTACAAATTACAGATGATTTAGCTAAAACAACAGAATTAGCTCAAAAAGGGCAAAGTATGGTATTAGGTATCCAAACAATTGAAACAGGCGTGTTTGGTGGTATCGTAACTGGTATTCTAACAGCTTATTTACATAATAAGTTTAATAAAATTGAATTGCCTGCTTATTTAGGTTTCTTCAGTGGTTCTCGTTTTGTTCCCATTATTACTGCAGTTAGTTCAATATTTTTGGGAGTCATCATGTTTTTCATCTGGCCGACGGTACAAAGTTGGATTTTTAATGCTGGAGGATTGGTTGAAAAAACAGGTGTTATTGGGACATTTTTCTTTGGATTTATTTTAAGATTATTAGGACCTTTTGGATTGCATCATATCTTTTATTTACCCTTCTGGCAAACAGGTCTTGGTGGTTCATTAGAAGTAAATGGACATATGGTACGAGGTACACAAAATATCTTTTTAGCTCAATTAGGTGACCCAAACGTAACACATTACTTCTCTGGTATTTCAAGATATATGTCAGGACGTTTTATCACAATGATGTTTGGATTATGTGGTGCAGCATTAGCTATTTATCATACTGCCAAGCCAGAACACAAAAAAGTTGTGGGCGGATTAATGTTATCAGCAGCTTTGACTTCCTTCTTAACTGGTATAACTGAGCCATTGGAATTTTCATTTTTATTTGTCGCACCAGTATTATATTTAATTCATGCTTTTTTAGATGGATTGGCATTTATGATGGCAGATATTTTTAATATTACAGTAGGCCAAACATTTAGTGGTGGATTCATAGATTATATATTATTTGGTGTATTACAAGGAAACTCTAAAACGAATTACTTATGGGTAATACCAATCGGAATCGTATGGTTCTGTTTATATTACTTCATTTTTAGATTTTTAATTGTTAAATTCAATTTCAAAACACCTGGACGCGAAGATAAAGAGAAAATTGAAAGTGTTGAAGCTACTGAACGTGCCGACACTATTATTAAAGGTTTAGGTGGTGCTACTAATATTGAGGAAGTTGACTGTTGCGCTACTAGACTTAGAGTGACGCTAAAAGATGGATCATTATTAAATAAAGATACTTTGATGACCACAGATGCCAAAGGTGTCATAATACGTGGCAATGGAGCCCAAATTGTGTATGGACCGCACGTTACAACAATTAAAAACGAAGTTGAAGAAGTACTAGAACAAAAGTCTTAAAAACATTGATATTTTAAATACTTAGATAAGTAATAAAGGTAATTTCTATTGAAATAATATAGAAATTGTCTTTTTTATAAATTTTTTGATTATTTTCAGCTCGTTGAGCTACTACTTTTCTTATATTAAGTGCCATTAATACAAAACCAAGTTCTCTTTTGACTTTATTGAGTCCTCGGACAGACATCCGAGTGAAACCCAAAATAGCCTTCATAAATCCAAAAACAGGTTCCACATCAATTTTTCTTTGACTGTAGATATTTTTTGTTTTTGGTTCTGAAAGCTTTTTGTTAATTTGGGATTTAAAATATTCCCAGTTATAATTCTTCATTATTTTTTTGTTTGTTTTTGAATTGAAGTTCATACATTGATTTTTCAGAGGACATTCTGAACAATCGTCACATTCATATAATTTGAAGTCTCGCTTGTAACCATACTTATCATGACGATAGGCATATCTTTTAAAACCTAGCCGTTTATTATTCGGACAAATGAATTCGTCATTAATTTCGTCATAGTCCCAATTTTGAGTATTAAAGATGTCACTTTTATATTTTTTAGTTTTATCTTTTATAAACATTCCATATGTTATGAGTGGCGTTCGATTAAAGTCATCTATAATTGCCATATAATTTGATTCACTACCATAACCTGCATCAGCTACAATATATTCAGGTAAATGACCGTAGGTCTCTTGAATTGAATTTAAAAATGGAATCATCGTTCTAGTATCCGTTGGATTTTGATACACATTATAAGATAAAACAAATTGGGAATTTGTCGCTATTTGTAAATTATACCCTGGCTTAAGTTGTCCATTTTTCATGTGATCTTCTTTCATTCTCATAAATGTCGCATCATGATCTGTCTTAGAATAACTATTTCTATCCTTTAAAATAGATTTTTGAAATTCGTATCGATACTTTCGCTCAGAATAATCATTGATTTGCTTTTTGTATTTTTTGATTTTAGTTCTTTTGAGACGTATTTGTTTTCTTGTTTTAGTACATTTTTCATTGTTGATATGTTGGTTTAAATCTTCGATTTCTTTATCTAAATGACTACCAATCAAATCTATTTCTTCTTTTGTTAATTCATTATCATGATCTTCTTTGATTTCCGGTATGATTTTATTGGTTACCAATTCATGGTAGAGGGCTTTAGAATCCTCATTCATCTTTGATTCATGGTTTTGAATACTCTTTTTCCATACAAATGTATATCGATTGGAATTTGCTTCAATTTTTGTACCATCAATAAAAATAGCTTTATCATCTATAAGATTTTGTTTTATACACTGACTGTAAAATTGAATAAATAAAGATTCTAATAAAGCATCTACTTTTGGATTTACTCTAAATCGATTAATTGTTTTATAAGAAGGTTTTTGATTTTGTGATAGCCACATCATTCGGATGCTATCATTAAGCATTTTTTCTATTTTACGACCTGAGAATACAGATTGTGTGTAGGCATATAGAATCACTTTTAACATCATTTTAGGATGGTACGAAGTTGCACCACGGTGATGTCTGAATTCGTCGAATTCATTGTCAGGAATTGTTTCAACAATATCATTTACATGTCGTGAAATATCATTTGTGGGGATAAGAACTGAAGTTTCCATTGGTAGAGTAAGTTGAGTCATGTTATAATTTTTATACATAAGGCACCTCGTTAATTTAGTTTAGTGATGTTTATTAAATTATACGAAAGTGCTTTATTTTTTTAAAGTATTACAATGTAAAATTACATATAAATACAAAGTATTTTGGCGAGACTCTTGAGGGAACAGGACAAGCTGAAGACTACAGGCTGAAGCTGTCCCCTAAGAAAGCGAGCCAACAATACGGAGTATTGTAAATAAAGAAGCCAGTAAATGAATTTGTTAAAACTCATTTACTGGCTATTTCTCTAGGAATTATGTCCCAGACTCTATTTTACTTTAAGTGTACTTCATCAGTAGCAATGTTATTTTGGTTCAATATAATGTAATTCTTTAGCTGTATCTGCATCGATTGTACGATATGACACAATACCTAATCCTTTAACGTTAGATTCTGAGATGATGATTGAGCCGTCGTCGTTTACTTTTTCAACAAAAGCAACATGACCATATACGTCATGAGCGCCAGCTTGACCTGCTTCGAAGACTACAGCAGTATGTGCTTTAGGTGTGCGACTCACATTATAGCCATCATCTTCGGCGCGATTATCCCAATTGTGTGCATCTCCCCAGTCACTGCCGACTTTCTTACCAAATTGTTGGACACGTTCATATACATACCAAGTACATTGGCCTTGTGGATATGGTGATGAAGTATCTGTAATTTCAAAGGCTTTAAAGTCACCACCTGCAACATCAGTACCGCTTGAAGATGATTTCGCATAGTGATCTAAATCTGGCATTTTTTTCTTATCAAAATCAGTTAAATGATAATGTTTGATTAAGCTATTTAATTTAGTAGCATAGTTAGGGTCAGTAGCATAGGTACGACTCAAATTTTGAGTAGCATCACGATAATCGATAGCTTCACTTTTCCAAGTAGGTTTATAGATTGTTGGATTACCCTCAATGCCATTTTTAATTAAAGTAGCGTAATCTTCCAAGGATTCTTTAGTGCTTGGATATTTGCGGAAACCAGCATTGATATTAAACATACTATTATCACTATTCGCCTCGAGTGTATTGAAGTTAACAGATTGTCCTTTATAGCTACCTTTAATACCAAATAAATTATAATTTGGAGATTGTGCTAATGCACTATTACCTGAACTAGATTCTAGAATAGCTTGAGCAATCATTACTGAGGCATATATATCTTTGTCTTGACCAATTTTATGTGCATCTTTAGCGATTGATTTAATAAAGTTGCGCGTGTCTTTATTTTCAACGACTGCTATATCACCGTCACTAACGTCATTACCATCAAGTTGTGGCAGTGTTTGGAATAGGCTAGTTGAACGCGTATTACTTTTCTTAAAGTCATCTTCAAATGATTGTGCAGGTTCAGTTTTATGTTCAAGTTCCGCTTTGGTTGGTAACTGTGGATTGACTGATTTTGAAGTAGTATCTTTGTTAGTTGCTGAATCTGTTGTTTTCTTTGATGTACTTTCTTTTTTAGAAGATTCATAGTTATGATGTGTTTGTTTCGCATCTTCACTATATTTATCCAATACTGAATCTAACGCAGATTCTGAAAAGCTTTTATCCTCTGATTTACTTCCAGATGTTGCATTATTATTAGATGAGTCAGTTTGATTAGAAGGTGTTTGCTCTTTAGTTGAGTCATTTTTGTCTGTAGTGTTCTCACCATCGTTTTGATTTGATTGATTGGCACTACTTGAATCTTCTTTATCAGATACTAAGTCATCAATTGCATCTAATGCTTTGCTGACATTTGCATCGTCTTTATTTTGACTTGTAGTTGACTGATTACTTGCGTTATTGCTTTCTTCTCGTGGCGTTTCATTAGATTTGTTCGCTTCTTTAGTGTTGGTATCATCATTGTTTGATGTTTCAGTAGATGATGTATGTTTTTCAGTTGAGACATCATTTTCGTCGCCACTATTTGTATTATCATTTTCAGAAGTGTCATTCGTATTAGCAGGTTGTTCATAATCTGAAATGTCACTATTAAAGTGGAATATGGACGCAATTAAATTTGTTAAACTAAAGCCATTATCATATAGATTTGGATTCAAGAATTTAGATGCATTCAAACCACTAGATTGTGTCGCATCAAAGATAGGTGATAAGGGTGTGCGATACGTATTGTCTTTATGAGTAGTTGTTTGATGAGTTTGTGATGCTTTGTCTTTAGTGTTTGATGATAATTTAGAATTTTTGGCTTTATTGACATTTTTTTGATTAGATTTCGTTTCTTTAGAAGGTTCTTCAGACGTTGCAGTATCTGTGTCTTTGCTATGAGAATCAGATGTTTCTTCAGAATTAGTATTATCAACATCGTCATTATTGTCGTTCGATGATGTTGTGTCGTCTTTACTTTGTGATGTGGATGCTTTGGACTTAGCACCTGCATTATCATCGTCTGCATGCGCGATGCTTGATGAAAATGTTGGTAATACCAGTGTTGTGGTTAAAAAATAAATCATTAATCTATGTTTCGACATGGATAGTGTTATCCCCCTAACATTTTCCAGTAATGGTATGCGAACAAATCATAATTTGGTATAATGTTTATTATGATTTTTTAGTTGATAACTATCAACTAATTATTACTTTACTTAATAAAAGTATTATACTAACTCTATAAAGAAAAAAACAATGCTTTAAATCATTTTGAGATAAAATTTTAATATTTCATTTTTAGGAGTGTGAAAATGAAAAACGCACTGAAATTATTTAAGACGGACTTGAAACGTGTCGCTAAGACTCCAGCTGTTTGGATTATCTTAGCTGGTCTAGCCATACTTCCGTCATTTTATGCATGGTTCAACCTATGGGCTATGTGGGATCCGTACAGTCATACCGGACATATCAAAGTTGCGGTAGTAAATGAAGACCAAGGCGACAAAGTTCGTGGTAAGAAGATTAATGTAGGGGATACACTTGAGAATAACTTAAAGAAGAATAATAAATTCGATTGGCAATTTGTGAGTCGAGAAAAGGCAGACCATGAAATAAAAATGGGGAAATACTATGCCGGTATATACATACCTAAAGAATTCTCACACCAAATTACTGGTACATTAAGAAAGAAACCACAAAAAGCAGATATTGAATATAAAGTGAATCAGAAAATCAACGCTGTAGCACCTAAAATGACTGATACAGGGTCAACTGTTATCGTTGATGAAGCCAATAAGCAATTCAATTCAACTGTGACGAAAGCGTTACTGCAAGAAGCGAATAAAGTAGGTATTCAGCTTGAAGATGAAGTACCAACGATTAATAAAATTAAAAATGCTGTGTACGCAGCACATAATTCACTACCTCAAATTAATAAAATTGCTGATCGTATTGAATATCTCAATGATCATCAAGACGACTTAGATCGATATGCGAATAAGTTCCGAGCATTAGGCAACTATAAAGGAGATATTTTAGATGCTCAACAGAAATTAAATGACGTGAATGCAGCCATCCCTTCTCTAAATGAGAAGGCCAAACTCATCTTAGCACTTAACGAGTATATGCCAAATATTGAGAAAGTGCTTAACATCGCTTCTAATGATGTTCCAGCACAATTCCCTAAGATAAATCGTGGTGTCGATATTGCGAGCGATGGACTCAATTTAGCGAATACGCGTTTAAATGATGCACAAGGTTATCTAACAAATGCCCAACAACGTGTTGGTGATTATCAAGAAGCCGCGGGACGCGCACAAGAAGTAAATGGCCAAGCAAATAATGCGCTACGAAATCAAAGTACATCAGGCAAGACTAAATTTAAAGTACAACAATTAAGTACAGACGGTAGCAACGATACGACGAATGATAAACAAATTGTGTCTAACAACGATGTTAAGTCTATGAATAGTGCACTTGCTGAATCATTATTAGCGCTATCTAGCAACGCGGATAATCAAGCGAAGGCGTCACAATCAGATGTCAAAGCATTGAAGAACATTTCATATGGTGTCATCGGATCTAATCGACCATCTGAATTTAATGATATGTTACGTAATCTGAAATCACGTCTTGAAAATAGCTCGAAAAGTAATCAACAACTTATAGATATTCTTAAAGAAGTAGAAGAGAAAGAAAATGTGGATTTATCGTCTCAAATCAAAGAAATTGAGAAAGCGAATAATCGTATTAATGATACATTACGTTCAACAAATCAACTAATAGACGCTTTAGGTAATGGTAGTTCAGGTAAAGCAGAAGCAGTTAATGTATTACGAACTTTACCAGATTTAAATAAAGGTTTAGGAAACTACCGTAAGTTTATTAAAAATGATTTAAATAATCGTTTGTTAGTGGTGTCTAATGAAATTACGCAACAATTAAATCAAGGTCAAAATACGTTATCTAATGTGCAGTCTAAATTAAATACGATTAATCAAGTCATCAAAGCAGGTCAAGATATTGTGTCTGATGGTCAAACGCGTATTTCAAATATTCAAAGTGAGTTACCAGGACTAGAACAAGCGTATATTAATGCGATGCAAACAGCGCAACAATATTTCCCAACAGTGAAAAAAGATGTGGCAAATGCAGCTGACTTTGTACGTAATGATCTACCAGGAATAGAACAACAATTAGCAAATGCGACTGCGACGGTAAATGCGAATTTACCAACATTATTTAATAAATATGACAATGCAGTTAATCTATTAGATCAAAATCAACCACGTGCGAAAGAAGCATTGGCGAATCTGGCTAACTTCTCTGAAAATCGTTTGCCAGGTATTGAAAAAGATTTGAATAAAGCGAATAAGATTTTCAAAAAATTAGACAAAGATGATGCAGTGGATAAAGTCATCGATGCATTGAAAAATGACTTGAAAAAACAAGCAGATGTTATCGCCAATCCGATCCATAAAAAACAAGTCGATGTCTTCCCAGTTAAAGATTATGGTTCAGGCATGACGCCATTCTACACATCATTATCTATTTGGGTAGGGGCATTACTACTAGTCAGCTTATTATCAGTGGATAATAAACATGAAGAATTGGAAGATGAATTAACAAAACGTCAAATTTACCTAGGTAAAGGTGCTTTCTTTGTCATGATGGGTATCATTCAAACACTCATTGTAACTATGGGCGACATATTCATCTTGAAAGCACAAGTCGAATCGCCAATGTTATTCATCTTAGTAGCATTGTTTGGAGCAATCGTCTTTAATACGATTGTTTATACAAGCGTTTCATTACTGGGTAACCCAGGTAAAGCCATTGCGATTATATTATTAGTACTACAAATTGCAGGTGGTGGTGGTACCTTCCCAGTAGTAACAGCACCTAAGTTCTTCCAAACGATATCACCTTATTTACCATTTACGTATGTAATTGATTCATTACGTGAAACAGTAGGCGGTATTGTTCCAGAAATATTAATTACAAAAGTACTAATTTTATCATTATTTGGACTAGGCTTCTTTGTACTTGGAATCTTGATTAAACCTGTACTAGATCCAATTATGCATAAAATTTCAAAACGTGTAGATGAAAGTAAAGTAACTGAATAACTTTCTTAAAAGCATTCTTACCATTAAGTTGGTGGAATGCTTTTTAGTTAGTGAGTAAACGAGCTCGCTCTGGCTCAGTTTACCTAATTACTTAATTACATGTGATTATTAATAACGTTTTTCTTAGCAAATGCTATATTAATGAAATCTATGATATAAGTTTAGGGCTTTAGTATAATGAGGTGGAATAAGGGGGGATGGGGATGTATATTCCTAAAAAATATGAAATGACAGACTATCAAAATATTGTGTCATTCATGCAAGAAAATAATTTTGTCACTATTGTCACAATAGAGGGTGGTAAACCTGTTGCTACACACCTTCCAGTTATTGTTGAAGAAACTGATGAAGGCCTCTATATTTCTGGACATTTTGCGAAGAATAATAAGCAATGGCAGACGATTGAAGATACAGCGTCTACATTAATTATCTTTCATGGTCCGCATGCGTACGTGTCTGCAAGTTGGTATGAAGATGAGGATGTATCAACTTGGGATTACCAATCAGTACATGTATATGGTCAAGGTAAGTTGTTAACTGAAGCGCAGTTGAAAACGGAATTAGTTAAAATGTTAGATCAATATGAAGGCCATCGTGAGAATGGTGTGACTTGGAATAAATTGTCAGACCAAAATAAAAAACAAATTAAAGGTATTGTGGGATTTAAAGTGAAGGCCAATCACATAGAGGCGAAAGCTAAGCTAAGTCAAAATCGTAGTGATAAAGAAAAAGAAAATATTATTTTACAGTTGAACCAAAGTGGAAATTGGATGGAACAGAAGGTTGCTAAAGAAATAGATGATATTCGATAATGTAATCAAATGGGGACAGAAATCAGCTTATTAAATTAGATTTGTGTCCCCATCATTTGTTCTATTGACTTTTACCACTACTTGATTTGTCTGTATTACCTGTATTTTGTGTTGAACTACTTTGGGTTGAAGGTTTTTGCGTGCTTTGCTGTGATGATGCTGGTTGTTGCGTAGATGGTTGTTGTGTACTTGGTTGCTGCGTTGTTTGTGCTTCTTTTGTATTTTCTGCTGTGTTTTTCTCTGATGTTGAACTTTCTGAACTATTTTGTCTTGATTTTTCAGCACTACTTTCTTTAGTTGCATTTTCTTTTGTCTTAGTTTCTTGCGTTCTAGTTGCTTTATTGTTTTGTTGTGTTGCGTAACTTTGTTGTGTGTTTACTGTATTGTTTGAAGCGGGTTCGGATTGTGCATTTTCCCCGTTGTCAGATTCTGTTGATTGTTCTTGTGTTTTTGATTCTTTCGTTTTTTCTTTTTCACTACTTTTTTTCTTTTTATCATGTTTTTCTGTTTTGTTGTCACTGCTAGTATCTGAATTTTTAGAAACTGTTGTGGCAAAGAATATCGAAAAACCTAAAGCAACTACAAGTAGTACAATAACTATACCTGCTAATATTTTTTTCAAGTTGTAGTCCTCCGTCCTTAATTCATTTCTTTATTTTATTATAATAAAACTTCATAAAATAGATAGTATTTACACAACTTTATAATATTAAATTTTGTTTACTAAAATTTTTGATAAATACATCTTAAGTACAGTGATTGTTTGTGCACAATATGCAATAATATAAGTGTAGTGCTAATCTAATAAAGAAAGAAGGACTAACATGAATAAAGTAGTTAAAACGATTGCTTCAACAACTTTAGCATTTGGAACACTTTTAGGAGCAAGTGCAGCTGTATTACCTGTACAAGATACAGCACATGCTGCAACACAAACTAAAGGTTATCATTATTCTTACAATGGCTATATCGATAAGGATGCCAAATTCTTAACAGACAAGAACTTCATTAAAGCGGTTAAACATGACAACATCACATTTAATGGAATCAAACTTGCAAAAACACAAAGTAACACTGTTAAAGAAAAATATAATCAAAAATTCACTGGTGTCACTAGTGATGGCAAAAAAGCAAACAAATTACAATTTATTGTAAAAGGTGATTTAACTTACAATCAGCTTAAAAAAGCTTATGGAAAAGATTTGAAAAAAGTAAAAGGAAATAATGATGTTAAGGGCAATGGTATTTACGTTTATAAACCTAATAAAGATGGTTTAGCAACTTCATTTGTGCTTAATAATAATCGTGTAGTTGAAGTAGATGTGAGCTACGCAGGTTTTACAACAAGTAAATAATTAATGTTGAAAGAATGTAAAACAAAATAATAGGATGAGGCTATTTAGCAAATTCACAGTAGCTGACTGAATTGAGAAAGTGCTCGTATTAAGCTATTCTCAACTCTAGTCATCCATACAAGGGCTAGGACAACGAATTCGAAATGAATTCTGTCCTAGTCTTTTTTATGTGTTAATGGAAATGAATGTAAGTGCATGCAGTTCTAATGAATGACATCAAAGAATTGCTTTTAATGCGTGTTTAAAATTAAACAATGCAATGTCGCAATGATGCGATTGTCTTACTCCACATTACATATTACTGCGAAATCGAGCTTCATTGTTTGTGAACCATTCTCATTGCTAATAGTGATGCATTTATTGAGTGAGTCGATACGTTGAATATATGCGGCTACGGATTGAATATAGCCATTTCTCCAGTAACTAATCATGGCAAGTTGATGTTGCGTAAACTTTAATGTCATCTGTCGATTAATATTCTCAAACTGATCGTCTGATAACGACGGCATGTCAATTTTGTTTTGTTCTTCGATAAATTCATTTAAACGTTGATACTGTTCTGGCATTGTCGCAAACGGTGCCCATTTGACCATGCCACGACCTTGGGGAATATTAGAATTTAAATATTGTCTAGGAATTTTACGATAATCCGTTTCATATTTATATTCATCTGGCGCATCAGGATTTGGAATCAATTTAATCACCTCAACATCATTATAGAACATTTGTTCGTATTTTTGAAGTGGTATTTTACATTATAAATAAATTTTATATTTATCTTGAAAATGAATCACTTTATATATAAAGAGGGTCATAAGTTCAACAAAGGGGAAGTAAACTTATGACCCATAGTCATTACATAATATAACTTTTTGTGAAGGAGATAATGGGGATATTACTCCTACATTTATTATAACATGGTTTTTATAAAAATATTATTTAAAGAATTGTGAAATTTAATTACATATAATTTGTTATAGGTGTGAATGAAAAGAAATTAATTGTATATTTTCAAAGGATAAAAATTGTATAAGCGAAAAGAATGGAGTAATATATTCGTAGCTAAAAAGAAAGAGGGAGACTAATTTGAGAAAAACTACAAAAACATTAGTAACAGCTACATTAGCGTTTAGTACGTTATTTGGTATTGGCGCAACTGGAGAATTCGCACATGCATCAACAGAACATACTACTTCAAAAGCAGCTACTACAACTAATAAAACGAATTCAACGTCTGCGTATTACAATTACAAAGGTTATGCAGGTCAAGATGCATCATTTGTATTAGATAAAAATTTCAAAAATGCCGTTAAAAACGAAAATGTAACATTTAATGGTGTTAAATTAAAAGATACGAATTCAACAAAAAATGTGAAAAAATATGATCAGTATTTCAGAAATGTATCAAAAGACGGTAAAACTGCATCATTACTTGATTTAAAAGTAACTGGTAAATTATCATTAGATCAATTAAATAAAATGTATGGTAAAGACTTACAAAAAGTTAAAAATAATAAAAACAATACGACTGGTATCTATTTCTATCAACCAAATTCAAAAGGTATGACCGTTTGGTTCGATGTTAATAAAGGAAAAGTGGATCGTGTTGTAATGGGTTATAGTACAGTTAAAAAAGCAATGAACTAGTTCATGCTAATTAACATTGTATTTAGGTCTCAATCGATAGGCAAATGTCACATTAAAAAGTGGCATTAGCTACCTAAACGAATCATTGATTTAAAATAAGTGATTCAATATGATGAACGCTTTATGAGAGTGGAACAAAGAATTCAACTGAATTCTGTTCTACTCTTATTTTTATACTTAATGATAGAATTCATAAAATTGATACACATAATAAGCTAGAAAGATGATAGTTTAAAGATAGTAATAAGTACGATACACGTCTAGAACGATTAGAAACGGTCTAGATGTAGGGATAGAGGAGTTTATAATATGAAAAAGAGTAAACGTCTAGATCTCATCGCAACTGTGGTAACGCAAAACAGATTTAATAAAAAAGAAGATATTGCGGATTATATTGATATGCACTTTGGAGTACGTTATAGCGTGACGACGATTGCGCGAGATTTAAAAGAGCTAAAAATATATAAAATGCCGGCTGCTGGCAATCAATCTTATTATAAAAAGTTAGATAACACGCAACAAATGAATGCTAAAGAGAAGTTATCCCATTATTATCATGAAGAAATTCAATCAATTATGATTAAAGATAGTTATTTAATCATTAAGACATCACCTGGATTTGCTCAAGGTATTAATTACTTTATTGATCAAATGAATATTAAAGAAATACTCGGAACTGTAGGTGGGAATGATACGTTAATGGTACTCACTGCTTCAGAAGACATGGCAAAGTATGTGCATTATAAATTATTTGGTCATAAATATTCAGTATAGTGTATAAAATATAGGATGGTATTATAGTTAGATGTTCACTATAATGATGAGTGAAATACTAATAAATAAGTATTTCTAATATTTTTATTTTCAAAAGAGTAAAGTAGAAAAGAAAGTGGTTATTAATACATGATAATGCATAAAAAACTTTTATCGCGATATTCAACATGTGCTAATAAATGAAATATACATATTTAACTCAAAATAGCTCATAAATTTGTATATTCAAACAAAAATATGCATTGAATAACCAAAAAGCATGAAGTAATACACATTTTTAATGTGAAAATAATCACATAATCAATTATGAAAGCGTTTTACAATATGGTTGTAGATAAATAAAGGAGGAAATGAATATGACTCAAGGACCTATTCAAGTAAACAGTGAAATCGGTAGATTAAAAACAGTATTACTCAAACGACCTGGCAAAGAATTAGAAAATTTAGTGCCAGATCACTTAAGTGGCTTGTTGTTCGATGACATTCCTTATTTAAAAGTAGCACAAGAAGAGCACGACAAATTTGCACAAACGCTTCGTGATGAAGGTGTAGAAGTTCTTTATTTAGAAAAACTTGCTGCAGAAGCTATCGCTGATCAAGCAGTGCGTAATCAATTTATCGACGACATATTAGCAGAATCTCAAAAAACAATCTTAGGACATGAAGAAGAAATTAAAACATACTTCTCTAAACTATCAGACCAAGAACTTATCGATAAAATTATGGCTGGTATTCGCAAAGAAGAAATTCAACTTGAAACAACACATTTAGTTGAATATATGGATGATAGATATCCATTTTATTTAGACCCAATGCCTAACCTTTATTTCACACGTGACCCTCAAGCATCTGTAGGTAGAGGAATGACAATCAACAGAATGTATTGGAGAGCACGTCGTAGAGAATCTCTATTTATGACATACATTTTAAAATATCATCCAAGATTTAAAGATGCAGATGTACCGGTATGGTTAGATCGTAATTCACCATTCAATATTGAAGGTGGAGATGAATTAATTTTATCTAAAGAGGCATTAGCTATCGGCATTTCAGAACGTACATCAGCACAAGCAATTGAACGCTTGGCGCGAAACATTTTCAAAGATGAAACAACCACATTCAAAAAAATCGTAGCAATTGAAATACCAAATAGTCGTACATTTATGCACCTAGATACTGTATTCACAATGATAGATTACGATAAATTCACAGTGCATTCAGCTATCTTCAAAGAAGAAAATCATATGAATCTCTTTACGATTGAATATGATGAAACAAAAGATGACATTAAAATTACGCATTCACATAAACTACGTGAAACATTGGCAGAAGTCTTAGGTGTAGAAAAAATTGACTTCATTCCAACAGGTAACGGTGATGTCATCGACGGTGCACGTGAACAATGGAATGATGGTTCAAATACATTATGTATTCGCCCAGGTGTCGTAGTAACTTACGATCGAAACTATGTATCTAACCAATTACTGCGTGATAAAGGTATTAAAGTACTTGAAATTACAGGTAGTGAGCTTGTTCGTGGACGCGGGGGCCCAAGATGTATGAGCCAACCATTATTTAGAGAAGACATTTAAAGGACTCAATACAAGGACTAAAAATAGGTAGCGCTAATTCAACTAAGCGATACCGCACAACAACACAAAGGAGAGGGCTTGAAGCAATTATGTACAACTGAATAAGTCATGCTTCGAGTCCTAATTTTTTAAAATAACCTTTCTTATAAGGGGAAATGAATTATGAATAAATCAGACACAAATAAACTAGGTAAAATGTCTCTTATTGGTCTTGTCATTGGTTCAATGATTGGTGGCGGTGCGTTCAACATCATTTCTGATATGGGTGGTAAAGCAGGTGGCTTAGCTATTATGATTGGCTGGATAATTACTGCCATAGGTATGATTTCACTTGCCTTCGTTTTCCAAAATCTGACAAATGTACGTCCAGATCTTGAAGGCGGCATATATAGCTATGCGCAAGCAGGATTTGGAGATTTTATAGGATTCTCAAGCGCATGGGGTTATTGGTTTGCTGCGTTTCTAGGAAATGTGGCCTATGCAACACTATTAATGTCAGCAGTCGGTAACTTCTTCCCAATCTTCAAAGGTGGGAACACACTTCCAAGTATCATTGTAGCGTCAATACTATTGTGGGGCGTGCATTTCCTAATTCTAAGAGGCGTTGAAACAGCGGCATTTATCAATAGTATTGTGACCGTTGCAAAATTAATCCCCATCTTTCTTGTCATAATCTGCATGATTGTCGTATTTAACTTTGATACATTCAAAGCGGGTTTCTATGGCATGACAAGTGGTGGTGTGGGCATCTTTAGTTGGGGTGACACAATGGCTCAAGTGAAGAGTACAATGCTTGTCACTGTATGGGTGTTTACAGGTATTGAAGGGGCCGTCGTCTTCTCAGGACGTGCCAAAACGAAGAAAGATGTCGGCACAGCGACAGTGATTGGTCTTGTTTCAGTATTAGTCATTTACTTTTTAATGACGGTCTTAGCACAAGGTGTGATTCAACAAGACCAAATTTCTAAACTTACAAGCCCATCTATGGCTCAAGTGTTAGCGTACATTGTTGGTCACTGGGGTTCAGTATTAGTCAATATTGGCTTAATTATCTCAGTATTAGGTGCTTGGTTAGGCTGGACCTTACTCGCCGGCGAATTACCATTTATCGTAGCGAAGGATGGACTCTTCCCGAAATGGTTCGCTAAGGAAAATAAAAACAAAGCCCCAATCAATGCACTTTTAATTACGAATATTTTAGTGCAAATTTTCTTAGTGAGTATGTTATTTACAGATAGTGCCTATCAATTCGCATTTTCACTTGCATCAAGTGCCATTTTAATTCCGTATATGTTTAGTGCGTTCTACCAATTAAAATACACTATTGAACATAAAGGACATGCCACAGTCAAACAATGGACTATCGGCATTATCGCTTCAATATATGCAATTTGGTTAGTTTACGCAGCAGGTATTGATTATTTGTTATTAACGATGTTGTTGTATATTCCAGGTTTAGTCGTATACAGTTATGTGCAACATACTAATAAGAAACGTTTGACGAAAGTGGACTACATTCTTTTTGTCGTCATTATTGTACTCGCCATCATTGGTGTGATTCGATTGGCAATGGGTAGCGTGTCAGTATTCTAGTACATTTAAGTCTGAAATTTTTAGGAGCGTATCATTATGACTGAAAAACATTTTCCAAATAAAAATAAAGAAACTGATTTAAGTGAAAACTTTAAACAGTTGGCATCATATTTAAATATTCCAGTAGGTGTGATTCATGCATATAAAGATGAATGTTTCGTACGTCACTATAATAAAGGTCAAGTGATGTATTATGCATCAGATCAACCAGAGTATGTTTATTTATTAATGGATGGCATTGTTTTGCGTGAAACATTTAATCAAGATGGAGATGTCTATCGTCAGTTGAATAAGGAGAAAGTGCTGTTTCCATTAACAAATTTATTTCGTAAAGTAGATTTGAATGAAATGTGCACCGCGATGACGGCTTGTCATATCATTGCCATTCCTAAAGATTTGTTGGAATATTTATGTAAGAATCAGGATGATATATTTGTTACGCTCTTTGAAAAGTTAAACGACGAACTGACACTACAAAAAGAATATAATATGGCGTTAACAACAAAGTTAGCGAGAGAACGTATTGAGAAAGTCATGTATTACTTGTGCCATGCAGTGGGATACGACCATGAAGAATTTTATGAAATCAAACATATTATGACCATACAATTGTTAAGTGATTTAGCTGGTATTTCACGTGAAACAACAGGTCATACCGTGCATGAGTTAAAAGAAGAGAAGATATTGATGAAAAACGGTAAAGACTGGATGATTGTAAAGTAGTTTACGTTAGCAAGAATTCAAACGTGGTCTTCTGTTACGCTTCTTGAAAGAATTTTACGTTTCCAATTCCTTCCTAACACCGGGTTTTAAATGATTGAAGACGTTGTTGGGGACCATTCATATGTTACTTCTACTAAGATATGAATGATATGAAGTTGATATCAAACTACCAAAACCGATATGAACGAAATTGCTACAATAGGCGTTGGTGAAATCACCAGCGTCATTTTATTTTTAAAGATTAATTATTTCACCAAAAAAGTGTAAAATGGTTGTAATCATTTATTTTAGAAGGGATGAGCAGCAACATGGCATTAATGACAGTAAATTATTTATCTCCCACTCTAGGTATGCAACAATCATTTGTCGCAATTATTCCTGATGATAAGGGGTTCTTTGATACAACACAATCTGTACCACCATTAAAAACACTCATATTATTACATGGTTTATCAAGCGATGCGACATCTTATACACGTTTTACGAGTGTAGAGCGCTATGCGGATGAGCACAATCTGGCTATTATTATGCCTAATGCAGATCATAGTGCTTATGCAAATATGAAATATGGTCATAGCTATTATGACTACATTTTAGAGGTATATCATTACGCACATAAAATGTTCCCGTTATCTACGCAACGTGATGACAATTTTATCGCAGGTCACTCGATGGGTGGTTATGGCACAATCAAGTATGCATTCACGCAGGGTAAATTATTTTCAAAAGCATCTCCATTATCCGCAGTATGCCAAGCACAAGGTTTAATGGAACTCGATTATCCAGATTTCGCACCTAAAGCAATCACTGGTGAGGATATTAATATCAAAGGGACTGAATTGGATACGTATCATTTAGTAGATGAAGCGGTGACTAATGATGCGTTAATACCGGAGTTATTGATTCAATGTGGCACGGAAGATTTCTTATATGAAGATAACCAACAATTTATGAAATACTTAGACGATAAAGGAATAAACTATCAATATGAAGAACAACCAGGCGCTCATGATTATGCATATTGGGATAAAGCCATCAAACGTACAATTGAATGGTTAGTAGAAGAATAGAGTGAGAAATAACGAAGAGACTAGGACGATGAATTTGAAAAGAATTCAGTTCTAGTCTCTTTAACCATATAAATGATCGCTTTAACGTAACGCTCTGTTAGCATTGACAAAGGTAAATAGAAAATATATCATTATATATGAAAACGTTTTCATTTAAGGTGGTATTATGGCAACAATTAAAGATGTAGCTCGCAAAGCTGGGCTATCTATTTCAACAGTTTCACGTTATTTAAATCATCATCCCTATATATCTGAGGAAAAGAAAAACAAAATTCAACAAGCAATGACTGAATTGGATTATGTACCTAATTCAGTAGCTACACAATTACGTTCTAATAAATCGTACACCATAGGGATTATTGTGCCGAGAATCACTAACCCGTATTTTGCGTATTTAATTGATGCGATAGATAAAGAAATTAAGCATACACCTTATCATACGTTAATTATGCAAACCTATAATAATAAAGACGAAGAGTTACGTTTATTGAACATGTTTAAACAACGACAAGTTGCTGGTGTTATTATGGGTGCATTGGAAAATGATATAGAAGTGTTAGAAGATTTTACAAAATATGGGCCTATCATATTGTCAGCCGACAAGTCGATGCACTCTGACAAAGTGAATATGATTCATACCAATCAACGTCAAACAACGTATGATGCGATTCAATATTTGATTAATAAGGGTTATCACGATATAGCTTACTGTACTGATAATAATTACTTTGACCATTGCTACAAAAAACCGAGAAATGTCGGTTTTAGAGATGCGATGGAAGATAACGGCTTAGATATCAAAGAAGAATGGATTTTTAATAATATACATACAATTGAAGATGGCGAACGCGTTGGAGAAATGTTATTGGAACAGAAAGCGTTACCTGATGCAGTATTTACAGGTAGTGATGAAGTAGCTTTAGGCTTAATTCATTTTATGACTAGACATCATATTGATGTACCTAACCAAATTGCCATTATGGGTTATGATAATCAACCTATGTCTAGTTTATTGCAAATACCATTATCGACAGTTAATCAACCAGTAAATGAAATTGGAAAGCAATCCATTGCTTGTTTACTGTCAATACTAGAAGATACAGAATTTAATGGTGATGAAGATTCATTAAAATTAAATATCGTAGAACGACAAAGCACATAAATAGAGCCTTCCATTTCGAATTTTAAACGAAGTGGAAGGCTTGTTTAATGAATAAGCATTATAAAATAAATTTTTGGCTCAATCTTTCCTTAATAAAAAAATTACAAAATTAACACTAATTTTTTGTCATAATAGGACTGAGGAATGATTTCAAATCACTAAATACTTTCTATATTAGTGAATGAAGATATGGAAATGTACGACATTTGATTTACGGCTATCATTCAACTTCTACTAACATTGGGAAGGAAATGTTTCATTTGAGAAAGAATGATATACAAGGTTTCTCGTCTTTAAAAATTTGGACAATCATCGTAATCAGTTTATTTGTAGTCGTTTTTGCAATTACTCTTTTTCATAAGCAAGCGAAAGCAACGGATTCAAATCAAGGTGTACCATATAAAGCAGAGGAGAAACATAGGTTATCTCATATCATGAATCATGATTATGAAAAGGGTAGAGCGTCTAATATCAACTTGGAACCTGCTGCACCGGTTATGCCAGAGGTACATCATAAGGATTACTTTCGTTCAATGACACAACTCTTTGCACATACTAAAGAAGGGGTGGATTGGAAGAAGGAAACTAAAAAAAGAGGCAGTAATGTTATTATTGTCGCACCGCATGGAGGCAACATTGAAAAAGGGACAACGGAGTTAACTAAAATGGTAGCTAATGATAATCACTATGATTATTATTCGTTTACTGTACTAAACAGAAAAAATCCAGAAAAATTTCACGTGACTTCAGCAAATTATAATGATCCAACTTTGCTTAAGATGGTAAAATCTAAAGACTTTGCAGTTTCAATTCATGGTGCCAAAGGTGATAAGCCAGTGATTTATTTAGGTGGATTAGACACGCAATTAAAAGAAGCGATTAAACAGCAGTTAGTAAAAGCGCATTTCAATGTCAAAATTGCACCAACCTATCTTGGAGGCGATTTAAAACAAAACTTTGTTAATCGTGACTTTAAAGATAAAGGCGTTCAACTTGAGTTAAGCACCGCATTTAGAAAATCTTTATTTATTAATGAAAATATGTCACCTAAATCACGTTCAGAAAAAAATAACTGGTCACCAGTGATGTATAAATTCTCAGATGCACTTGATAAAGCAATTAAACAAATAGATGATTCAGGTAAAGATAGATAACGAAAAAGACTGCTCAATAGCAGTCTTTTTAAATTTCAGAAACTAAAGAATCATTAACTTTTGAATTGTATGAATTTTCTAAAAGTTGTAAAATGTAAATAACATCTATGTTTATTACATGCAATAGTTAAAAGGGGGATGCGTATCATGGTTAATGTGAAAAAGCAAAGAATGAAAATTTACGTACTCGACAACGGACGCATGAAAATGGACAAAAACTTGATGATTGCAAATTCGAACCAAGCAACGATGGATAACCCGAACCAACCTAATGAAATGCATGAGTTTCCTATTTACACTGTATTTATTGATCATCCTGAAGCAAAGATTCTATTCGATACAGCATGTAATCCAAATGCTATGGGAGATAACGGACGTTGGATTACGGCAACGCAAAAAGCATTTCCTTACTTTGCCGACGAAGCATGTCATTTACCTAATCGGCTTGAACAAATTGGTATAGATCCTAAAGATGTTGATATTGTAGTGGCCTCACATCTTCATTTAGATCATGCAGGATGTCTTGAATATTTTACGAATGCCACAGTTATAGTGCACAACGATGAACTCAATGGAACAATGCAATCTTATGCACGTAACCAAAAAGAAGGTGCCTATATTTGGGCGGATATAGACGCATGGATTAAAAACGATTTAACTTGGAAGACGATTAAGCGAGATGAAGATTATTTAAAACTTGTTGATGGTGTTAAGGTATTGAATTTTGGCAGTGGTCATGCATGGGGCATGATTGGCTTAGAAATTGAAACTGAAGAACTTGGAACAATTATTCTCGCCTCAGATGCTATTTATACTAAAGAAAGTATGGAACCAACACTTAAACCACCAGGTATCTTGTATGACTCTGTTGGCTGGACAAATTCTGTTGAAAAAATAAAAAAATTAGCTGCAGAGAAAAATGCGCAAATTTGGTTTGGTCACGACGGAGAACAATTTGCCGAATTTCGAAAATCAACAGATGGATATTATGAATAGTGACAATCAAGGGAGTGTTTAGTTATGAAAACAAGAGCAGCAGTGTTGTATGGAATGGAAGCATCTCAACCTTATAAAGCATCGAAACCTTTAAAAATTGAGCACTTAGAATTAGAAGATCCACATGAGTATGAGGTATTACTAAAAATACACGCAGCAGGTCTATGTCACTCAGATTTATCAGTGATTAACGGTAATCGGCCACGACCTTTACCAATGGCACTTGGTCACGAAGCAACTGGTGAAGTAGTAAAAGTCGGAAGTAGTGTCACTAGAGTGAAAGAAGGCGACCACGTTGTATGTACATTCATTCCGAGTTGTGGTAAATGTATTCCGTGTAAAGAAGGTAGACCAGCATTGTGTGAAAATGGCGCTAAAGCAAATGAAAAAGGCGAAATGTTAGAAGGTGGTATTCGATTATCTAATGAAGATGGACAAGTATATCATCACTTAGGCGTCTCTGGATTTGCAGAACATGCAGTTGTTTCTGAAAATTCTATTGTAAAAATCAGTAATGAAATACCATTTGAACGCGCAGCAGTATTTGGATGTGCTGTTATTACTGGCATTGGTGCAGTGATGAATACTGCACATATTCGACCAGGTAGTAATGTAGCCGTAGTTGGACTAGGCGGTATAGGATTAAATGCCATTATTGGTGCTAAATTAGCAGGTGCAAATGAAATTATTGCATTAGATATTAATGAAGACAAATTTGATTTAGCTAAAAAATTTGGAGCTACTGCGACGTTTAACTCTAGTGATGAAGATATTGATGAACAAATTAAAGAATATGTGCCTGGCGGAGTAGACTATGCGTTTGAGACAGCAGGGGTTGTTCCAGCCATGCAAGTTGCCTATAAAATTACTAAACGTGGGGGAACTACAGTTACGACTGGTTTACCTCATCCTAAAGATGAATTTTCATTCCCTCAAGTAACCTTAGCTGCAGAAGAGCGTACTGTAAAAGGGTCTTATGTAGGAAGTTGCGTTCCAGATAGAGATATTCCGCGTTTTGTAAGTTTATATAAACAAGGAAGATTAAATATTGATTCACTCATTAGCGAAGTAATTACGTTAGATGATATCAATGAAGGGTTTGATAAATTAGCTAGCGGTGATGTAGGAAGAATTATCGTTAAAATGCATTAAATTAATGTTATAAAGAATAAATATGAAAAGTCCTCTATTTCAATATGCAGAAGTAGAGGGCTTTTGTTACACAACCTCATAGTTCCTTTTCGACTTTCCAATACACAATAAACAAATACCACAACATCATGATAAACTCCAAACCGATACCACTTAAAATAAGTGAATCATTACTATTCACTATACCTACCATTTCAATCACGAGTCCGATAATACCGAACAACAATGTAAGCCATAAATATTTGATTGAATAGTCGCCGAACCGAAGTTGTGCTTTTTTCCAATTTGTATCATTGGCCATGGATTTCTTTGTTCGAAAGCCATACCATCTATTACGTTCGGTAGGTGGATTATTTTTAAAAATATATCCTAAACACCCCATAATAACGCTCAAAGGTAGTAGTAACATTATTAAATAAACTCCTTATTACATTTATATTCTCATAAAGTCATATATTTAAATACTATATCAAAAAATATTTATATTCAAATTGCATTAAAACGTCTCATACACTAAAATAATAATAAAGATTTAAAAATTAAATGTTATATAACTTGTTTAAAATATGTTCTGAATACAAAAGACGTTGGAATTCTTCAATGAAAGAAGGCGTACTTTGTGATTAAGTATTATGGTAGTTGTTTACTGTTATTTTTAACTTTCGCAATCCTTTGTGGCATGGCACTGGCAGAAGATGTGACTGAGGAAGCGTCTGTAGTTGCAGTTGGAGATAATTTGATTCATCCAGTAGTTTACAATGATGCACTTCAGCAGAATGGTTCTTTTAACTTTAAGCCAATGTATGCTCATATTAAGCATGACATTCAAGAACCAGATCTTGCATTGATTAATCAAGAATCTCCGTTAGGTGGAGATAATCGACCATTTTCAGGATTTAAGAACTTTAATACACCAAGTCAAATTGCACAAGATGTAGTATCAACTGGCTTTGATATGGTCAATGGCGCTAATAATCACGCGTTAGATCAAGGGGATGATGGCGTTCACAATCACCTTAATACATGGAATCGATTTAAGCAAGATGTGTTATTTACGGGTATTTTTAATTCGGAAAAGGATGCTCAAGCTACACCAGTGATGAAAGTGAATGGCATCAAAGTAAGTTTACTAAGTTATACATATGGTACGAATGACATGACATCTAAATATCCATATACCGTTAAAACATTTGACGAAAAGACCATTAAACGAGATGTAAGAAAAGCAAAGAAACAAAGTGATGTGGTAATGGTATCAGCGCACTGGGGATTAGAAAATCATCATCAACCTAATCGCATACAAAAGAAATATGCCCAATTATTTGCGAATGAGGGCGTAGATGTCGTAATAGGCACGCACCCCCATGTTATTCAACCTGTTGAGTGGGTGAAGAGTCAACATGATCATCATCAAACGCTTGTCGCATATTCGTTAGGTAATTTTCTGAATGGACAAGATACCGGTAACGAACACAATCAATTATTAGGTCGATTAAACTTTGATATTGTTAAAGTGCCTAAAGGTGCACATATAGAACATGTTAAGTGGACAAGTATGGTCAATCATTATGAACAATGGGACCCAGATAATAAAGACACTCGACATGACTTTGAAGTGTATAATTTAGATGAATATAATGAGGATTTAGCGCACAAGCATGGCTTAAATAATGATAGAAAAAGCCAGTGGGGTATTAAACGTCTACAAGACATCACAAAAGACGTGATTGATTCAAACTATTTAGATGAAAAGAGCATATAAAATGATTATTATACGTTTCATATGAAATGCAAAAAAGCCTGTGATACGAAACCTATCACAGGCTGTTTTTACTAGTTTAAAATGACTTATTTATTCTGTTCGGCAAATGCTTTTGAAATGTCGCGAAGTTTTACTGGCGCGTCATCCCATTTCATTGTGACTTCAGTGAAGTGTAATTGCTCTGGTGCAGCGTTAATAGCATCGAAAACGTTTTGCAAGTCATTAGATGTCTTCACGTCATGAACAACAACATTATCGCCACCAAATACTTTAGGTAAGGCTTTATAATCCCACATGCGAATATCATTGTATGATTCTTCCATACCGTGAATTAGGCGTTCAACAGTATAACCATCGTTATTAATCACGAAGATAATTGGTTTAATATCTTGGCGGATCATAGTAGATAACTCTTGAACTGTAAGTTGCAATGAACCATCCCCGATTAATAAGATGTTACGACGATTTGAATCTGCCATTTGTGTTCCTAGTGTCGCTGGTAATGTATAACCGATTGAACCCCATAATGGTTGACCAATAAACGTCATAGCTTTCGGTAAAGCTAAATCATACGCACCGAAGAATGATGTGCCTTGTTCAGCTAATAAGACATCGTCTTCTTTAATAAATTGTTGCATCATATCAAAGTATGTTTTTTGCGTTAAGATATCGTCTGTTAATGTAACGTCTTTTGTGGCTTCCTTTTCAAAAGTATGGTAACTGCCCTCATAGTGATAATCAATGGTATTAAGTCCTTTAATCAAGCTAGGTAACGTCACGTCTTCAGCTATTGTTTCATTCAACTTGAAGTTATGATGATTAAGCATAACCACGTCATCAATATCAAATTCATATGAGAAACCAGCTGTTGCTGAGTCTGTTAATTTAGCACCGATATTTAAAATTGCGTCGCTGTTATCGACATAATCTTTAATTTGATCTTCTGCAATTTTACCATCATAAATGCCGATATAATGTGGATTCTCTTCATTAAAAGCACCTTTACCTAATGATAATTGTGCGACTGGGATATTCGTTTTATTTACAAATTGTTCTAATGCCTCATGCAGATGGAAACTATTGATTTCGTGTCCAGTAATAATGACTGGTTGTGAGGCTGAACGTAACTTTTCAGCGACCATATCCATATAACGCGCAACATCAGATTCAGGTGCTGGTGAAACTTCATAAGCTGAATCTACTTCAATCTCAGTCATTGCAACGTCGATTGGTAAGTGAATGTGTACTGGGCGGCGTTCATGAATCGCAGCATCAATCACGCTTGGAATTTCAGTTGTAGCGTTCTCTGGTGTAATGTAAGCTTGTGCTGTTGTAATATGTTCAAACATTTTTTGATAACTATCGAAACGGCCTTCACCAAGTGAGTGATGGACATATTTACCAGCTTGTTCAACTGCACGAGTCGGTGCGCCAGTAATCGCAATAACCGGTACACGTTCTGCATATGAACCAGCAATACCATTGACCGCACTAAGTTCACCTACACCAAATGTTGTAACAAGTACGCCAAGTCCATTTATACGTGCATAACCGTCTGCAGCATAACTACCATTGAGTTCATTCGTTGTGCCAACCCATTCCACGCCATCATGACGCACGATGTCATCTAAGAAGGCTAGGTTGAAATCTCCAGGTACACCAAAGATTTTGTTCACGCCTGCTGAATGTACAGCATCCATTAAATATTGTCCTACACGTTGTTTCATATTCATTCCACCTTTGTTTGTAAATTAGAATACACTTACAATATAATTCTATGAATAATTAAAGTCAACTTTATTGACCTTTTTTCGACTGTTTTTTGAAAATTGATTATAATGTGGATAATCATTCACAAATTGAAAAGGAAAGAAGCCTATGGACAGTAATAAAAATGATTATGAACATATGTTGTTTTACTTTGCCTATAAGACATTTATTACAACAGCAGATGAAATTATTGAGAAATATGACATGAGCCGACAGCATCACCGATTCTTATTCTTTATTAATAAGTTACCTGGCATCACTATTAAGCAATTATTGAAAACACTCGAAATATCAAAACAAGGGTCACATGCGACTTTGCGTAAACTTAAAGAAGAAGGACTTATTGTCGAACAAACTTCTGAAGAAGACCGCCGTGTGAAGCAATTATTTCCTACACCTAAAGGAAGTAAACTTGTTGATAAATTAAATAAAGCACAAAATGAATTAATGCAAAATACGTTTCAAAAAGTGGGACACGATTGGTATGGCATTATGGAAGAACTTTCAAATCATCGCGAAGGATTTCAAGATATTCAACATTTGAAAGACGAAAAGTAAAGATAAATAAATGAGAAAAAGGCACTGCGTAAACGACTACGCAATGCCTTTTAAATAGAGTTATTAGAAATTTTTACTCATTTCTTTTGCCTCAGCGATTGAAGCTGCTTTAATTTCTTCTGTTCTCTCTGGAACAGCGTTATGACCTTCAATAATGATTCTTTCATATGAAGGAACGCCTAAGAATGTCATGATTGTTTTTAAGTAACGATCGCCACTTTCAACTTCAGCAGCAGGACCTTCAGAGTAGAAACCACCACGTGATTGAATGTGTAATACTTTTTTATCTGTTAAAAGACCTTGAGGACCTTCAGCAGTATATTTGAAAGTTTTACCAGCAATTGAAATGGCATCGATGTAAGCTTTCAATACTGGAGGAAATGATAAGTTCCACATTGGTGATACGAATACATACTTATCAGCTGAAAGGAACTCGTCTAAGATTTCACTGAAACGATTTACTTTTTGTTGTTCTTCTTTAGTAAGTTCATCACCGTTACGTAATTTACCCCAACCAGTTAATACATCTTTATCAATCATAGGGATATCTTCTTTAAATAAGTCGATATGTTTTACTTCGTCATTTTGATGGTTTTCTTTATAAGCATCAATAAATGCTTTGCCAGCAGCCATTGAATTAGAAGCTAATTCATCTAATGGGTGTGCTGTAATGTATAATAATTTAGTCATTGTTTTGCTCCTAGAAATATTTATTTCGAAATCGATATATTTAATATACTCGAATTTCAAAATAATACAATACCTTTTATAAAAAATCAGACCAATGGGGTATTCAATCACCCACTCTATCTTTAAAAAATGCTTATATTAAGTGTATAATATAAGTATATTTAGATTTTATATATAAAGAAGAAATCTAATGAATGTAGAACCTTAAAGGAGTGACAGACATGAGAGGATTATTAATTACAGTAGTTTTAGGCGTAGCTGCATATGTTGGTTTCAAAAAGTATCAAGATAAGGTAAATGAAATGCCTAATATTGAATATTAATATGAATGGCCAAGATGTTTTCTAAAAAAGAAAATGTCTTGGCTTTTTTTATGGGAATTTTAGTGAGAAAAATATAAGATTTTAAATTAATTTAAATATGTATAATTTTATATAAGAAATATTAATATTTTTCTCATTAGTGGACATATATTGACTGACGAATATTATATAATGTTCGGAAAGAGTTATCGTACTAATTTATTAAAATTTTAAAGATATGACTTACATAAATTTAATAATAATAGAAAACTATTTTCCAAAGTAACTTAAATTTTCTAGATTTACATGGAATTTACAAAATAAACATCAAAAATTAGCACAAAAAATATATAATTAAAGTTAGTTGATTGATTTGAAAAATAATTTCTTTTTCACCACAAAGAAAAAACGAAATTTATTCACAAACATAATTAATAAAATTGATTATATTTTTAGATTTTGTTGTAAAATTCATATTAAAAATATAAAATTAATATTGAAATTACATAATGGAGGTTAGCATGGAAAATTCATTAGATTTATCAAAATTTTTAGGAGCTATAAAGAAAAATTGGAAGCTATTAGTTTTATTACCAATTATATTTATGCTAATTAGCTTATTAGTCACAGTGTTTTTAATGAAACCTAAATATGAAGCTAATACCCAAGTGTTAGTTAATCAAAAGGAAAAAAACAACGAGTATATGGCTCAAGAAGTACAAAGTAACTTACAGTTAGTAAATACATATGCTGAAATTTTAAAAAGTCCACGTATTATTGATGACGTAGCAAAAAAAGATTCGAAATATTCATCGTCACAAATAAAAAGTATGTTGGATATTACAAGTCAGTCAGACTCACAAATATTAACCATCAATGTGAAAAATGGTAGTAAAGCCGACGCTGAAAATGTAGCAAATGAAATAGCTCAAGTGTTTAAAAAAGATATGCCTAAGATTATGAGTGTTGATAACGTTTCAGTTTTATCTAAAGCTGATGGTACTGCTACTAAAGTTTCACCAAATTTAATTCAAAATTTAGCTATTGGACTAATACTTGGACTCATCTTAGGAATGATCATTGTAGTCTTTAAAGAATTGTTTGATAGAAGAATTAGAACTGAAGAAGATGTGAATAGAGAATTGAATATTCCAGTTTTAGGTTCAATTCAAAAATTGAAATAGGAGTAATGTTTTATGGCGAAAAAAAATGAAAAGCGTAAAAAGTTACAAACACCATTATTTGTTGAAGATAAACCCAAGTCAATCGTTAGTGAAAAAGTAAGAGGAATACGTTCAAATATAATGTTTTCTGGTGTTGAAGAGATAAATAGTATTATAGTGACTTCTGAAAAGCCAGCAGCTGGGAAAAGTATTGTTTCTGCAAATGTTGCAATTACGTATGCACAAGCAGGATACAAAACTTTAATTATCGATGGAGATATGAGAAAACCAACTCAACATTACATTTTTGAATCTTCTAATTACGATGGCTTATCAAATTTAATAATAGGAAAATCTAATTACGATAATGCGATTAGAGCGACAAGAATAAGAAATTTAGACTTATTAACTTCTGGACCTATACCACCTAACCCGTCAGAACTAATTGCCTCAAAAAGATTTAAAGATATTCTAGATGATTTATCTCATATGTATGATTTTATTTTAATAGATACACCGCCAGTAATTTCAGTAACTGATGCACAAGTTTATTTAAGAAACATTAAAGATTGTGTCTTAGTAATAGATACTGAAAGCAATAACAAGCATGAAGTGAAAAAAGCCAAAACTTTAATCGAACAAGCAGATGGACACCTTTTAGGTGCAATACTTAATAAAACACCTAAAGAAAAATCCTCAACATATTATTATTATGGAGATGATCAGCAAGATGATTGATATACATAATCATATATTAATTAATGTAGATGACGGGCCTAAAAGTAAAGAAGATATGTTGAATTTGCTTGAACAAGGTAAAAGTGAAGGGGTTACAGAGATAATTGTAACTCCTCATCACTTAAGTCCTCAATTTGATAATGAATACAGAAATGTAAAAGAAAAATTACAACAACTTTTAGACCTAGATGAAGTTAAAGATTTAGGTATTAAACTATATCCAGGTCAAGAAATTAGAATAAGCGATCAAATAATACCGCAACTAGAAAAAGGCGAGGCTATTGGGTTGAATCACTCAAAATACTTATTGATTGAGTTTCCTTCAGGAGGGGTTCCGCACTATACCAATCGCCTTTTCTTTGAATTACAGTCTAAAGGGTATGTTCCGATTATTGCGCATCCAGAAAGAAATAAAGAAATAAGTCAAAACTTAGATGTTTTATTTCAACTCGTCAATGAAGGAGCACTTAGCCAACTCACTTCTGCATCTTTATCTGGCATTCATGGTAAGAAGATTCAAAAAATTTCCCTCCAAATGATTGAAAATAATTTAGTACATTTTATAGCTTCAGATGCACACCACGATACTAAAAGACCTTTTATAATGGAGAGTCTATTTAAAGATAAAAAGTTGAAAAAACATGAAGAAAGCATAAAAAAACTCATAGAAAATGCAAAATATATTGTTGGAAATGAGGATTTAAGAAAAAAACAACCGACTCAAGATTATAATGATAAAAAATTATTCGGCTTGTTTTAATTAGAAAGCAGCTAAGGGGGATAGACGTGTGGACAATTTAAGTGCTAGAAGACGTCTACTTATATTAATACTAATAGATTCATTAATTGTGGCCTTTTCAGTTTTTATTTGTTACAACATTTTAGAACAATTTTTTAAGGGATACTCACGTAATCTTTTAATTATTAACTCTATAGTTTTATTAATTTCGCATCATGTTTTTGCATACATATTTAATCTTTATCATCGAGCATGGGAGTATGCCAGTGTTAATGAATTATTATTAATCGTTGAATCAGTTACTTGTTCTATCATCTCTACTATGATTTTAGTACCTATTTTCACTGCTCATCCACCTTTCTTCAGATTATATTTAATTACTTGGATGATGCATTTAATATTAATTGGTGGATCTCGAATTTCATGGAGAGTCGGTAGGGGATTTGTAGTAGGTAAGAAAAAAAAGAAAAAACCAACACTTATTGTTGGGGCAGGACGTGGCGGTTCATTATTAATTCGTCAAATGTTGAGAAGTCCAGAAATGGGTTTAGAGCCTGTATTAGCCGTAGATGATGACATTCAAAAAAGAAAGCTGACTATTGCTGAAGGTGTTAAAGTTCAAGGCACAATCGACGATATACCCAATTTGGTAAATAAATATAGAATTAAACGAATTATTATAGCCATTCCAACACTTAAACCAGATCGCTTAAAAGAAATCAATAACATTTGTAATAGCACAGGGATTGAACTGTTTAAAATGCCTAGTATCGAACAAGTTTTAGCTGGTGAGTTGGAAGTTAATCAATTAAAGCGTGTAGAAGTTGAAGATTTGTTAGGCCGTGATCCAGTTGAATTAGATATGGCGATGATTTCTAAAGAACTCACCCATAAAACTATTATGGTAACCGGAGCAGGGGGCTCTATTGGTTCTGAAATATGTAGACAGGTTTGCAAGTTTGAGCCAGAGCGCATTATTTTATTAGGCCACGGTGAAAATAGTATTTATCTTATACATCAAGAATTAAATGCAATTTACAAGGATAAAATAGACATTATTCCAATTATAGCCGATGTTCAAAATGGAGAACGTATTCAAGAAATCATGGATGAATATAAACCATATGCAGTATACCATGCTGCGGCACACAAACATGTTCCATTAATGGAATATAACCCAATCGAAGCATTTAGAAATAATGTTTTAGGTACTAGAAATGTTGCAACAGCAGCTAAAAATGCAGAAGTAAGAAAATTTGTAATGGTATCAACAGATAAAGCTGTAAATCCACCAAATGTGATGGGAGCATCAAAACGTGTAGCTGAAATGGTAGTACAAAGTCTTAACGATGAAAATTGTAAAACAAACTTTGTAGCAGTTCGATTTGGTAATGTACTAGGTTCTCGTGGTTCTGTTATTCCGTTATTTAAGAAACAAATCGAAGCAGGAGGGCCAGTTACTGTTACACACCCTGACATGACAAGATATTTCATGACAATTCCTGAAGCTTCAAGATTAGTACTTCAAGCAGGTGCGCTTGCACAAGGTGGGGAAGTATTCGTACTAGATATGGGTGAGCCAGTGAAGATTGTTGATTTAGCACGTAACTTAATTCGTTTAAGTGGTAAAACTGAGGATGAAATTCAAATTAAATTTAGTGGTATTCGTCCGGGAGAAAAAATGTACGAAGAACTACTTAATGAAAATGAAATACATCCTGAACAAGTCTACGAAAAAATATATAGAGGAAAAGTAAAAGACTTTTCTAAAGAAGAAGTAGATGCGATTATCGAAGATTTAGGTAAGGACTTTAATAAAGACAAAATACTTAAGATTGCTAATGAATAGGAGAGTTAATATGTTTAAAGATAAAGTGTTGTTAATTACGGGTGGAACAGGATCATTCGGTAATGCGGTTATGGAAAGATTTCTAGACACTGATATTAAAGAAATCAGAGTGTTTTCTAGAGATGAGAAAAAACAAGACGATATGAGAAAAAAATATAACAATCCTAAATTGAAGTTTTACATTGGAGATGTTAGAGATTCACATAGTGTTGAAACAGCCATGAGAGAAGTCGATTATGTCTTTCATGCAGCGGCTTTAAAACAAGTACCATCTTGTGAATTCTTTCCAATGGAAGCAGTTAAAACGAATGTTATTGGAACTGAAAATGTTTTACAAAATGCAATCAGAAATAATGTAAAAAAAGTGATTTGTTTATCAACAGATAAAGCTGCATATCCAATCAATGCAATGGGTATTTCAAAATCAATGATGGAAAAAGTATTCGTCGCAAAATCAAGAAATGTTGATAGTGATCAAACATTAATTTGCGGAACAAGATACGGCAATGTTATGGCTTCTAGAGGTTCAGTAATACCTTTATTCATCGATAAAATCAAAGCTGGTGAACCTTTAACGGTGACAGATCCGAATATGACGCGTTTCTTAATGAGCTTAGAAGAAGCAGTTGAATTAGTTGTACATGCATTTAAACATGCACAGACTGGCGATATTATGGTTCAAAAAGCGCCGAGTTCAAAAGTTGGTGACTTAGCTGAGGCACTTTTACAATTATTCGAAGCAGATAATGAAATAAAAATTATTGGTACAAGACATGGTGAAAAAAAAGCCGAAACGTTATTAACTAGAGAAGAGTATGCACAATGTGAAGACATGGGCGATTATTTCCGAGTTCCAGCAGACTCACGTGATTTAAACTATAGCAATTACTATGAAGATGGTAGCGAAAAAATCACTGAAGCGTATGAATACAATTCTGATAATACAAACATATTAACAGTTGAAGAAATCAAAGAAAAATTATTATCTTTAGAATATGTGAGAACTGAATTAAGCAATTATAAAAAAGGTTAGGAGAATTTACATTGAAAATCGTTATAACTGGTTCAAATGGTTTCGTAGGGAAAAACTTAAAAGAAGATTTAAAAGCAACTACAGATAATGAAATTCTTGAAGTAAATAGACAAACTACCGCAGAAGATATGAAAACATATTTATTAGAAGCTGATTCAGTAGTCCATTTAGCAGGTATTAATAGACCGAAAAATGAAGAAGAGTTTAAAAAAGGCAATGTTGATTTTCTAAGTGAAGTATTGAATATCTTAAAAGATAATACTAATAAGCCAACTATTATTTTGTCATCGTCAATTCAAGCGGAAAATGATAATCCATATGGTAATAGTAAGCGTGAAGGTGAAGCAGTGCTTGAGCAATTTTCGAAAGATAATGGTAATAAAGTATTGATTTATCGTTTACCTAATTTATTTGGGAAATGGTGTAAACCTAATTATAATTCTGTTATCGCAACATTTTGCTACAAAATTGCAAGAGATGAAGATATTCAAGTTAATGATGAAAATGTGATTCTTAATTTAAACTATATTGATGATGTAATTAAAGAATTTAAAAATGCAATTGATGGTCATCCTAATATAGAAGATGGAGAACCAAAAGTTCCGAATGTGTATGAAAAGAAATTAGGAACCATTGCTAAATTGTTATATCAATTTAAAGAAATTCCTAATGATAAATCGTTACCAAATATTGAAGACCCATTTGAACACGCGTTACATAGTACATATCTTAGCTATTTACCTGAAGAAAGTTTCAGTTATCCGTTAAAAATGAACGTCGACAATAGAGGATCATTTACAGAGATATTTAAAACGAAAGATAGAGGACAAGTTTCAGTCAATATTTCAAAACCAGGTATTGTCAAAGGTAATCATTGGCATCATACAAAAAATGAAAAATTCTTGGTTGTTTCAGGTAATGGTGTTATACGCTTTAGAAAAGTAGGACAAGACGAAGTGATAGAATATCATGTTTCAGGCGAGAAATTAGAGGTTGTTGATATACCAGTGGGTTACACACATAATATTGAAAATTTAGGTGACACAGATATGGTTACTATCATGTGGGTAAATGAAATCTTTGATCCTAATAATCCAGACACATACTTTTTGGAGGTCTAATTAAATGGAAAAATTAAAACTAATGACAATTGTAGGTACAAGACCAGAAATTATTCGCTTATCTGCAACAATAAAAGCGTGTGATAAATATTTTAATCAAGTTCTAGTTCATACAGGACAAAATTATGATTATACATTGAATCAAGTGTTCTTTGAGGATTTAGAATTAAGAGAACCTGATCACTATTTAGAAGCGGTTGGCAATCATTTAGGTGAAACGATGGGTAATATTTTAGCCAAATCTTATGAAGTATTGGCTGAAGAGCAACCAGATGCACTATTAATCCTTGGTGATACAAATAGTTGTTTAGCAGCCGTGTCTGCTAAAAGACTTAAGATTCCTGTATTCCATATGGAAGCTGGTAATAGATGCTTTGACCAAAATGTACCTGAAGAAATCAATCGTAAGATTGTTGACCATGTCAGTGATGTTAACTTACCTTACACGGAACATAGTAGACGCTATTTATTAGATGAAGGCTTTCAAAAACAAAATATCTTCGTGACTGGTTCGCCTATGAAAGAGGTCCTAGACGAATATGCATATAAAATAGACGAAAGTACTATTTTGGAAAAATTAGAATTAGAATCTCAAAATTATATTTTAGTCTCAGCTCACCGTGAAGAAAATATTGATAATGAAAAAAACTTTCTGTCACTAATGAATGCCATTAATGATATTGCAGAAAAATATCAAATACCAGTTATCTATTCAACACATCCAAGAAGTTGGAAGAAAATTGAAGAAAGAAACTTCAAATTCCATCCGTTAGTTAAACAATTAAAACCATTTGGTTTCTTTGATTACAACGCATTGCAAAAAAATGCTTTTGTAGTTTTATCTGATAGCGGAACTTTATCTGAAGAATCTTCAATTTTAAAATTCCCAGGCGTGTTAATTCGTACTTCAACAGAAAGACCAGAAGTATTAGATAAAGGTACAGTCATCGTGGGTGGTATTTCATATGATAATCTTGTGCAATCAGTAGAATTGGCTAAATCTATGCAAGAAAATGATGAACCAATGATTGACGCAATTGATTACAAAGATACGAATGTTTCAACTAAAGTTGTGAAAATTATCCAAAGCTATAAAGATATTATCAATCGCAATACTTGGAGGAAGTAAGTATGAAAATTGCTATCCTAGGAGCAACTAATATTAAACATATGTCTTTGATATCTCATTACCTTGACAATATTGATATGAGTAAGAATCAAGTAGACATAATATACACAGATAAATATGATATTGATGAAAAAGTTGATGGAATAACAAACTATTATAAATATTCAGTTGACATTAATTCCAATTGGTCTTTTGTGAAAAAAGCGATGAACTATTATGCTTTTAAACCATATGCTACAAAGATTTTGAAAGAAAATAATTATGATTTTGTAATTGTATGGGGGAGCTATACTGGTCATTTATTTAAAAATTTTTTAATTAAAAATTACAAAGAGCGTTTTATTTTGAATATTAGGGACTATTTTTATGAAAATAACAATTTCATATTTGCTAGAATGGCTCAATTAGTAAATTTTAGTTATATGACTACAATATCATCTGATGGCTTTTTGAAATTTTTACCAAATTCCGAAAAATATCAAGTGATTTATAGTTATAACGCTAAAGTAATAGAACAAGCGAAATCAGTAGATGAAATTGAATTGAAATCTCCATTAAAAATTAGTTTTATAGGAAATGTGAGATTTTTAGATGTAAATAAAAAAATTATTAGCGAATTAAAAAATGACTCAAGGTTTTTATTACAATATTTTGGAACTGGATCAGAAGCTTTAGAAGAATATGCAAAAGATAACAACATTAAAAATGTAAGATTTTCAGGTGGTTTTGATATTCATGAAACACCTAAATTTTTGGACGATACAGATATAATTAATAATCTATATGGAAGTAAAGATATAGCGCTTGATACTGCGCTATCTATTAGAATGTATTATTCATTATTCTTGAATAAACCAATCCTCACTTCTAAAGACACATACACTAATCAACAAGCTCAAAATTTTGGTTTAGGAATTCAAATTAATTCGAATGATTTATCAAACCTTGGAGAGCAAATAATTGATTATTATAACACATTAGATAATGCACAGATAAATCAAAAAAGAAAAGAATATATAACAAATGTAATGAAACAAAATACCCTTTTTTATAAGAAGTTAGAAAGTGTATTTAATGAATAAGTTATATAATATATTAATTTCTTTTCTTTTGATTTGTGCAATCATTATTCTAGTTTTCAAAAATGAAATGTTATTAACTATTATGCCATTAAGTTATTTAGTAGCTAAGGTTATTTTATTATTTATATCAAACGTAAATTTAAAATTTACACGTATGATTTATGATGTGTTTGGAATTATTAGGTTATTAGTTATCCCACTTCTAATTGGAATAACTGGAGATAAAATAATAGATAATTTACCTTTAGGGCATGAATATTTTAATCAAGCAGTAGGTTTGATTTCTGTTGAATATATTATAGGGGCAGTTTTTCTCTATATTTTCAGTAAATTATTTACAAATAAAGTTTCAGGAAAATCGATTAATTATAAAGTTGCAGGTTCTAAAATATTTTATGCAATATTTATTATCGTAGTATTTTTTGTATTTATATATAGTGAAAAAGCAAGAGAAAGTGTATCTTTTTTAATTATACAAACTCATGATACCGGAAGAGGTACTGAAGATACTAGCAGTATGGTAGTACTAATTAGAATGCTATTACAGTTAGCGTTAGCATTAATGTTTGTTATAGTATCTTACTTATCTTATAAGAAATACAAAAATAATCCTAGAATCTATTATCTATTTTTACCTTTAATCTTTGGATTAATCAATATCAGTTTAATTGTTGGAGAAAGAAGAAGTTTACAACTTTATACCCTTATTTCAGTATTGGTTATCATTACTCTATTATTCAAACGACATAGTAAAAAAATTAATGTAGTTATTTTAATAGTAGGTGGCTTTGTGTTGTTATTAATGACTCTATATAAAGAATTATACATATTTAACTATTCTTCATATAGTGCGGCATTAGAAGCTAGTAGCACAAGTAAAATTAATTTTGTTGACCAAATTCAATCTTATTTTTATGGCCCAAGTAATGTTGCAGGTGCAATGGATTATTTAAACTATCATCAAGGTTCATTTAGTCAATTTATATTTGATAACACTAGAGCGATTTTTGGTTTGAATTTATTTATTAATCACGATCATTTAATAACTAGTCAGTTATTTAACCAATTAATTTATGGTAACAAACAATTAACTGGTCACTTAATCTCTAGTGCAGGATACGGATATATATACTTCGGACCAATCCTATTTTTCTTAGTACTAGTTTTCAACTTGTTTTTATCATGTGTATTTGAAGTGTTTTTACACAAAACAAAATCTTTAGAATTAATATTTGTTGGTACGTATATATATATGAGGGTTGTAGCTAGTATGTTTGGACACACAACACCAATTATTACTTTAATATCTTCAATAATTATTATTTATTCAATCATAATATTTGCTTCAATATTAGTTAAAAAGGCAATTAGTAGAGGAGATGCTTATGAATGATAAGACGTCTGATGAAAACAAAAGTATTTAGAATTGCAAATTGGCCATTAAAACTTTTTTATAAAGAAAAATATTTAACAGGATATTATTTTGATAAAAAAGTAATGGGATGGCTATGGGCTTGGAAAGCAATCCCTTTTAAATTAATTGGAATTAACACTAGATTACCATTTCCAGCAGATCCTACAGTAAGGATTCATAAAGCTAGTAATTTAATATTTGATAAAGATGATATTCATATCTTTCAATCACCTGGAACTTATTTCAATAATTTTTCAGCACAAATTATTTTAGGGAAAGGTGTTTACATTGCGCCTAATGTTGGGATTATAACTGCTAATCATGACGTAAACAACTTAAAAAAACACGTGGACGGAAAAAATGTTGTTATTGGAACGAATAGCTGGATTGGAATGAATTCAGTTATATTACCAGGCGTTAAATTAGGAGAAAAAACAGTTGTAGGCGCGGGGTCAGTTGTTACTAAAAGTTTTGAAGAAGGAAACATTGTTATAGCTGGTAATCCTGCAAGAGTTATAAAAAAGTTGGGGTAATATATGAAAAAAAATAAGTTTTTAAGTGATTCACTCTTAATGATAGTTAGTAGTGGGATATCACAATTAATTTTAATTGCCACAACTCCTTTAATTTCAAGATTATATTCTCCTTCAGAATTTGGAGAATTTACAATATTTTCTAATATAGCAATGATATTAATTCCAATAATAAATGCGAGGTATGATCTTTTAATTATTAATGCAGAGAATAGACATAAAGCTAATATTTTGTCACAAATCAGTTTTATCATTTCTGCAATAATTTTAGTGATCTTAATCCCAATAACAATAATATATTCCTTCATTTATCCTCAATATATAATGGATATGCTTTTTATTTTAGTAACTTTATTACTAGTTAGCTTGACCAATATTTTTACTAATTATTTAAATAGAGAAAGAGATTATAAATCTCTTAGTCTAATTAATATATTAAGATCAGCATCGATGACTATTATACAAATAGCTTTTGGAGTGGTGCATTTTGGAAGTTTAGGACTAATTATTGGATTTGCATTTTCATATGTAGCAGGTATTGGAATTGGTTACAGAACATTTAAAAAACATTTCTACATAATTAAAAATAATCAAGAAATGAAAGAGGATTTCTTAGAACATAAAAATCAATTAGTATATTCAACTCCTTCTATTTTATTAAATAGTCTATCTTTTTCAATTGTAATTTTCTTTTTAGGAATTTTGTATTCTAGTGAAGAAGTTGGAATATATGGTATGGCAATTAGAATATTAGGTATTCCTGTAACAATAATTTCACTAGGGCTATCTAAGATTTTTATGCAAAGAGCAAACGATTTCTATATTAGAACAGGCAGTTTTAGAAGCTTATTAATAAAATTTACTGGAGCATTAATTGCTTTATCAATAGTACTTTATGTACCATTTTATTTTTTAAGTGGGAATTTTGTAAATCTAATTTTAGGAACTCAATGGACAGGTACTATAACAATAATGCAGATTACTATTCCATTATTTGCCATTAGGTTAATAGTATCTACAGTATCGCTATCAGTTGTTGTTATAAAAAAACAACAAATAGAGTTGATGTTGCAAGCTGCCTTTGTTATCGGGACAGTAATCACTTTCTATATTAGCAAGTTTTTAAAATTTGATTTTGTAAATTTTGTGCAACTAAATACAGTAGTACTAATAGTTTCTTATGTCCTATTTTTTGTAGTTTTGTATTATTTTTCGAAAAACCGAAAAGTTTTGGGTGATAAAAAATGAAAAAGAAAAAAATATTAATACTATGTCAGTATTTTTATCCTGAATATGTATCTTCGGCTACTTTACCTACACAAATGGCTGAAGATTTAGTTGAAAAAGGAATGAAAATAGACGTTATTTGTGGTTGGCCTTATGAATATAGTAAAGAAAGAAAAGTCCAAAAACAGGTGAATTATAAAGGAATTAATATTCGTAGATTAAAATATTCTAAGTTTAATAATAAATCTAAAATCGGACGTATTTTTAACTTCTTTTCTCTATTCATAATGTTTATACTGCAAATGCCAAAAATGTTGAAATACGACCATATACTTGTTTACTCAAATCCTCCCATTTTACCGTTGATACCGGATGTACTACATCGTGTGTTTAAGAAAGATTATTCTTTTGTTGTATATGATATTGCTCCAGATAATGCTTTGAAAACAGGTGCAACAAATCCTGGTAGTTTAATTGATAGATTGATGAAATTTATTAATAAACGTGTTTATAGAAGTGCCAAAAACGTCATCGTATTGGGAACTGAAATGAAAAATTATTTATTACAAAATAAGATTTCTGGTAACCCAGGTAATATTCATGTGATTCCAAATTGGTATACGGAGTCAAAAGATGACAAAGTGTATAATTCAGAATTCCGTAAATTAAGAGAACAATATGACAAGATTCTATTATATAGCGGAAATATGGGTCAATTACAAGACATGGATACTATTATTGATTTTCTTAAATTAAATAAGGAAAACAATAATACTTTAACCATATTATGTGGCCATGGTAAGAAATACAAACATGTGAAACAAACAATAGAAGCAAATAATATTCCTAATGTTAAAATATATGAGTTTTTAACTGGAACTGATTATACGGATGTATTAAAAATAGCAGATGCCTGTTTCGCTTCATTAGTTGAAGAGGGCGTAGGGCTAGGAGTGCCAAGTAAAAATTATGGTTACTTAGCGAATAAAAAACCGCTTATTTTAATAATGGATAAACAGTCAGACATTGTTAAACATGTCGAAGAATATGATGCAGGTATTCAAATTAACAATGGTGCAGCGATAGATATTCAGCACTTTGTAGACCATCATTCAAAAGAATATTTACAAAAATTAGGGCAAAATGCCTACCAGCTATTTAAAGATAAATATACAAGAGCACATAACACGGAAAAATACTATAAATTATTGAATGGAGGTCATTAATATGAAAAGAGCTTTCGACATATTTTGTGCGATTTATGGACTCATTGTAGCAGGTCCTTTTCTATTAATAGTAAGTTTATTAATTAGATTAGAATCACCGGGACCAGCAATATTTAAACAGAAAAGACCTACATTAAATAACAAACTGTTCAATATCTATAAGTTCAGATCAATGAAGATGGATACACCAAATGTAGCAACTGACTTAATGGATCCAGCTGATTTTATAACTAAAACTGGTAAATTTATTCGAAAAACATCAATTGATGAATTACCTCAATTAATTAACGTGTTAAAAGGGGACATGTCAATTGTAGGTCCAAGACCGGCACTCTATAATCAATATGAATTAATTGAAAAAAGAACAAAAGTCAATGTTCATACTATAAGACCTGGGGTAACAGGTTTAGCTCAAGTCATGGGTAGAGATAATAATACTGACGATCAAAAAGTAATGTATGACAAATATTATTTAGAGCATCAATCATTTAAATTAGATATGTATATTATCTATAAAACAGTTATTAATACGATTTCTTCAGAAGGTGTATCACACTAATGAATAAAAAAATATTAATTACCGGTACAAGTGGATATGTAGGAAGTCATTTAGCAGAAAGTTTAGAACGAAGTGGCAATATCGTTCGAAGATTAAGCGTGAGAAATTCACTTTGGAAAAGCCAATCATTTAGTGACATAGATACAATAATCCATACAGCAGCACTGGTTCATAATAATGATCCGAATGCGAAACTTGAAGATTATTTCAAAGTAAATACTCACTTGCCGATAGAATTAGCTAAGAAAGCTAAGGAAGACGGTGTTCATCAATTTATATTTATGAGTACTATGGCAGTTTATGGTAAAGATGGAGAGTTAGGTTCTGTAGATGAAATTACGAATCCTTTAGCAATCCATCCTGTCACAAATTATGGTATGTCCAAAGCTAAAGCCGAAGAGAAACTATTTGAAATGAATAATGAAGATTTCAAGATAGTAATTGTACGTCCACCAATGATTTACGGAAAAGATTCACCAGGTAATTTCTCTAGATTGAAAAGAGTGGCTGAGATATTACCAGTTATACCAAAGATTAATAATATGAGAAGTGCGCTATATATTAAACATTTAGAGGGTTATATCAAACAACTTATTGAAAAGGACTACAACGGTATCTATCATCCTAAAGATAGTTTCAATTTTGATACGACCGAGGTAATTACAGAAATTCGTAATTCTCAAAATAAGAAAACGATATTAATACCAATACCAAAATTTACTTATCCACTTTTAAATAAAGTGAAAGTAATTTCAAAGCTTTATGGGAATTTAATATATGGAAATGATTTATATTTACATGAAAACAAAGTGGAACTCGGAGAACAAGATTTTAAAACAATCATTAATGACATCATGAATAATAGCTAATACTTTTAGAAACATTTAAATGAAAATAACATATAAAAAATGCGTTTAATGGAGGGTATTACATTGAAATTAACAGTAGTAGGATTAGGCTATATTGGTTTACCAACGTCAATTATGTTCGCTAAGCATGGTGTGGATGTCCTAGGTGTAGACATTAACCCAAAAACGATTGATAGCTTACAAAGTGGAAAAGTTAACATTGAAGAACCAGGATTACAAGAAGTCTTTGAAGAAGTCTTAGAAAAAGGGAAATTAAAAGTATCTACAACACCTGCTGAAGCAGATGCATTTATCATTTCGGTACCAACGCCTAATAATGATGATGAATATGAGTCTTGCGATATTTCTATCGTATTGAGTGCTGTGAATAGCGTATTACCTTACCTTAAAAAAGGGGATACGATTATTGTAGAATCTACAATTGCGCCACGAACTATGGATGACCATGTAAAACCTTTAATAGAAGAAAAAGGGTTCACGATTGGAGAAGATATCTATTTAGTGCATTGCCCAGAACGTGTATTACCTGGGAAAATATTAGAAGAATTAGTGTATAACAACCGTATTATTGGTGGCGTAACACCTAATTGTGTTGAAGCGGGTAAGCGTGTTTATAGTACTTTCGTGCAAGGTGAAATGATAGAAACCAATGCACGTACTGCTGAAATGAGTAAATTAATGGAAAATACGTATCGTGATTTAAATATTGCATTAGCTAATGAAATTACTAAAATTAGTAACAATTTAGACATTAATGTATTAGATGTTATCGAAATGGCAAATAAGCATCCACGTGTAAACATTCATTCTCCAGGACCAGGAGTAGGAGGACATTGTTTAGCAGTAGATCCTTACTTCATTATCGCTAAAGATCCAGAGCACTCACCATTAATCCAAACTGGACGCAAAGTTAACCGTTCAATGCCTGAATATGTTGTTGAAAACGTAAAACGCATTTTAATTGACGTCGATAATGCTAAAGTAGCCGTATTTGGTTTAACTTATAAAGGTGATGTTGATGATATTCGTGAGTCACCAGCATTTGATATTTATAAATTATTACAAGACGAACAATTAGAAGTTACTGCTTATGATCCACATGTAGAATTAGATTTTGTTGAAAAAGATATTAAAAAAGCAACAGATAACGCATCACTTGTTTTAATACTTAGCGATCATTCAGAATTTAAAACATTCAATGACAGTGACTTTGAAAATATGAAAAACAAAATCATCTTTGACACAAAAAATATTGTTAAATCTGAATTTAATGAAGTATCTTACTTTAACTATGGTAATCTATATAAAACTAAGGATATTGAGTTGAAAAAATAAGCAAATTCGCATTAACCATATTCAATTAATAAGGGGTATAAAAATGAAGAAAATAATGACTATTTTTGGTACTCGTCCCGAAGCGATAAAAATGGCACCTTTAGTTAAAGAATTACAAAAGAATGAACATTTAGAACCAGTAGTTGTCATTACAGCACAACATAGAGAGATGCTTGATAGTGTTTTAAAGATATTTGATGTAAAGCCAGATCATGATTTAAATATTATGAAAGCAAACCAGACTCTAGCAGAACTTACTTCTAGAATTACAACAAAGTTAGATGCAGTTATAAAAGAAGAACAACCAGACATGGTACTTGTTCATGGTGATACAACGTCGACGTTTGTAGGTGGTCTTACTGCTTTTTATAATCAAACACCAATTGGACATGTTGAAGCAGGGCTAAGAACTTGGAATAAATATTCTCCATTCCCTGAAGAAATGAACCGAGTTATGGTTGGAAATATGGCCGATTTAAACTTTGCGCCAACTGATAAAGCTGCTGATAATTTAAGAGAAGAAAATAAAGCAGAAAATAGTATTGCAATAACAGGTAACACTGCTATTGATGCTATGAAAACAACAATTAAAGATGATTACCAATCAGACATACTTGAAAGACACAGTGATAAAAAAATTATTTTATTAACAGCTCATAGAAGAGAAAACATTGGGGAACCGATGCACAATATTTTTAAAGCAGTTAAGCAAATAGTGGACGAGTATGAAGATATTGTTGTTATTTATCCAATGCATAAAAATCCTAAAGTAAGAGAAATTGCTGGCCAATACCTGGAAAATCATCCTAGAATTGAATTGATTGAGCCACTTGATGTGATTGATTTCCATAATTTCGCGAATGAATCTCATTTAATTCTTACAGATTCAGGTGGTGTACAAGAAGAAGCGCCTTCTTTAGGTAAACCAGTATTAGTTTTAAGAGATACAACTGAAAGACCAGAAGGTGTGAGCGCTGGTACATTAAAAGTGGTTGGAACAACATATGAATCAATATTTAATGAAACGAAGACGTTATTAGATAATCAAGATGAATATGTGAAAATGAGTAAAGCTAGTAACCCTTATGGTGATGGTGAAGCTTCAAGACGCATTTGTGAAAATATAGAATATTATTTTGGTATTCGAGAAGCAAAACCTGAGTCATTTAAAGTTGATAACTAATAAATATTCAAATTGCATCTCAGAAGTTGAAACTCATATCAACTTAAATTGAGATGCTTTTTGAGCATATATAGTTGAAAAATATGATAGGAGAAAAAGAATGAAAAAAAGAAAATCAAAGTTATTTAAAATTCTTTTAACTATATTCATTGTGTTGCTTGTCTTAGCTATTGCTGCAGGAATATACATTTTTGCCAAAATACATTCTTTTAGTGATAATATTACTAAACCTCTCGATAGGGATAAATCCGAATTAAGAGATAAGCCGGCTAAAGATGGAGATCCAATGACAGTAGTATTATATGGTATTGATGATGATGCACAAAGAGAAAAAGAAGCTTTAGGTCAACGAAGTGATTCAATCGTATTAATGTCAATTAATCCTAAAAAGAATAAAACTGTAATGGTAAGTATCCCTAGGGATACGAGAGCTAAAATCGTTGGTCATGGAACTACTGAAAAAATTAATCATGCATATGCATATGGTGGTCCAAATATGGCAGTAAAATCTCTTGAAAAGCTAATGGACGTGCCAGTTGACCATTATGTAGCAATTAATATGGATGGTGTAAAAACCGTAGTAGACGAAATTGGTGGCGTAACTGTTCCAAGTAATGCAACATTCAATACAACAGATTCGAAGAAAGATTATCAATTTAAACAAGGTAAAAAGTACGATATGGATGGGGAAGAAGCATTAGCATATATGCGTAGTCGTAAAGATGAAGGTGCAGGCGGTGATGAAGGTCGTCAAATGAGACAGCAACAAATCATTACTGCAGTTGCTAAAGAAGCATTCTCAATTAATTCCATTACAAAACTAGATGGTATTTTCAAAGCAGCACAAGATAACTTGAAAACAGACTTGAGCTTTGGCCAATTAAATCGTTTTAAATCAGATTATGATAATGCACAAGATAACGTAAAACGTTTAACAATTAATGGTCAAAATAAATTAGGAGATGACAATTTATATTACTTCTATCCTGATAAAAATAGTTTAAATGACATTAAAAAGAAACTAAAAGACAACTTAGAAATTAAATAATTAATTTTTAATATCTTAGAAAATACTCTGTTGATGACAATAATCATCGACAGAGTGTTTTCTTGTATTAGAACTCAAAAACACAATAGGAACACAAAAAAAGACGCCCGCTCCATGGAGGGGTCTTGATCTCTATAACGCTATGACTGAGATATTATTGTTGGTTTTGATTAGATGATACGTCTTTACTAAAGAAGTCGAAGATGTTTTTCGCGCTGTCTGTGTTATCTTTGTTACCTGTGAATTTATCTTCGCCTGGACCGTGTGCGTAAGTGTTTACGTCTTCACCAGTATGACCATAAGTTGTCCAACCAGTATGAGATTCATCGTTAATTGGTTTTTGAATTGCATCTTGTAATTTCGTTGTAGCTGCTACGACTTTAGGATCTTTTTCATCTTTAGTTTTAGATTTAGCATCTTTAAGTTCTTTAGCAGCGTCTTTCACTTTATCCATTTGTTTAGAAGGGAATTTAATACCATAACCTTCGTTAATTACTTTTTCAGGATCTTTGCCTTCAGCAATTTGTTTCGTCATGTAGCTACCAGAGTGTTTCATTTTATGAATCGCTTCAGGATTCCAGACATAATCTTTGCCTTTAGCAATTGATAAACCACCAGTTGAGTGATCGGCAGTTGCTACAACTAAAGTGTCTTTATGTTTGTTAGAGTAGTCAATTGCGTTTTGGAAAGCTTTTTCAAAGCCACCCATTTCTGACATAACGCCAGTAATATCGTTAGGATGTCCTGATTTATCAATTGACGCACCTTCAACCATTAAGAAGAAGCCTTTGTCATTTTTTTCTAATTTAGATAATGCACTGTTTTCCATATCTACTAATAATGGATTACTTTGAGGTGCATCAATTTGTAATGGCATATCTTTTTCAGAGAATAGACCTAACACTTGATCACTTTGAGAGTTAGCCAATTCATCTTTGTTCGTTACATAATCATAACCGTCTTTTTTAAATTTATCAGTTAAGTTGCCATTGTCTTTACCGAAGTATTTAGAGCCGCCACCTAAGATGACATCTGCTTTATGTTGACCGTTAATTTTATCATTATAAAATTGTTGTGCGATTTCATCTTTTTTATCACGATCATCTACATGTGCAGCATATACAGCGGGTGTTGCATCTGTAACTTCTGCAGTTGTAACGATACCAGTTGATTTACCACGTTCTTTAGCATCTTCTAATACTGACTTTAATGGTTTCTTATTATTATCAACTGAGATAGCACCATTATATGTTTTGTGACCAGTCGCAAAGGCAGTACCACCTGCTGCTGAGTCAGTAACATTTTCTTTAGGGTCATTTGGGTTTGTACGATTTGTCCCTTTTAAGTACTTATCAAATGCAGTTTGATCTAATTCTTTTGTGTTTGGATTGTCAGCGTAGTAACGATAAGCTGAGTTATAGGCAGGACCCATACCATCGCCAACCATGAAGATTACATTTTTAGGATTTTTAGTATTACCAATTGCCATGTAGTCGCCGTCTTGACCTTGTTGGCCTTGATTTCCTTCGCCAGAATCTGAGGCGAAAGATACTTGTGTTGTCCCCAATAGAGATGCAGCTATGATTGAACTCGCCACTGTTGTTTTACCAAATTTGCTGATGAAACTCATTTCAAAAAGCCCCCTAATATGTATAAAGTAGTTGTTACATATTCATATTAAGAAACATTATTTGAGATACAGTTAGTATAAAGTTATTTTTAAGTTAAGTAATTGTAAACAATTATTAACTATTTGAAACCATTGCGAATTTAACTTTATTGATGACGTTCGATTTATTGCTTTTCATTTTTTCAGAAAATAGTTATAATCATATTAAATAAAATAGTTTGTCTTATTAAGAGTGAGTGGAGGGAATTGGCCCTATGAAACTCCAGCAACTGCGTTTGACGTGAGGTGCTAAATCCAACAGGAATTCCTGAAAGATAAGAAGATGTCCGTGAGCGCTTCTTATTTAAGGAGGGCTATTTTATTTACCCAAATTTATGAAAAGGTGGTAAAACATATGGCAACATTGCAAGAACTATTTGAACAATTAGACTATTGGGAGCAGTTTTCACCAAAGAATTATGGTGGCAGTATGTTGAAAGCGGCAAAAAAAGGAGATATAAAAAAGCAAATATATGGTAGTGTTTCGATTGAAGATATTAGAACGTATATTTTAAATAAGAAATAATGGCTCGTGTGTTTTCTTAAAGCATTAGTAGATATATGATAGAAGCGGTCCCTTGAAATATTTATGATTTCGGTATCGATTCTGTTTTTATAATGTTCATTTCGAGATGAAAGTTGTAAAATGAAAATTAAGACAATATATCAATTAAATATAGAAATAGAGGTGTTCTACCTATGATATTAATTATGTTATCTCCATTACTCATCATCGGTTTTATCGCATTATCAATTATGGAAGAACGAAAACGTAAAAACAAAACACAAAATAAAGAAGCAGAAATTGATAAAGAGAAGAATAAACTTTCTAATCCTTATTATGACAATGATCATAAGGAATAATCATAGATTAAATAGAAGTTTGTAATGAAAGGTGTACAATATGAAAGTATTAATCGTGGAAGACGACTTCGTAATTGCTGAAAGCCTAGAACAAGAACTATCGCAATGGAATTATGACGTTATAGTTGCCAAACAATTTGATAATATACTCGATTTGTTTAATACACATCAACCAGAACTTGTGTTGTTAGATATCAACTTACCTACATTTAATGGTTATCATTGGTGCCAAGAGATTCGCAAGACGTCTAATGTACCAATTATCTTCATTAGTTCACGTACGGATAATATGGATCAAATTATGGCAATTCAAATGGGCGGCGATGATTTTATTGAGAAGCCATTCAATTTGTCTTTAACTGTGGCGAAGATTCAAGCATTATTACGTAGAACGTATGATTTGGCGGTTTCTAATAATGAAGTGACGGTTAAAGATTGCAAGCTTGTTGTAGATGAAGCAACACTATATTATCACGATGCGTCGGTGCAATTATCCTTTACTGAATTACAGATTTTAAATATGCTGTTTCGCAATGAAGGTAAGTATGTCAGTCGAACGGCGTTGATTGAAAAGTGCTGGGAGTCAGAGAATTTTATTGATGATAATACGTTAGCGGTTAACATGACACGACTGCGTAAGAAATTACAGTCGATTGGTGTGAAGGATTTAATTGAAACGAAGAAAAATGTCGGATATAAGGTGCCATAATTATGATGAAAGCTTTCTTTAAATCAATACTGAATGAAATCATCATTGTCATTGCATTTTTATTATTGTTTTGGTTAATCTTTTTCTTATTCAACCTTTCAATGGGGGCTTATCTTCTAGGTGCAGGCATTACTATCTTTGTTATGGTGATTTATTGGCTTGTGCAATTAAGTGGCTTTAAAAAACAAGTGCATTTGGAAGATACGATTACTGAATTAGAGCATGAACTTCAACAGGTAAAGAGTGACCAAACGGAGTATCAAGAAAATGTGGAGAACTATTTCTTGATGTGGGTGCATCAAATGAAGACACCGATTACGGCTTCGAAGTTGTTATTGGAACGAAATGAAGAGAATGTGGTCAATCGCGTACGTCAAGAGATTATACAAATTGACAATTATACCAGTCTAGCTTTGAGTTATTTAAAATTAATGAATCAAGAAACGGACATGTCCTTTTCACAGGTTAAAATAAATGACTTGGTGCGACCGCTAATTATGAAATATTCTATTCAATTTATTGATCAGAAGACGAAGATTCACTATGAACGTTGTGAAGATGAAGTGCTTACAGACGTGCAATGGTGTACGATTATGATTGAACAAATCTTAAATAATGCGCTCAAGTATGCACGTGGTAAAGATATATGGGTTGCATTTGATAAGGAACAACAAGTGTTAACGATTCGTGATAACGGCATTGGTATTAGTAAAGCAGACTTACCGAAGATTTTTGATAAAGGGTATTCTGGCTATAATGGTCGTTTAAATGATAAATCAAGTGGCATTGGCCTGTTTATTGTTAAGCATATCTCACGTCATTTACACCATAAAGTCGAAGTACAATCTGAACTTGGAGAAGGTACGACATTTCATATTTATTTCCCGAAAAATAATTAACCTTTCGATATTGTAAGTTAGCCAACGACATTTGTAAGAAATTATCAATGTTGTTGGTGCTTTTTTGTTTTATGATAGATTTAACGACAATTGATACAAATGATTATTGCGAGGCTTTTAATTAAGTCACTCATTTATAAAGGATTGGTTTTTCATTTTCCGAAAAGGAGGGACGACAAATGCTATTAGATGTGAGGAATGTTAAAAAAACATTTGGCAGAGGGTTAAATGCTACAACGGCATTGAATGGCATCTCATTTACCGTTGATAAAGGAGAATTCGTAGCGATTATGGGCGAATCGGGGTCAGGCAAATCAACGATGCTCAACCTGATTGCTACTTTCGATAAAGTGACGGAAGGTACCATTACTATCAATAAGCAAGATGTTCGTAAACTGCGCAATAGACAGATTGCACATTTCCGACGTGATCATATGGGGTTTGTCTTTCAAGATTTCAACGTGTTACCGACGATGACGAATAAGGATAATATGTTGATGCCACTTGTCTTAGCCAATCGTTCTCATAAATTTATGGAACAACGCGTAAATGAACTTAGTACAGCACTTGGTATAGATCAACTGCTAAATAAATATCCGTATCAAATTTCAGGTGGGGAACAACAACGTATTGCTATTGGACGTGCACTCATCAATGAACCTGATTTGTTACTAGCCGATGAGCCAACAGGTGCCCTCGATTCAAAGACCTCAAAGCATATCATGCAGTTGTTTAAAGAAATTAATCAGCATGCACAAACGATATTAATGGTTACACATTCGGCTGTAGACGCTTCTTATGCAAAGCGAGTGCTATTCATTAAAGATGGTCGATTGTATCACGAAATTTATCGTGGAGAGGAATCACAACAAGCGTTTCAGAAGAGAATTGCGGATAGTTTGGCTATTTTAAACGAAAGAGGTGACTAAGATGACGTGGCACATGCTATGGAAGATGACTGCTCAAAATTTTAAAATGCAGCGACATGTAATTATGCCTTTCATATTAGTGCTTGGTATCATGTTTGGGACGGAGTTTATATTATTGTCTCTTAATATGAATGCTTATGTGCAAAGACGTAGCCAATTATTACCGATCTTCATAGGTATTGGTAATTTCTTTATGAGTGTATTAGGACTTATCTTTATCTTATATGCGAATCGTTTTATGATGAAACGACGCCAACAGGAATTTGCGATGAATATGATTCTCGGTATGGAGAAGAAACATTTTCGCATTATTATGTTGTTTGAGACGTTGTATCAATTTATTCTTATTGCACTTATTGGTATTACAGGTGGCTATTTGTTTGGCGTGTTAATCTTCATGTTAATGAACAAACTCATGTACCAAACTGGCATGACATTAATGGATTATCCATTTGATATTAAAGCGATGAGTATCACGTTAATCAGTTTAGCAGTGATTATGTTAGTTTTATTCTTAATTAATAATGTCAAAATATTATTTCAAAGTCCCATTAAATTAATCCATCAGCGTCATAAAGCGGAAAGGAAACTACCTAAACCTATCTTGTATGTATTATTAATCGTTGGATTGGTTACGTTATTTTGCAGTTATCATATCGCCTTATCTAACCAAATGGTTTTGAAATCATTATATGATTTGTTTAGTGCGATTGCGTTGGTCATGATTGGTACCTATTGTTTATTCCTATCACTAGGTGTTCTGCTTTTAGATTGGCTGAAATATATTCCCAAGTTGTATTACAATCCCAAGTTCTTTTTCACTATTTCAGGTTTGCGGTCTCGAATGAATTCCAATGCTATTGGCCTTGCGAGTATCACAATGTTATGCACATTTCTAATTGTTACAGTTGGAATGACCGTATCGACGTACCGAGGCATTTCGAATCAAGTCGATTCGATTATTACAGACCAATATAGAATTTCGATTGATGGAAATAGTCATTTCAATAAGCACACACAACAGAAAGTTCGCAATTTAGAGCATGATATTAAACAACATGCCGATGTTGATTTCTTTAAAATCAATGCTGTGACATTGATAGCCACCGATTATGACAAAAATGGTGTATTTAAATATCGAGATAATAAATATTTAAATATGACCTTAGACAGTGCCTATTTAGTGATTATGACGCAACATGATTATAATCAATTGAATACGAAGAAAGTTAAACTTAAACACGGTGAATTAGGATTCTCTAGTGCCAATCAACCTTTTAAGAAATTGAATACAACGACGATGATGGGAGATAAATTCAACGTAAAACAACTTAATGGTCGAAACTATTCTTATCCAGTGCCTGGATCTTTAACGGTGGTTACACCAGATTTGACAACGTATCGTCAATTAACAAATTATTATGCGAATAAAGACAAAGCAAACACACATGGTACAAATAAAGTGCAAAATACATTTATGCATTTTAATATCATGACAAAAAATACTGCTGAGTTTGATAAAGTGAAAGATCAATTAATGAAGCAATATAGTGTGAGTATTGAAGATAAAAAAGAAGTGGCAGCTACATTATACGAAATTAACGGTGGTCTCATTTTTGTTGGTACCGTTGTCTCAATCATCTTAATTATAGGCACATTTCTGATGATGTATTATAAAAATATTGCTGAAGGTTATGAAGATCGAAAAAATTATCAAATTATGCAAAAAGTGGGTATAGAGGACACACGCATTAAATCGACCATTAATAGCCAGATTATTTGGATTTTCACGTTACCTATTTTGGTCGCTACGATTCATGTTGCCTTTGCATCTAAGATTATTTTTAATGTGTTAGGAATCTTGAATGTAAATAATTTAGGTATTTTTGCGACAAGCTATATAGGTGTGCTTGTAGCTGTGGTAGCCATTTATGCATTGATGTATTGGATTACATCACGTATTTATTACCTCATTGTGAATCGTCATCCTTAATATTTTGGAAAGGAAATTTGCTATACTTTTTAAAATTAAGTGTAACCTATTGAATGGTAGGGTATACAACAAAAAAAGGAGGCATCAACATGGCTAATCAATCTACAGATTATACATCAAATCATACTCAAGAGAACAAAATTAAACGTACAGGTGAACATATCCTCACATGGCTTGGCGTTGCCCTTCAAGTTTTAGTAGCAATTATCTTCTTAATTTTAAAACCATTTATTGGTAATAGTAGCTTTAAAGAACAAGTTGTAACACAATCACAAAATCAAGGCAATTCAGTATCTTCAACTGAAGTTAATGATGGCTTTAGTGCTTTAAGTGGATTAATTGGATTCTTTACATGGGGTTCAATTATCGCATTAGTTCTAGCAATTATTGGTGGTATTTTAATTAGTAAAAAACCGAAAGTTGCAGGTGTTTTACTTATTGTTGCAGCAATTGTTGCATTAACAAATAACTGGATCAGTGCATTGCTATGGGTCATTGCAGGTATCATGTTATTAGTTAGAAAAGCTAAGAAACATAACAATTACGATCATAACTATTATGGAAATAATGATAACCGTCATAATGACAATCGTTATGACAACAATCATAACAATGCTTATGATAATAACAACAATCATAACCGTAATGACTATGGCTACGACAACAATCGTAACTATGATCGCGATAACAATGATCATAATGACAATCGCAATAGAAACAACAATGAAGGCGGCTTACGTAACTTAGATGATGAAGAGCGTCACAACAATAACAATGATTACAATAACGATGGTCATCATAATGGCTATTCAAACATGACAAATCAAGGTGCACAGTCTGATCGTAACCAAGATCATCGTAATCAACGCGACCATTTATATGATGACAATGGTTACCGTCGTAATAATGATCATGATAATCGCAATGACTATAACGATAACAATCGTGATTTCAATCATGACAACGACCGTAATGAATACAATCATTCAAATCACCGCGATGATTTACATCGTTCTGATGATGATTTCAATCGTCGTAATGATGTTGATTGGTCAAATGATCGTAGAGAAGGCGGTCAACACGACAATCGTGAGAACCATGACAACAATGGTTTAGGTAGAGATTTAACAAGTGACGAACATCATTCATCAAACCATCGTGATGATTATGATGCAGACAACAATTTCCGTCGTAGTGATAGAAATAATCAAGACGATAATTTAAATGGTTTCAACAACGATAATCAAGAACAACATCATGATCATAACTTCGTTAAAGATGAAGCTGATAAATTAAAAGATAAGAAGGACAATGACCCTTATAAATATTAAGGTTTAAGTCGTAAGAGTAGAACAAATTGAGATTAAAAATGCTACATTGCAAATTCGAAGTAGCTGACTGAGCTGAGAAGACGCTCTAAATCAAGCGTTTCTCGGTTATAGTCATCCTGCAGGGCTAGGACTATGAATTCAAAAGAATTCTGTCCTAGTCTTTTTTTTCGCCCGTTATCAAAATAAATAAAAATTACAAAGAGAATAAATTAAGATTAACATGAGATTAAATTGATACCTTCAGGGTTGAAAGTCTAATTAGCTTCATATAGTATGTTAAGTATACTTGGTATAATAAATATATCTTAAAGGAGCGCATATACTATGAGAATAGGATTATTATTAATTAGACTGATGTTAGGTATTACATTTACAGTACACGGATCGCAAAAAGTATTTAGTGGATTTAAGGAGCCGATGTCAATGATGGCAGGGCTTGGATTACCTGCATTTCTAGGTGTTTTATTAGGTTTATTTGAATTGATTGGTGGCATATTCATGATTATAGGTTTATTTTCTAACTATGTTGCAGCAGGATTCATTTTCATCATGTTAGGCGCACTATTTACAGTTCACCTTGCTCAAGGGTATATGGCATCTGAACTTGTACTTTTACTATTAGTGATGAGTATCGCTGTCATGATTTCGTATAATTGGAAGAAAATACTCGAACTGTACTAATCAATAATTCATTGTTATACACAAAAAGTGGTGATGTTCCTAAGTTAACATCACCACTTTTACGTTAATTTCTATTATATGGATAAATGAATAATAATGAATTTCTAATTTTGTGTTAACCCTAAGTGTTCTCTCAAGGTCTGTCCAGAATATGACGTACGGTATAGACCACGTCGTTGTAATTCTGGAACGATGAATTCTACAAAGTCTTCTAAACTATCAGGAAGGGAAGGTGGCATCAAGTTGAAACCATCTGCTACACCTTCATTGAACCAATACACCATTTCATCAACAATCATTTCTGGCGTACCAATAAGTGTTAAATGGCCACCGCCAGCATTTAAGTAACCAAGTAATTCTCTTACAGTTGGTTCTTTATCTTTAATAATTTCAAGAATCGTTTCATAGCGTCCTACAGGACCACTGAATGATTCAACTGGTGGTAAATCAGGTACAGGTTCATCGAGTTCCCAAGTGCTACAATCTTGTTGTACAAAGAAGCTTAGTTGTTTCAATGCATTGTCAATAGGCAATAAGGCATCTAAATTTGCTTTCTTTTGTAATGCGTCTTCATGTGTACGGGCAACATATGTGACTAAACCAGGAAACACCTTAATATGTCTTGGGTGATTTGCATTAGTCATCGCGACATCGAGACGCTTACGATAACGTCTTGCTTGGTTGATATTCCATGAAACTGAATAAACGGCATCAGCATATTTGGTAGCTAATGCAATATCTTGCTTTGATGCACCTGCCTCCATTGCTACGGGTTTACCTTGTGGGCTCGCAGGTGTTGTGAGGGGCCCACGTACTTGGAAATATTGCCCATTATGCTGAAGTGGTTGAATATTTGACGTTGTCATAAGTGTGCCACGTTCACGATTGGGTTGGAAGTCGTCAGTATGCCAAGATTCAAACAAGCCATTCACCACGTGAGCGAATTCGTCAGCCTTTTTATATCGCATGTCATGGTCAGGCAAAGCAGTCATACTATGATTCTGAGCTTCTACATCAGTCATGGATGTAACGAGGTTCCAGCCGACACGTCCACCTGTAATATGGTCTAAACTTAACAACTGTCTTGCCACAGTGAAAGGATTTGAAAAGGTACTCGAGATCGTAGGTACCAAACCAATATGCTGTGTCACTTGAGAGATAGCTGTTAAATTAATAAGTGGATCAAACCAAAAGCTTGGCATCGTAGTAAATCCAGGGTTAAAAGCTTGATTATCTGAAAAGAATGCGACATCAAACAATCCTTTTTCAGCTAATTGTGCAAGTTGTTGATAATACGTTATATCACCAAGACGTTCTACACTAGATTCTGGTTGTTGCCAAGCTGCTTGATGATGACCACAACCATAGATTAAAATGCCAATGTGTAATTGATGGTCATTGTTAGACATAACCAATAATAAACACTCCAATATATTTGATAGTAACAACCATGATATGTAATTAAAATAGTCGAACTATCATTTGTTTAGTTCATTGTTAAGCCACCGTCGACGGTGAAGTTCTGGCCTGTGATACCATTTGCCGCTTCCGTACTTAAATAGGCCACTAAGCTAGCTAAATCTTGTGGTGTCGTTACTTTGCGTAATGGTGTGGTTTGAGCAATTAAGTCAAATACTTCAGGTGTAGTGACGGCACTAGCATCTGTCGTCTTCAATAAACCACCTGACACGACATTAGCGGTAATGCCGTATTGGCCTAATTCTGCTGCAACATTTCTCGTAAAACCGATCAAACCAGCTTTAGCTGTCGTGTATTCATGGTAGGGCACTACTGGATTTTGATATAAATTGGTACCAATACTAATCACACTACCCGCACCACGTTCGATAAATTGTGGAACGACACTTTGAGTAACATTAAAGGCAGCTTTTAATGTACCATCAATTTGTTGTTGGTAATCATCCCACGTTAAATCTTTAAAAGACTTTTGAGCAACAGGGTCAAATTTAAAATTAACTAATGCATTATTAACGACAACATCAATTTGACCAAAATGTGCAGTTGCTTCTTTAACTAAACGGTCAACATCATCACGACGTGTTACATTAGCTTGGATTGCGATTGCTTTATCACCGATATCACTTGCGATTTGTTCAGCCGCTTCTTTACTCTGATTATAATTCACAACAACTTGAAAGCCTTGGTCGGCTAATGTCTTAACAATCGTTGCACCTAAGCCACGACTACTACCGGTAACTAACACGGTTCTTGCCATAAATGTGCCTCCTTACATCAAATTAACAGTAAAAAATACGCAACCTTCACTAGAGGAAAGTTGCGTAAATGTTAGATGCATATATATAACAGAAGACTTAAAAGCATCAAGTCTTCATTATTATCTAAAATTTAGTCCACACTTTCCTACGCTAGTACAATCTAGTTCAGGTTCAAAGGGTTTAGAGCAATGCTCCATCTCAGTTATAAAACACCCCTAGTGCATATATTTATACTATAATTACAATTTATTATTTTTAAATTCAGAAGTCAAGACAGTTGCTGATGATGTTCCAAATTTATGTTGAAATAAATTAATATAATAAATATAACTAATTTGATTGCAAAAAGTATTGACATTAGCGTAAACTGACCATTACACGTTTATTATTGTTGTAGTTTATTAGTCAAATTTTCAGGAAAAAAATAAACAATAAAGATATATCATTCGATTAGAAAGGAGGTTAACGATGACATATACGGTTGGATTAATACCATCGCCAGGTGTAGCACACCACTTGGTAGATAATGCGATAGCTAAAGTTAAACAGCAATTATATCAACATATCGATGATGGTCACGATTGGCAATTCGAAAGCAAAGTCGATTTGTTAATTGGTTCAGCGGAAGATGTACATGAAAGCATTGATAAAGCAGCTGAATTAAAAGCACAATATCAATGGGATTTCGTTATTTGTATTACTGATTTACCCAGTATTTCTGGTAACAAAGTCGTGATCAGTGACTTTAATAGTGACAAACAAGTATCGATGTTATCACTACCCGCACTGGGGTGGGTTAATTTAGAACATAAGTTAGTTAACAGTATGATTGCTTTAATAGAAAAACTATATAACAACAGTACGAAAGAACGTCCCAAAGTACATCCGTTGATTCATCCTAAAGCTGTCGATCCACGAGAAGATGAAAGTTCGAAACGACGCTATATTAATAAATTCTTTATTCTAGGTTGGCTACAGCTCATTCTTGGGTTAACACGTGCAAACGAACCATGGAAGAATATTTTTAACTTTAAGAAGATTATATCGGTCGCTTTTGCCACAGGCACTTATGTATCGATTTTCTCTATGCCTTGGGAATTAAGCGTTCAGTATTCAATTTATCGTTTTATAGTCTTAATGCTGATTGCCATTTTCGGTATGGCGGGGTGGCTTTTATATGCACATCAATTATTTGAACGAAAGACGGCTAAATCACAACGTGTTTATCGCTATATTTACAACGCTACAACCTTGCTTACTTTAATCATTATCACATTGATGAATTATGTTATTTTATATCTCTTATTATCAATCAGTATTTCATTATTTGTACCTGTGAGTTTATTTAATAATTGGACGAGTGCGAATCCAGATTTTACTTTTCTAAATTATTTAAAATTATTATGGTTTGTAGCCTCACTTGGATTACTAGCCGGTGCAATGGGTTCTACAGTAGAGAATGAAGAGAAGATTCGTCGTATCACTTATTCCTATCGTCAGTATCATCGCTATAAGGAAGCGAAACAAGAAGTGGAACAATCCGCTTCGAATAGAGAAGACAAAGATGATGAACAATATGGAGGTAAGAAACAAGACCACAGAGAGGAGTATGAATCATGAGTAGTGAAAAAACGATTGGGCTAGTAGTAGCACCAGGCGTGACTGAGAAACTAGCTGAAAGTTTAATTAACGATATTCCAGACATTTTATCAGAACAAAATAATCAACAACAAGACTGGGAAGTTGACCTTGTGGTTGATCCTCTAACTGGCTATGCTGAATCTGTGGAAGCCATTTTCAAGAAGATTCAAGATTATCATGACAAGAGAAAATGGGACTATGTCGTTGCGATTACAGACTTGCCTATGTTTTATCAACAACGCGTATTAGCACTTGATATTAATAAGAAAAATGGTGCAGCCATCTTCTCTTATCCTGCATTTGGTTGGCCTCCAGTTAAAAATCGGTTTAAAAATGCGATCATTGCTATTATTAATGAAGTCTATGACTCAGAACAAAGACATGAAGCATACGATAGCCAAGATACTGTTAAAACTGAAATTGACAAACAATTTCCATTAACAAAAGTTGATAAAACGGAAGTGCATTTAGAAGAAACAGGCAATGATCACTTGCGTTATTTAGCGAGTTCACGCTCATTTGGTATGGTACGTTTAGTCAGTGGAATGACTTTTGCGAATAATCCTTTAAATATGATGGCAAGTTTAAGTAATATTGTAGCCATTGCCTTTACCACTGGTGCGTTCGGTCTGATTTTTACGACGATGTGGCAAATGAGTATGGAATTTTCTATGTGGCGTCTTTTTGGCATTTCAATTATCGCTATTTTAGGCATGTTACTTTGGATTATGATGTCACATGATTTATGGGAATCAACGAAACAAAGTCAGAATAAACGCATTACTTGGCTCTATAATCTTACAACAGTTATGACGCTATTTGTCGCAATCATTATTTATTATATTATTCTATATACACTATTCTTGATTGCTGAACTGGTATTACTGCCAGCTAATTTTTTAGGACAACAAGTTGGCTTAAAAGGACCAGCAGGCATAGATTTATATTTAAGTATCCCATGGTTTGCTGCGTCAATTTCTACTGTTGCTGGGGCAATTGGTGCAGGTTTATTAAATGACCAATTGATTAAAGAAAGTACGTACGGTTATCGTCAACAAATGCGTTACGATGATAAAGGTAAGAATAAATAATAAATAAGTCGTTTAGAGTGAAAAACTCGAAGCGACTTTATTTTTTGTGCTAAATTTTATATAAAAAAATTATAGAAAATAGTTTGAAAGTAATTTAAAATGAAACTTACTTAGTATAGTACGTGAAGATAATAAAGAGAGAACCTTATTTCACATATATCACTTAGATTGAACATCAAGAAGTGAAGGAAGGTAAACTTATGAAATTTTGTCCTCAATGTGGAAATCAATTAAAAGAAGGCCAACATTTTTGTAGTAAATGTGGTAATGATTTACAAGCCTTTGAAGATTATCGAAATGATGAACGTTATAACTATTATCAAACTCAAAAGCCGAAAAGAAAGGTTTGGCCATTTGTCTTAGTAGCAATTGTCGTCATTGGCCTTATTGTTGCAAGTTGCTTTACATATTATCACTTTTTTATTCAGGAAAGTGAACACGTTCAAAATAAACCAACTACGACGCAACACGTCAATAACGACGATGATCATACCAAAGAACATAGAATATCTAATGATCCTAAAAAAACTGAACAACAAAGAGAAGATGATAATGAAGAGAAAGATAAGCAATCAAACTTACCTAAAATAGATGTCTTGAGCGATGATTTTTTTCAAACTTATATGCAAAAGAATAATCTTGACGGATATATGGGATTTAAAAAAGGAATGACTAAAGATGAAGTAGAAAAACGTTACGGTAAAGGTACACCGTTTCCACATATTGAAGGCTTTCATAATGACTATATAAAATATGGTAATATTGCTATTACTTATAATCCGCATACACAAATTAAAAAGGTAGCAATGGTTGCTGTTGCACCAGATAATGTTAGTGAGCATGAATTTATAAGCAAGTATAATAATTATGATAAGCATAGTTTATCTGGCTCATATATATACAATAATGTAAAAGACAATGGCTTTGAGATTATAGTTACGCCAGTAAATGGAAAAGTTGTGTTAATAGAATGTGTACCAGAATACTAAAGAAATTAAAATAATAAAGATAAAGAGACGACACATCCGCTTGAATAAGTTGGATGATATCGTCTCTTTTGGTTTATCCTGTCGTACCCTCCCACAATGTAACAGGTAAGATGTATTCTTGTTCCGTAGATTCTGAATTTAGTCTTCTTTCTAAAATTTCAATTGCTTTATCTGTTATTGCATCAATAGGTTGAATAATAGAAGTAAGTTGAGGCATTAACGTTCTAACTAATTGCGTGCCATCGTAGCCAATAATTTTCAAATCTTTTGGAATACTTTTGCCCATAGACAATGCAAGTTGATAAATTTGTAAAGCATCAGTATCATTTGAAGCAAAGATTGCTTCTACATCAGGGTGATCTTGGAATATCAATTTGAAGATATCCAATTTACTTGAATAATCTAAACTAAAATCGATTGTATATGTTATAGGTTTAAGATTATGTGCTTTCATAGTATCTTCATAGGCACTTTGTCGTAAATTAGCAGGGGTGTTGACATCAATAGGACCGTTCGTATGTATGATTTGTGTTGCACCTTGCTCAATCAAGCGTTCAGTTGCCAACAAGCCGCCGTTATAATTGTCCGAACGAATATCAGGGATGTCTTCGTTTACAATTCTATCAATCGCTACTATAGGCAAATTGCTGTTTTTATATTGATCAATACCAATATTATGTGTACCTACGATTAATGCATCTACTTGATTAGAAAGTAATTGATTCATGTAGTGAGTCTCTTTTTCGGGATTATTCATAGAATTTCCAATAATTACGATATAACCTTTATTATATAATTTAGTTTCCAATTCATTGATAAGCTCACCAAAAAAGGGATTTGATACAGTGGGGAAAAGAAGTCCAATAATGTTTGTTTTTTGTTTAAACAACTGACGAGCAGCTGAGTTAGGCTGATAATTCAACTCTTGCATTGCTTTATAGACTTTATCTTTTGTTACTTGACTGATATAACCACGATTATTTAGAACACGTGAAACTGTCGTTTTAGATACATTTGCTAATTCGGCAACGTCCTCCAATTTTGGCTTCATATCTTTCACTCCAATTTCCAGTAATATTAGTGTTATTATCCCTTATTTTCATAAAGAATGCTAATTAAAAAAGACAGAAATTCATGTTAGCTAAAATGAACTTCTGTCTGAATCATATATTTTATAATACTAAGCTAAAGTATTTAGTTTCTATTTATCAAATGAAATTGCATTCTGTTCTAATTCATAAATACAAGTGTAGATTCGAGGACATTCATCACTTGAAAGCCACACTTGTGGTGGGACTTCGCTATAATAGCGTTCTGTAAAAACGGATTCCCCATCATTGATGAACACTTCAATCGAACTTGTATCAATATAAAGTTGAAGATTTAAAACGTCACTATACTTTATAGTAGAATATCGATAGTCATCTTTGTCGGAGCGATAAAGTGTAAATTTATGAGATATAGCATCATAAGCTAATGATATTAACTGAGAATCATCATTTTTTAACTCAATATTTAAATTATTGTTTGAAGTAGATAAATTGATTTCTGTATGATAAGTATCATTAGATAATAATTTAGGTTCATCAAGAATAAATGAGTTATGAACACCGTCATTTACTCTTAATTGTTTCAATTCAGTAACTGGGCGCATATATAAATGATTATCTTTAAGATATAGTTCTCTAGGCAATGTTAGTGCGCCAGACCAGCCATCCTCTTTTTCAGGCATATAACTTTCCCACATAGCCATCCAACCAATAAGGATGCGACGTCCGTCAGGTGTTTGCATCGTTTGAGGCGCGTAGAAATCGTGACCATGATCTAATTCTTTAAAGTTACCTCGTGTGAATTTATGGTTATCATAATCAAGGTTGCCTACGAAATAGCCATTTTGGAATAAGTTTAAATATTGTTCCTTTTCAGCGTCCATTCCTTGAGGAGAAAATAAAAATACGTATTTACCATCGAGTTCAAATAAATCTGGACATTCCCACATGTAACCTTCAGTTTGTTGACCATTTGATTCGTTAATAGGACCTAAATATTTCCAATTTAGTAAATCATCTGAACAATACATGATAATACGGCCGACTTCTTGTTTGTTTTGACTACCAACAATCATGTAGTAGTCATCACCATATTGCCACACTTTAGGATCCCTGAAATGATGTGTGTTATCTTCAGGTGCTTGTGGAATAACTGCATTGTTGGCATATTTTTTGAAATGAACACCATCATCGCTATATGCTAGGTTTTGATTTTGCCAAAAATGATCTGGATTATTATCTTCATAATAATGATGACCTGTATAAAATAGATGTAATCTGCCATCTTTTTCAATAGCTGTGCCTGAAAAACAACCATCTTTATCTTCAACATCACCTGGAGTGAGTGCAATTGGTAGTGTTTCCCAATGTACTAAATCTTTACTTCTAGCATGTCCCCAATGCATAGGCCCCCATTCAGGAGCGTAAGGGTAATGTTGATAAAAAATATGATAATAACCATCATAGTGGGTGAAACCATTAGGATCGTTAATCCATCCGGATTTAGGCATAATATGATAACCCAAACGGTAACGTGTGTTAGTTACTTCAATCGCCTCTTTATTCATTATCTTCATCCTTTCAGTTAGATTTTATTTTTTACAAAAGGGTCACCATATACGTATTCGTTATCTTTTCTTAAAGTTATAAAAGCAAAGATGCCAGCTAGTAATACAATAAATGAAATAACGAAGAATGTAGGTTGGTAACCAATATGATCTCTTAAGATACCTAAAGGACTTGATAAAATTACTTGTCCAATTTGAGCTGAAACTTGGTATCCTACCATATAAATAGTAGCTGAAACTTTAGTGTCAAAGTGCAATGTTATGTAACGGAAAATTGGTAATACAAATAATGGGACTTCTAATGCATGAAACATCTTAATGCATGAAATACTTACTGGACCTTGAGCAATGCCACATAAGCCTATTCTTAAGAACATCACTGTAGCACCTAATAAAAGCGTTTTTCTTACACCAATTTTTGACATAATAATTGGCACAATTCCCATCATTATTGCTTCGAAGAAAACTTGCACAGAGTTTAAAACGCCATAAGTTTGTTGACCTACGCTAGGATTTGCAAATAATTTAGTATAAAATTCTGGGAACATTTGTTGGTCGAAAATTGTGTAAAAAGACCATGAGAATGTAATGAAAATAACAATAACCCAGATATCCTTAACTTTTAATAAGGCTAACATGCTTTTAATTGATGGTACTGACTCTTCTTCATTATGTTCAATATTATGTTTGGCACGTTGTTCAGCATCAGTCTTCCAAAAGATTAATACTAGTAATAAAATCGCACCTAATAAAGAACCTAACCAAAAATTTAGATGAGGATTGATAACAAAAGTAAATCCGGCAATTAATGCCATAATTGCATAACCAAATGATCCCCATGCCCTTGATTGACCATAATTAAAATTGAAAAAGCGACTAAATCTTTCACCAACAGCTTCATAGGCACCGACAGCAGCTAAGAAACCGCAAGATAAGAAAATTGCACCAATAATTGCACCGAGCCAAAAATTAGCTTGAATAAGTGGTGCGTAAATCAAAATAAAAAATGGTCCCACAAACATAGAAAATAGAGAACAGAAAATTAAAAGCGTTCTTTTAATTGCAAGCTTATCCTGGGTTACGCCATAAATAAACATTAAAAGTAAAGTTACAAATGAATTTGCTGAGTAAATGGTACCGACCTGTCCACCTGTCAAACCTAGTCCACTGTCTTTAGAAGTTAACCAGATTTGGAAGAATGACCACCAAATACTCCAAGATGCAAAGAACAACATGAAAATAACTGAAGTTTGTAAGTAAGATTTGTTTTTAAAAGGGCTAATAATATTAGATATATTCATTAATATCCCACCTTATCTTTTTGAGAAAACGCTTTCTTTTGTTTGAGTTTAGTCTCATTTTTGTTTTATGTCAACCGGTTGTCATAATATTTAATACATAATTAATAATCTTTTTCATGTTGTGAACATTTACCAAAACGTCTTGACTTTATATATAAAACTCGATAAAGTATTAACATATTATTCTGACAATTTTGGTAGGTATTAGATGAATAAATTTGTGAACACTAGGGGGGACCATAAGTTTATGTCAGTACCGAAGATAACGTACGAGAACTTTGAAAGTGATCCTTTCATTGATTCTATTTCAACTGACGATGCAACTAAAGGCGCCTATGAAATGCTAGACTGGGCGTATCGCACATATGGTGATTCCATCGTTTACTCATGTAGTTTTGGTGCAGAGAGTATGGTTTTAATTCATTTGATTGCTCAAATTAAACCAGATGCTCAAATTGTATTTCTAGATACGGATTTACATTTTCAAGAAACGTATGACTTAATCGATAGAGTCAAAGAAAGATTTCCTCAACTTCGTATTGAAATGAAGAAACCAGACTTAACATTAGAAGAACAAGCAGATCAATATAATCCAGCATTATGGAAGAATAATCCAAATCAATGTTGTTATATTAGAAAGATTAAACCGTTAGAAGAAGTGTTAGGCGGTGCTGTTGCTTGGATTTCAGGGTTACGTCGAGATCAATCGCCAACACGTGCGAATACGAATTTTATTAATAAAGATGAACGTTTCAAATCTATTAAAGTATGTCCATTAATTTATTGGACAGAAGACGAAGTTTGGGATTATATCAAGCAACATGATTTACCTTATAATGCGTTACATGATCAACATTATCCAAGTATCGGTTGTATTCCATGCACATCACCAGTATTTGATTCAAATGATTCAAGAGCTGGACGGTGGTCTAATTTTGAAAAAACAGAGTGTGGATTACATGTTGCTGACAAACCTTAAGAGTAAGGTAAAAAATTTTATCCATAAAACATAGTATTCTGATAGAAAATAATCAGGAATTGAAATATGTCCGACAATAGTGTACAGCCGGACGTATTTCTTACATAATAATAGTATATGACTTAACAACGATCATTGTTATTTTACGGAATAAGAGGTGGATACAATTGAATTTAAGTGTCACAAATAGTCCTTTTACAGAAGGGCAAGCTACACAAATTAATGAATTACTACAAACACTTACACCAGAACAAAAAGTATGGCTAAGCGGCTATTTAGTTGCGAATCAACAATTCGCTGGTGGTGCTACAACAACAGCGTCTAACCAAGTTGCAACGGCTCAAGGTGAGCTTTCTGAAAGTACAGAAGCAATGTTACAACAAAATGAACCAACGATTACACCAGAGAAGCGTGCAATTACATTGCTATATGGTTCTGAAACAGGTAACGCACAAGGCTTAGCTGAAATCTTTGAAGAACGTCTGTCAAATATAGGTCACAACGTTACTCTAAAAGCTATGGATGACTTCAAACCTAAGAACCTAAAAAATGTAGAAGATTTATTTATCATTACATCTACCCAAGGTGAAGGAGATCCACCAGATAACGCTGCGGAATTACATGAGTTTATCCATGGTAGAAAGGCACCTAAGCTTGAAGGTGTACGATATTCTGTTTTAGCACTCGGAGATCAAACATATGAATTCTTCTGTCAAACAGGACGAGACTTTGATAGAAAGCTTGGCGAACTTGGCGCTGAACGTATTTATGATCGAGTTGATTGTGACGTCGACTATGAAGAAGATGCTGAGAAGTGGATGGCTAACGTTATCAATGCGATTGATACAGCACCAGAAGGTACACAAAATGAACAAGTGATTAGCGAATCCATTAAATCAGCGAAAGAGAAAAAGTTCTCTAAATCAAATCCGTATCAAGCAGAAGTACTAGAGAATATTAATTTAAATGGCCAAGGTTCAAATAAGGAAACACGTCATATTGAATTCTTGCTAGATAATTTCGGGGAAGATTATGAAGTAGGTGATTGCCTAGTCGTCTTACCACAAAATGATCCAGCATTAGTTGAGTTATTAATCAACACACTTGGTTGGGAATCAAATGTAGAAGTACAAATTTCAGATGAAGGTGACACATTACCGCTAGATGAAGCTTTGACGTCTCATTTTGAAATAACAAAATTAACCAAACCATTATTAATTAATGCAGCTTCTTTCTTTGACAATGATGAACTACAAGAGAAAGTAGAAGATACTGAATGGATTCAAAGTTACGTAGAAGGACGTGATTTGGTCGATTTATTAACTGACTTCGCAACTACTGAATTACAACCAGATAATTTATATCAATTACTTAGAAAATTACCACCTAGAGAGTATTCAATTTCAAGTAGTTATGAAGCGTTACCAGATGAAGTGCATATTACAGTGGGTGCGGTGCGTTATAATGCGCATGGTCGTGATCGTTCAGGCGTATGTTCAGTTCAATTTGCTGAACGTATCCAACCAGGAGATACGGTGCCAATATATTTAAAACGTAATCCAAACTTTAAGTTTCCAAAAGAGGGTGACACACCAGTTATTATGATTGGACCAGGAACAGGTGTTGCACCATTTAGAGCATATATGCAAGAACGCGAGGAACATGGCTTTAAAGGCAACACATGGCTATTCTTTGGAGATCAACATTTTACAACAGATTTCTTATATCAAACGGAATGGCAAGAATGGTTGAAAGATGGTATCTTAGGCAAGATGGATGTCGCTTTCTCTCGTGATACGGAAGAAAAAGTATACGTACAACATCGTATCGCAGCACACAGTAAAGAATTTAATGATTGGCTACAACAAGGTGCTTCAATTTATGTCTGTGGCGATGAAAAACATATGGCTAAAGATGTGCATCAAGCGATTCGCAATGTGTTAGTGAAAGAACAAGGCTTATCTGAAGAAGATGCTGAAGCGTATCTTAAACAAATGAAAAAAGATAAACGTTACCAACGCGATGTGTACTAATAGAAAGGGTGGTACAAGATGGCTAAAACAAATAAGCAAATTTCAGATGAATTAGACAAAAAACTTGATGCTTTAGAATATTTAAAAGATGACAGTAATTATTTACGTGGAACGATTGAACAAGGTTTAGCTGATCCATTAACTGGTGCCATTTCTGACGACGATACGAAACTACTAAAGTTCCATGGTAGCTATCAACAAGATGATAGAGACTTACGTGATGAACGTCGTAAACAGAAACTCGAACCAGCATATAGCTTTATGATACGTGTTCGTTTACCAGGAGGTACAGCAACGCCTGAACAATGGATAGCAATGGATGACATTTCAAATCAATATGGCAATCAGACGATGAAGTTAACAACCCGTCAAACTTTCCAATTTCACGGCATTTTAAAAAGAAATTTAAAATCATCTATGAAGAAAATCAATGAATCTGTATTAGATACTATTGCAGCATGTGGGGACGTTAACCGCAATACGATGTGTAATCCTAATCCGTATCAATCAAGTATTCATAAAGAAATTAATGACTATGCAACTAAAATTAGTGATCACTTATTACCGAAGACAAATGCTTATCATGAAATTTGGTTAGATGGTGAGAAAGTCTTAGATTCTTCAGAAGAAATTGAACCAATGTACGGTAAAAAATATTTACCACGTAAATTTAAAATCGGCATTGCTATCCCACCTTCAAATGATATCGATGTTTACTCACAAGACATTGGTCTGATTGGTATCGTTGAGAATAAGGAGTTGATTGGATTCAACGTCACAATTGGTGGCGGTATGGGTATGACGCACGGCAACACAGATACGTACCCACAAGTTGGTCGACTCGCTGGCTTCGTCCCTAAAGACCAAGTCGTTGATGTTTGTGAGAAAATCTTAACCATTCAACGTGATTATGGTAATCGTGAAAATCGTAAAAACGCACGATTCAAATATACAGTTGACCGCTTAGGCGTTGATAAAGTGGTTGAAGAATTAAATGCACGTCTTGGTTGGGATATTCAAGAAGCACGTGAATTTGAATTTGAACATAATGGCGACCGACTCGGTTGGATTGAAGGCGAAGATCATGTATGGAATTATACGTTATTTATCCAAAATGGACGTGTCAAAGATACAGAAGATTATCAATTAAAAACGGCATTGCGAGAAATTGCAAAAACACATACGGGCGACTTCAGATTATCTCCAAATCAGAATTTGATTATCGCTAATGTAACACCAGAGAAAAAAGAAGAAATTCAAGGATTGATAGACCAATACGGTTTAACAGATGGTAAGCATTACACAGGTTTAAGACGTAATTCTATGGCATGCGTAGCCTTTCCTACGTGTGGTTTAGCAATGGCTGAGTCAGAACGTTATCTACCATCATTAATCTCTAAAATTGAAGATTTATTAGATGAAGCAGGTGTCAACGATGAAGAAATTACCATTCGTATGACAGGTTGTCCAAACGGTTGTGCAAGACCAGCACTTGCTGAAATCGCCTTTATTGGTAAAGCACCAGGTAAGTACAACATGTATTTAGGCGGTGGCTTCAAAGGTGAACGTTTAAATAAATTGTATAAAGAGAACATTGGTGAACAAGAGATTCTTGAAAGTTTACGTCCAATTTTAATGGATTATGGTAAAGAACGTTTTGAAGGTGAACACTTTGGCGACTTTGTGATTCGCTCAGGTGTTGTAGCTAAAGTTCATGGCGGTCAAGATTTCCATAGTTAATTTTCAGAAAAGTAGTTTGAAGCGGGGTGACAAAATGGGGAAAGTTTATCTGGTAGGTGCAGGACCTGGTGATCCTGATTTACTAACGATTAAAGGGATGAAGGCAATTCAAGCAGCAGATGTCATTCTATATGATCGCTTAGTGAACAAGGAGATTCTTGCACTTGCTGAACCAGGCACTAAATTCTTCTATTGTGGTAAAGATCCTAATAAGTATTCTTTACCGCAAGAAGAAACAAATCGAATGTTGGTTAGTTTAGCTAAGAAAGGTCACGTGATTACACGTTTAAAAGGTGGCGATCCTTTCGTCTTTGGACGTGGTGGAGAAGAAGCTGAAATCTTGGCACAACATCAAATACCTTTTGAAATTGTACCAGGTATTACTTCAGGTATCGCCGCACCAGCTTATGCAGGTATTCCCGTTACGCATAGAGATTATAGTTCATCCGTAGCCTTTGTGACTGCAGTAAACAAGCCAGGTATGTCGAAAGATGCATATTGGCAACATTTAGCACATGGACCTGAAACGTTATGTGTATACATGGGAGTGAAGCGATTGCCCGAAATTTGTGAACTACTCATGACACATGGCAAAGCTAAAGAAACACCTGTGGCATTAGTACATCTTGGTACAACAAACGCTCAGCAGACAGTGGTTGGTACACTAGATAATATTGTTGAACATGCATCGAATATTAAAAACCCTGCCATGATTGTCATAGGAGATGTTGTACAGATGCGACAAAAAATCAGTTGGTTCAAGGAACAAGTTGATGATTTAGAAATGACCTTACCTTAATCAATTTAAAGAAACAGATAAAGCGAGGAAAACAATATGAGCAGTATGCCACTTATGATTGATTTAACAAATAAACAAATTGTCATTGTTGGTGGAGGAAAAGTAGCAACCAGACGTGCATCTACATTAATTGAATACTGTCCCAATGTTCATATTGTCAGTCCGTCCATCACCACAGATTTACATAAATTAGTGAAAGAGCAACGTGTGATGTGGCACGAGAAATGTTTCGAACCACAAGATATTAAGCATGCTGATATCGTAGTCCTTGCTACAAATCAACCAGACGTTAATGATGATGTGAAAGCATCCTTACCTGAAGGAACATTACTCAATCATGCAGCACATGCACAAGAAGGGGATGTCACATTTCCAAGTGTTTTAAGACGTGGCAAACTCACAATCAGCGTTTCAACGAATGGCGCAAGCCCTAAGTTAGGACGTCAAATCTTATCTACATTAAGTGACATGTACGATGAGCGATATGAAACGTATATCGATTTTTTATATCAAAGCAGAAAGATGATTAAAGATTCTACAATCGAGCCATCTAGGAAACAAAGTTTATTACAACACCTTCTATCTGAAGATTATTTAGATGAGGAAAAACAACATGAATTCATGCGATGGCTCCAATCACAAGTTTAATATGAGGGGGCATGTGATATATGAGGAAATTATTTATATTTGCATTAGCTGGATTTTTAGCCCAACTTGTTGATGGATCACTCGGAATGGGATTCGGTGCCTCATCATCATCCATTTTATTAACATATGGTATTGCACCTGCAATCGTTTCCGCGACGGTGCACTTTTCAGAAATAGCGACAACTGCTGCATCTGGAACATCACATTGGAAATTTGAAAATGTGCATAAACCCACAATGTTAAAATTAGCTATTCCAGGTGCTATCAGTGGTTTCATAGGTGCTGGGTTACTAACACAAATTCATGGCGATTACATTAAACCGTATATCGCATTGTTCCTATTATCAATGGGTATTTATATTTTGTATCAATTTTTATTTAAAAGAAATAAAGAGATGCATACCCATGTTGGAAAATTAAGTAGTTTTAAACTTGTTCCGCAAGGCGCGATTGCAGGTTTCCTAGATGCCATTGGTGGTGGTGGATGGGGACCAGTTAATACGCCATTATTATTAGCAAGCCATAAGATTCAACCACGTTATGCGATTGGTACAGTGTCAGCAAGCGAATTCTTTGTGACATTGTCTACATCCATTAGCTTTATTATCTTTTTAGGTATTACACAAATTAATTGGTGGTTTGTCATTGCATTAAGTGTTGGTGGCATGCTTGCTGCGCCAATCTCAGCGTATTTAACTAAAATTCTACCGATTAATATTTTAGCGATTTGTGTAGGAGGCTTAATTATCTTCACTAATAGTAATGCCTTAATGACGTACTTTGTACATGATGAAACTGTTACGAATATTGTTCGATTCGCAATTATTTGTGCGATTGTGATACTTGTGATTATCACTGTCATTCGCAACAAAAAATTGTCTTTTTCTTATAAATAAAGCCGAGTAAACTAATCTAATTAATTGGAAAAGGAGTTATCAAATGATGACAACACATGAAGAGATTATTAATTATACAATCAAACCGCATGGTGGCGAGTTAATTAACCGCGTCGTAGAAGGCGAAGAAAGAGCGCATCTACTTGAAGCTGCACAATCGTATAAAGTGATTACTTTGAATCCTTGGTCAATTTCTGACTTAGAATTAATCGGAATTGGTGGTTTCAGTCCATTAACAGGATTTATGGGTGAAGCTGACTATACGAAAGTTGTGGAAGATACGCATCTTGAAAATGGTCTAGTATGGAGTATTCCAATTACACTACCTGTTACTGAAGAAGAAGCGGATACATTAGCTATTGGTGATGACATCGCCTTATACGGTGAAGATGGAGAATTATATGGTACTTTGAAACTAGAAGAAAAGTATACCTATGACAAGAAGAAAGAAGCACAAAATGTTTATGGCACGACTGATGAAGCACATCCAGGTGTGAAAAAAGTGTATGACAAAGGCAATGTGTATTTAGCAGGTCCTATTCAATTAATCAATCGTCCTAAACATGATGAATTTTCAGATTTCCATCTAGATCCAGCAGAAACACGTCAATTATTCCATGATCTTGGCTGGAAGACAGTCGTTGGCTTCCAAACACGTAATCCTGTGCATCGTGCGCATGAATATATTCAAAAATCAGCATTAGAAATCGTTGATGGTTTATTACTTAATCCATTAGTTGGAGAAACAAAATCAGATGATATCCCAGCAGACGTACGTATGGAAAGTTATCAAGCCATCTTAAAGAATTATTTCCCTAAAGATAGAGCGCGTTTAGTTATTTATCCAGCAGCTATGCGTTATGCAGGTCCACGTGAAGCAATATTACATGCCACAGTACGTAAAAACTACGGTTGCACACACTTTATCGTTGGACGTGACCATGCAGGTGTAGGCGATTACTATGGCACATATGAAGCTCAAGAATTAATCTCTCAATTTGAAGATGAATTAGACATTCAAATCTTGAAATTTGAACATGCTTTTTATTGTGAAAAGTGTGGCAACATGGCAACAGCCAAAACTTGCCCACACGATGCATCTGAACATGTGCATTTAAGCGGAACAAAAGTAAGAGAAAAATTACGTAATGGTGAATCTTTACCTACTAAATTCTCAAGACCAGAAGTAGCTGAAGTATTAATTAAAGGATTAAAGCAAGACTAAATCGGGGGTATAAGAAATGAGTGAATCAAATCACATCACATGGCATGATTCTGAAGTGACGAAAGCTGATAGACAACAACAAAATGGTCATAAAAGTACAGTCATATGGTTTACGGGTTTATCTGGATCAGGTAAATCTACTGTTTCTGTTGCGCTAGAAAAAGCATTATTTGAACAAGGTAAACACGTTTACCGATTAGATGGCGATAACGTTCGACATGGTCTAAATAAAAATTTAGGCTTTAGTCCAGAAGATCGCAAAGAAAATATTCGTCGTATTGGTGAAGTGAGTAAATTACTCGTAGACGCCGGTACCATTGCTGTTACTGCATTTATTTCACCTTATAGAGCAGACCGAGATGATGTACGTGACATTCTTGAAGAAGGCGAATTTATCGAAGTCTATACTGAATGTAGTGTCGAAGAATGTGAGAAACGCGATCCTAAAGGTTTATATGAAAAAGCTCGTTCAGGTGAAATTAAAGAATTTACAGGTATTAGTGCACCGTACGAAGCACCAAATCATCCAGAAATAACAATTAATACAGAACAACAAACTGTTGAAGCATCTGTTGAACAAATTCTAAATTATTTAAAGGATAAACAATATATCTAATGACTATAGGCGTTTGAGACAAATTTATATTAGAAGGCTACATTGCAATTTCGCAGTAGCTAACTGAGCTGAGAAGGCGCTTTAAATCAAGCTTTTCTCAGTTCTAGTCATCCTTGCACGGGGGTGGGACAATGAATTCAAAATGAATTCTGTTCTACTCCCGTTTTTATATAAAACTATGAGTCTTTTTTTGATTATTCCCACTTATTTTCTGAATTTTTGTTACAATATATGAAAACGATTTCTTAAATAACTTAAAAAGAAATAAAGCTGAATACAATAAGGGGGAATTCACATGCATGGGGATAGTGTGTGGTTAACAGTTATGGGAATCTTGATTATTGGTTCAATTGTTGGACTTTTAATTGCAAAGAAAATCAGTCCAGTAGTGGGTATGATTTTAATTCCTAGTATCGGGGCATTACTTTTAGGTTATGGCATAAAAGATTTAGTTAAATTCTTTAATAGTGGTTTAGACTCAGTTATGAGCGTTGTCATCATGTTTATTTTCGCAATTGTCTTCTTTGGAATTATGACTGACAGTGGATTATTTAAACCGATTGTTAAACGATTAATACTGATGACACGCGGAAATGTTGTCATCGTTTGTATTGTTACGGCTTTAATTGGTATGTTTGCACAATTAGATGGTGCTGGGGCAGTAACATTTTTACTATCAATACCTGCCTTATTACCATTATATAAAGCACTTAATATGAATAAATATTTATTAATACTATTACTTGCGATTAGTGCAGCCATTATGAATATGGTACCTTGGGGCGGACCAATGGCACGTGTTGCCTCAGTACTTAAAGTGAAAAGCGTGAATGAATTATGGTATGGCTTGATTCCAGTACAATTAATTGGTTTTGTATTGGTACTCATATTCGCAACGTATTTAGGCTTTAGGGAAAAGAATAGAATTAAAAAAGCAATTGAGAAGGGTGAAGTTGAACCTACATTAAATGTAGATATCGAACGTCTTGTGAAGAATTATGAGCGAGATCAAGATATTAAGTTTCCAGTAAGAGGACGTGCTAAAAATCATCGCTGGGTTATCTGGGTCAACGTAATATTAACTATCGTTGTTATTGTAATGATGTTAACTAATATTGCACCGCCAGAATTTGCTTTCATGATTGGTGTGGCGATTGCATTAGTGATTAACTTCCCAGATGTCGATGAACAGATGAATCGTTTAAAAGCACACGCACCGAACGCCTTAATGATGGCAGCTGTGATTATAGCGGCAGGCATGTTCTTAGGTGTCTTAAATGAAACAGGTATGTTGAAATCAATCGCTTTAAACTTCATTAAAATTATTCCAGATGCTGTAGGACCATACTTACATATCATTGTTGGTTTCTTTGGTGTACCGTTAGATTTACTAACAAGTACTGACGCCTATTATTTCGCGTTACTTCCTATTGTAGAACAAACTGCAAGTCAATTTGGTGTTCATTCAGTATCAACTGCGTATTCAATGGTAATAGGTAATATAGTAGGTACATTTGTTAGTCCATTCTCACCAGCGTTATGGTTAGCGATTGGACTTGCTGAAGCTAATATGGGAACTTATATCAAATATGCATTCTTCTGGATTTGGGGCTTTGCGATTGTACTACTCGCGATTGCAGTATTAATTGGTACTGTTACAATTTAATATTTCATTACGCTTGAATTAGAAACTTTAAATTTATCCCGCTTTAAAAGACAATTATGCTTGTTGTCTTTTAAGGTGGGATTTCATTTTTTATTTTGAATATATTTGAGGAGGTCATAGGTCATTTAAGACTTCGCGAAGTGATTCCACCATTTCATGTTTTTCTATTTTAAATGATACATGATTACCTGAAACAATTTTTTGTATTAATATTGGAAATTTGAAGTCGTGTTTTCCCTTTTTGCATGACATAAAACATAGTTAAAAAAATCAGATAAATTACAATGCTTGTAAAGACACTGTTGATTATCGATTTTAAACTACTGGCACTGAGCATTTTTGGAAGTTGTAACATAAGTCGTCGTTTTTTACAGACGCCGTAAAATTATTATGATTCATTTACAAAGCCTTAACATTGCACACAAACCCTTGTATGTCTGATACAGTATGTCTTGTCGTTATTTAACGAGGAAAAATTATTCAAAACTATTTAAGTTATTTATATGAAATTTGCAGGTAGCCACGAGATAAAAAATGTTTTAACAATTCTAGGAGGATATTAATTATGAAAAAGATCGCTACAGCTACAATCGCAACAGCAGGTATTGCAACATTTGGATTAGCACATCACGATGCAGATGCAGCGGAAAATAATAATGGATATAACTCTAACGACCCTTACGCATATAGTTACACTTACACAATTGATCAACAAGGTAACTACCATTATGATTGGCAAGGTAACTGGAGCCCATCACAAGCACAACAAGGTGGTCAAGGTCAACAAAATACTGGCAACCAAACAGCAAATAACACACAAGCAAACAACAACTATAATTACAACAATACGCAATCTAACAATAATTACAATTATAACTACAACAATAATCAATCAACACAAAACACTCAATCATACACTGCAAACAATAACAATGGCGGTGGCTTAGGTGCGAACTACTCAACATCAGACCGCAATGTGAAAGTAACTACTCAAAATGCACCAACAAGCTCAAATTCAAGCTCTGATTCAAACTCAAGTAGCAGTGCATTTGCAGGTAAATCAAGCTCAGGTTCTAACTTATATACTTCAGGCCAATGTACTTATTATGTATATGACAAAGTAGGCGGCCATATTGGTAACACTTGGGGCAACGCTAGTAACTGGGCAAGTGCAGCAGCAGCAGACGGATACACAGTGAATAACACACCTAAATCAGGTTCAATCATGCAAACATCTCAAGGTGCATACGGCCACGTTGCATACGTTGAGAATGTTAACAAAGACGGTTCAGTTAAAGTATCAGAAATGAACTATAACGGTGGACCTGGCGTTGTTTCTTCACGTACAATCTCAGCTAGTGAAGCTGGTTCATATAACTACATTTCATAATTCGAAATCAGTATTACCACGATTCCTCAAATAATGGAGTCGTGGTTTTTCTTTTTTGGAAAAGGTCAATCCAAGATTGCTTACATCGTGATTGAAGCCGAAACATAAAGGGAAAGATATTACTAAAAGATATAGTAATAAGATTTAATCATTTCTCATGTTGAAGGACTGTGAGTACAAATGGCATTTGATATCATAAAATGGATTATATTAGCGTTAATCGTCATTGTAACAATCGCGATTATATGTGGACTGATTTGGGGTTCATTAATTGAAGAGCGTAAGTATGATAAGCGTTCTAAAAAAGAGAAACGTAAAGAAACTGAGAAAAATTTGGAAATGGCTAAAGGTCATACAGACGATGAAGATTTAGATGATTATAAAGATGCACCTACGAAAAAAGGAACTTTAAAAGATGATTATCATAAATAATTAGATAGCCCTTGAAAGTTGGATTGACCTATACTTTCAAGGGTCTTTTATGTGCGTTTATAGGTATGGAACGCTCGGAGACAATCGAAGCATTTACTCATATGAAAACGATAATGTTCACATTTTATTTACATTTAACATTTCAAATTATTTGCATTTATGTACTTTTAACATCTTAAAGTGATAAACTATTTATGTTAAAAAAATCACAATAATTTTCAGAAAAGTTAGGAGCTTTCAACATGCTACTGTTTGTAGTAGAAATTATCATAATGATATTAGCTGTGTTGCTAGGGCTACGTACAGCTGGCGCATTAGGCTGTGGTATCTTTGCCATTGTGGCACAACTTATTATGATATTTGGATTTCAATTACCTCCGGGTTCAGCGCCCGTTACTGCAGTATTAATCATTTTATCTATTGGTATCGCTGGCGGTACTTTGCAAGCTACAGGAGGGATAGACTATCTCGTTTATCTCGCATCTAAAATTATTGAACGTTTTCCGAAATCAATTATTTTCATTGCACCAATGATTTGTTTTCTTTTCGTATTTGGCGTAGGGACGGCAAACATTGCCTTATCTTTAGAACCGATTATTGCTAAAACGGCAGTTAGAGCTAATATTCAACCTAAACGACCGTTAACAGCTTCTGTACTTACAGCTAATTTGGCATTGCTTTGTAGTCCAGCAGCTTCAGCAACGGCATATATTATTTCTGTAATGGCTGGTTATCATATTTCAATGGGTAAATATTTAAGTATTGTCATGCCTACTGCTATCATTACCATGCTTATGTTAAGTGTGTTTTGTACCTTTGTAGGTCGTAAAACGAAAGTTACTTCGAGTGAAAAAGCACATACGCCTGAAGTCGAAGTGGTGCAGTCATTTTCAACTAAAACCAAATTCGGTGTGCTTGGTTTCTTATTATGCGTCGCAGGTATTTTAACATTTGGAATCTTTCCAAATTTAATGCCGTCATTTAAGATCGATGGTGATACTGTTAAAGTGACGATGACAGAGATTGTACAGTTCTTTATGTATTTGAGTGCGGCTATTAATTTATTAATGTTGAAAGTGAATACGAATGATATTTTATCTTCCAATATTACGCAATCTGCAATTGGTGCACTCTTTGCTGTACTTGGACCAGGTTGGTTAGGGGCGACCGTGTTTAATGCACCGCAAAATTTGAAGATTATACAAGATGATATTGGGAAAACAATACAATCAGTTCCATGGTTAGTCATTGTATTAGTCGCAGTCGTTGCGATGATTGTTATTTCTCAAACGGCGACAGCATCTATCATGGTGCCAATTGTTATGAGTATGGGAATTCCACCAATGTATTTTATCGCAATGGTACAAACGCTCAATGTCAACTTTGTTATTCCAGCACAACCGACATTACTCTTTGCGGTTAATTTAGATGATACAGGACGAACACGTCCGACAAGTTTTATTATTCCAGGATTTTTCACAATTATTGTTTCGATCATAGTCGGATTTTTAATAAAATCTATTTTAGGATTGTAGGTTTTTCGGACACAAGCCATATTTTAGTTAATAAAGTTGCTATTTAAATTAAGCGCTTATTTATAAATGTTTCATCGTTTAAGGGTTGAGAAAACGAATTCGAAATGGATTCTATCTCAACTCTTTTTTTATGGAAAATCTTACTTTTTCTAGAAAAAAATAAATAAATATAAATTCATGATTAAGGTATGATTATGCAAAATTAATACAACATAAAATTTGTTAAATACGTTAAGTTTAAATTTAACACTGTTGTTATGGCAATTTATAAGACGATAAAATATGTCAGAAATATATATTTATTCAGTTGTTCTATCGGTATAATTTGAATGTAATTTGCATTTTTATTTAATTTTAGATATCGTCATTATGTGAATAAACCGTGACAAGAAAGTGGTTTTTAATTTTTATCGACACAACAATTTTGAGGAGGAGCATAATTGAAACGAGAAAAAATTATGGATGGCCAACTTTATAGGGACGGTAGTCGTATTACTGTCGCGCCTTCATGTCAACAACCGCCAAATGGTGCAAAAGGAATGTCGGACGAAGCACTTACATATGCAACGCAATACGGTATGTTCCATTGGGGACCCATCGCATGGGCAATTTATGTCTTACCAGCGTTACCCATTGGTTACTTAGTATTCGTTAAAAAACAACCTATCTACAAAATTAGCCAAGCATGTCGTCCAGTGTTAAAAGGACAAACAGATAAATTTTTAGGTAAATTAGTAGATATTCTCTTTATCTTGGTTTACTTGGAGGCGCAGCAACATCTCTTGCGTTAGGTGTACCAATGATTTCTGCTGGAATAGAGAAATTAACAGGTATCGATGGAAAGAATATGGTTGTACGTTCAATCATCTTATTAACAATCACGGTAGTCTTCGCAATCAGTTCATATACTGGTTTGAAAAAAGGTATTCAAAAATTGAGTGATATCAACGTATGGTTATCTTTCATTTTACTAGGGTTTGTATTTATTGTCGGACCGACGGTATTTATCATGGAAACAACCATTACGAGCTTTGGTAATATGTTAAGAGACTTCTTCCATATGGCAACATGGATGGAACCATTTGGAGGTATTAAAGGACGTAAAGAGACAAACTTTCCACAAGATTGGACTATATTCTATTGGTCTTGGTGGTTAGTTTACGCGCCGTTTATTGGGCTGTTTATTGCACGTATATCTAAAGGGAGACGATTAAAAGAAGTTATTCTTGGAACTATAATTTATGGTACGTTAGGCTGCTTGTTATTCTTCGGTATTTTTGGTAACTATGCAGTTTACTTACAAATTACTGGTGAATTTAATGTCATTCACTTTTTAAATACACATGGTACTGAAGCGACGATTATTCAAGTCATGTCACAATTACCATTTTCATCTTTAATTGTTGTATTGTTCTTAATTTCTGCCTTTTTATTCTTAGCAACCACATTCGATTCAGGTTCATATATTTTAGCGGCTGCATCACAGAAAAAAGTGGTTGGCGAGCCTTTAAAAGCGAATCGATTATTCTGGGCATTTGCATTATGTTTATTACCGTTCTCACTGATGTTAGTAGGCGGAGAGCGTGCACTCGAAGTTTTAAAAACAGCATCGGTATTGGCAAGTGTGCCACTCATTGCTATTTTTATCTTTATGATGATTTCGTTTATTATCACGCTCAATAAAGATCGGATTAAACTTGAAACGAGAGCAGATAAACATAAAGAAATAGAAAGACGGTCACTACGTATCGTACGAGTTAAAGAAAAACCAGAAGACGACAATTTATAATCAAAAAGAGCTAGAAGATTTTCAAAGTATTATACTTACGAAAATCTTCTAGCTCTTTTAAATTTCTTCGTTTTCTGGAATTGGGTAATGTTCGAAAATTTGACCACTTTCAATGGCATTACTTAAGTTTTCTAACCATTTACAATATTGCTTCGTATGATCTAATTGTGCTTGGATTTTATCAACTTCTTTTTTAGTATCCTCGTCTAAGTTAGCGTCTTTAAGTGTTTCGTCAAGCAGTGTTTGAGCCTTTTCAACAGCTTCAAGATTGGTATCAACTTCACGTTCCCACTTTTGAGTAAAGAAGTTTCTGAAGAAAGTGAAAAAGTTTTTCTCAGCAATAAAGTGTTGCTTGCGGCTACCACGTGTGAATTGTTGTTTAACAATATCGAATTCTTGGAGTTTTTTTACTCCTGCACTCATGCTAGGTTTACTCATTTGTAAGTGCTCACGCATCTCATCGAGTGTCATACTTCCTTCGAAGACCATGGTGCCATATAAGTTGCCTACACTACGGTTTGTGCCGTATAAATCCATTGTTTCACCGATTGAATTGATGACAAGGTCTTTTGCCTCTTCAATCTTTTGGTCGTAATTCATTGAACGTGCCATCTTGCACCTCCATCATTGCTTAGTAGTTTGTAAGAAATAAATAAACATATGCATTCATTTTTTCAATTCTCAATCATTATAAAGTCTTTTATGAAAACTTTCAAAATCGCATATTTATTAATAGCATTTTTGGTACTGCATTTTCAAGGAAATAAAAGATTTGGGTAATTTCAGGACATTTGCAAGGTAGAAAAATATATGCTAATCTATTTCTGTAAAATTCGTTAAATAAAAATTTAACAAACTTAACGGAGGTCGTGTGATGGAACTTGTAGAAAAATTGTCTAATCGTCAATATATCGATGGTGAATGGGTCGAAAGTTCAAATAAAAATACGAGAGATATTATCAATCCTTATAACCAAGAAGTGATCTTTACAGTGGCAGAAGGTACTGTTGAAGATGCTGAGAAAGCAATACTAGCAGCACGTCGCGCATTTGAAGATGGCGAGTGGTCACTAGAAACAAGTGAAGTCAGAGGTAAAAAAGTAAGAGCAATCGCAGATAAAATTACTGAGCATCGTGAAGAGTTGGCTAAGCTAGAAACCCTAGATACTGGTAAAACATTAGAAGAATCATTTGCTGATATGGATGACATCGCAAATGTATTTACTTACTTTGCTGGGTTAGCTGATAAAGATGGTGGTGAAATCATTAATACACCAATTCCGAACTCAGAAAGTAAAGTAGTCAAAGAACCAGTTGGTGTTGTAACGCAAATCACACCTTGGAATTATCCTTTATTACAAGCATCATGGAAGATTGCGCCAGCATTGGCTACAGGCTGTTCACTCGTTATGAAACCAAGTGAAATCACGCCATTAACTACTATTCGTGTATTTGAATTAATGGAAGAGGTTGGTTTCCCTAAAGGTGTTATCAACTTAGTATTGAGCAGTGGTGAAGAAATAGGAGATACATTATCAGGACATAAAGAGGTAGACCTTGTCTCATTTACAGGTGGTATTGAAACAGGCAAACACATCATGAAGAATGCTGCAAATCATGTTACAAATATTGCACTAGAACTTGGCGGTAAAAATCCAAATATTATTTTTGATGATGCTGACTTTGATTTAGCAGTGGATCAAGCCTTGAATGGTGGATATTTCCACGCAGGTCAAGTTTGTTCAGCGGGTTCACGTATTCTAGTACACAATGATATTAAAGCTGATTTTGAAAAGGCATTAATAGCGCGTGTAGGTAAAATCAAGCTTGGTAATGGCTTTGATGACGACACAGAAATGGGACCTGTGATTTCTACAGAACATCGCGATAAGATTGAAAGCTATATGGCAATTGCTAAAGAAGAAGGCGCAACTATCGCGATTGGCGGTAAACGTCCAGAACGAGACGATTTACAAGATGGCTTATTCTTCGAACCAACAGTAATCACTGATTGTGATACATCAATGCGCATCGTTCAAGAAGAAGTGTTTGGTCCAGTTGTGACTGTTGAAGGATTTGATAGTGAAGAAGAAGCAATCAAATTAGCTAATGACTCTATTTATGGTTTAGCTGGTGCAGTCTTCTCTAAAGACATTGGCAAAGCACAACGTGTAGCCAATAAATTAAAACTAGGTACAGTTTGGATTAATGACTTCCATCCATATTTTGCACAAGCACCATGGGGTGGTTACAAACAATCAGGCATTGGACGTGAGTTAGGTAAAGAAGGCTTAGAAGAATATTTAACAAGTAAGCATATCTTAACAAACACGAATCCAGAACCAGTAAATTTCTTTAGTAAATAACAATTCTATGATTGAGCTATAGAGCCGTAATAATCATAAACTATGCGGCTCTATTAATTTGACTTATAAAGTTGTACGTATCGAACTTAAAAGCATGAATTATAAAGGCATAACAATCAATTTAAGGGAGGACGAATTTACAATGAGTAAACATAAATCATATGATTACGTCATTATCGGTGGCGGTAGTGCAGGATCAGTATTAGGTAATCGATTAACAGAAGATAAAGATAAAGACGTATTAGTATTAGAAGCAGGACGAAGTGATTATCCTTGGGATTTATTTATTCAAATGCCAGCAGCATTAATGTTCCCATCAGGTAATCGTTTCTACGATTGGATTTATCAAACAGAAGAAGAACCTCACATGGGGCGTAAAGTAGACCATGCACGTGGTAAAGTACTTGGAGGTTCTAGCTCAATCAATGGCATGATTTACCAAAGAGGTAATCCAATGGACTATGAAGGCTGGGCAGAACCAGAAGGTATGGAATCTTGGGACTTTGCACACTGTTTGCCATACTTTAAACGCCTAGAAAAAACTTATGGGGCGACACCATTTGACCAATATAGAGGGCACCATGGTCCAATCAAACTAAAACGTGGTCCAGCTACAAATCCATTATTCAAATCATTCTTTGATGCTGGTGTAGAAGCGGGTTATCATAAAACAAAAGATGTAAATGGCTTTAGACAAGAAGGATTTGGACCATTCGATAGCCAAGTACATAATGGCCGTCGTGTGTCAGCATCTAGAGCATACTTACATCCTGCTATGAAACGTAAAAACTTAACAGTTAAGACACGTGCCTTTGTTACAAAAATACACTTTGATGGTAACAAAGCGACAGGTGTTACGTTTAAACGTAACGGAAAATATCATACAGTTGACGCTGGTGAAGTTATTTTATCAGGCGGTGCATTCAATACACCTCAATTATTACAATTATCAGGTATAGGTGATGCAGAATTCTTAAAATCTAAAGGTATTGAACCACGTATGCATTTACCTGGTGTTGGTGAAAACTTTGAAGATCACTTAGAAGTTTATATTCAACATGAATGTAAAGAACCAGTTTCCTTACAACCTAGCTTAGATGTTAAACGTATGCCATGGATTGGTTTACAATGGATATTTGCACGTAAAGGTGCAGCAGCTTCAAACCACTTTGAAGGTGGCGCTTTCGTAAGATCTAATAATCAAGTTGCTTATCCTAATTTAATGTTCCATTTCTTACCAATTGCAGTAAGATATGATGGACAAAAAGCACCAGTAGCACATGGTTACCAAGTGCACATTGGTCCGATGTACTCTAATTCACGTGGTAGCTTAAAAATTAAATCTAAAGATCCATTTGAAAAACCAAGTATCGTGTTTAATTATCTTTCAACAAAAGAAGATGAACAAGAATGGGTTGAAGCAATTAGAGTAGCACGTAATATATTAGCTCAAAAAGCTATGGATCCATTCAACGGTGGAGAAATTTCACCAGGACCATCAGTACAAACAGATGAAGAAATCTTGGATTGGGTACGTAGAGATGGCGAAACAGCATTACATCCTTCATGTAGTGCAAAAATGGGACCTGCTTCAGACCCAATGTCAGTCGTTGATCCATTAACTATGAAAGTTCATGGCATGGAAAACTTACGTGTTGTTGACGCATCAGCAATGCCTCGCACAACAAATGGTAATATTCATGCACCGGTATTGATGCTTGCTGAAAAAGCAGCGGACATTATTCGTGGTAAGAAACCATTAGAACCACAATATGTTGATTATTATAAACATGGTGTAAGTGATGAAAATGCAGGCGCTATGGAATTTGATCCATATTATCAACATTAATTGACGTCATAATAGAATGATCAATATAGATTAAATAAAGGCGATTTCTATTTAACTTGAATAGAAATTGCCTTTTTTATACAGATATATTTAGAGGTGGAAGAGGGCGTTCACCATATAAAGACGCATACGTTATGAATTTTGATATGATAGATAGAAAGAAGTGGTTTGGAAGGGTGGATGAATTCCTCTTGAATACTAAATATGAAATCACATTCGACTCTAAAAAAGAAGATGTAGCTTCTGGTTATTTATCACTTAACCTCATTTTAAAAGGTCATGTGACATGCCAAAGTGAAAACCGAAATAAGCAATATCACGTGGGAGATATTCTTTTAATTAATAGTTATCAGAACTTTTTAATTTTAGATGATTCTGATGTGAGTTATATGTCTTTACGTCTTTCAAATAAGTATTTTTCTCATTATATCGAAGATAAAAATATTTATTTTCATTTCGATGATGTTTCTCCAAAAATACAGAAAGATTTCAAAATGATGCTAGCTAAGATGGGGATTACGTATCTAAGGAAAGGTAAATTTTATCAACTCCATATGGATCAAATGATGATTCAATTGATTGAGATGCTAGTGAAGTTTGTGCCGTATCAATCTAGACAAGAAATGATTCAAGAACAAAATAAGGATGATGTTATTGTTAGTTTAGCTTCAGAATTTATCAATCAACATTTTATGGAACGTATCGGTTTAGATGATTTAGCACATTTTATTAATTTATCTAGTTCATATACCTCTCGCTTATTTACCAAAAAACTAGGAACTTCATTTAATAGTTATCTTAATAAAGTTAGAACAAGAAGTGCAGAAAGTGATTTGAGATATACAGATATCCCAATAACAGATGTTGCATTAAAAAATGGCTTTTCAAGTTCAACGGCGTTATCCAAAAATTTTAAATTATGGTATCAGATGACGCCAAGTGAATATCGTCAACAATATCAAATTAAAGAAATGCGTCAGTTAGAAATGGAACCAATGAATAAACAAAGTATTAAAAAGTATATTCAATACTTGTCGTCATTTGTTGATAATCAAATGGATGTCGTTATTAATTCTGCAGAGCCTCAAAAAGAAATTGATATTAAACTCGAAAACGGTTTAGGACGGTTGAAAAAATATAATCATATCGTTCAAATTGGGAGTATTATCAATGTACGTGTTTCCCGTTATAGAGAACAATTATTAGAAGTAAAAGAGAAAATAGGATTAGATACTGTACTCGTTCAAGATTTAGCGAATGATACATCTTGGAAAGAGCAAGTAGTAGTATCAGATGAGATTATTCCACATAGTCATCAATATATGACTTTAGATGAGTGTTTACTATTTTTAATGAATCATCAAATTAACTTAAGTATTCGTTTAAGACCGCCACGTAGGGCGATTGCGTTTCAGTCTTATTGCGAAACATGGGACAACATCCTAAAACATTTCGTCAATATGACAACGCATAGCAATAACATTCAACTTTCAGTGATTGTAGATGCCATTGATATGAAACAATATATACAGTTATATGAGGCATTTAAGCACTATATCGACAATGTTAAATTTATTGTTAATTATCAAGAGAGTGATGAATATTTAAACAAGTTGAAATCACTTTTCAAAATGCATTCCGAAAAGGTAAATATGTTAGCGTTTGAAGCGAATCAAAATGATGTCGTCAATTTAGAGATTTCTGAAGATATGCAATATCAATATGCTAAAAAACATATTAATGAAAAAGTAGAAACTATACTTGAGTGGCTTCCGACACAGCATAAAGATATACCACTTATGCTACTTAATTGGAATACATTGACTGGCAATTCTAATTTAACCAATGGCGAATATTTTAGAGCGGGTATCATTTTTAAACAATTGTTAGATATCAATGATAACGTTTGTACGGTAGGATATTGGCTAAATTATGAATTACACCAAAAGTATGGCGTGATGAATGAACATCAATTGATGGGGATTGACTTGTATCATCAATTTGATGGTAAACGCCCTGCATTTTTTACAAGTAATTTCTTTAGAATGCTGCTACATAATGTCAGATTTAGAAATAATGAATGCATGGTTGTTGGAGATGATACACATTTTCAAATTGTAGTGTGGGATGCAGATCATTATAATCCTTATTACACTGTCACTGGGGAACCTAATGTGATGGAAAATAGAAATGTTAAATTGGAAATTAAAGATATGCATAGTGGACAATATAAAATAAAGCATTATACATTGGATAAAGAAAATGGAGCACTTTATCGTGTTTGGCAACAACATAATGCCATGTATGGTATGGACCAAGAAACTATTGATTATATCAATCGTATTTCTTATCCAAAACTGGATATTACAGAAGTCGACGTTGATGATAGTTTAACGTACTATTTAAAAATAATGACGAATGCGATTCATATCATTGAAGTAAATAAATATGTATAAGTAAGAAGGATGACAAAAAACAATCATTAATTTTTGTCATCTTTCTTTTTTAATTTTAAAAAGAACGAAAATCGTGCTTAATAAGACAATAATCACATATTAAATATTACGAAATCCGATAAAATAAGAAGTAAGGAGAGATGAATTATGAACAAACAATTAATTAACACTTTACAAGAAAAAGAAGCACGTATGATTGAAATCAGAAGATATTTACATCAACATCCTGAACTATCATTTAAAGAACAGGAAACACCCAAATATATTGCAGATTTCTATAAAGATAAAGATTGCGATGTTGAAACTAATGTAGGACCTAATGGTGTGAAGGTGACGATTGATAGTGGTAAACCAGGTAAAACCATTGCAATTCGCGCAGACTTCGATGCATTACCAATTCAAGAAGCAACGGGTTTACCTTTTGCCTCTAAAAATGAAGGTGTGATGCATGCATGTGGTCATGATGCACATACAGCATATATGTTAATTCTTGGTGAAACATTAATTGAAATGAAAGATCAGTTTAAGGGTAAAGTTATTATTATTCATCAACCAGCAGAAGAAATGCCACCCGGTGGTGCACAAGGTATGATTAAAGACGGCGTACTTGATGGTGTAGATCACGTTTTAGGTGCACATGTCATGAGTACGATGGAAGCAGGTAAAGTCTTTTATAGAGAAGGCTTCGTACAAACTGGACGTGCCTATTTCAAATTGAAAGTTCAAGGTTCTGGTGGACATGGTTCATCACCACATATGGCAAACGATGCGATTGTAGCAGGCGCACAATTTGTAACTGAAGTTCAAACGATTGTATCTAGACGCTTAAGTCCATTTGAAACAGGTGTTATTACAATCGGTTCATTTGATGGTAAAGGGCAATTTAACGTTATCAAAGATGCGGTAGAACTTGAAGGTGATGTCAGAGCGTTAACAGATGACACTCGAAACACAATTGAGAAAGAATTGAAACGTTTAGTAGAAGGTCTTGAATCAACATTTGGCGTAACATGTGACTTCGAATTTAAGAAAGATTATCCAGCTTTATATAATGATCCAGAATTCACACAATATGTGGCTCAAACAATTAAAGAAGCGAATGCAGATGATATTAAAGGTATTGAAGTTTGCGAACCTCAACCACCATCAGAAGATTTTGCTTTCTATGCGGCAACGTTACCAAGTACGTTCATTTACTCAGGTGCTGCACCAAAAGATGGAAAAATTTATCCGCATCACCATCCAAAATTCACAATTGATGAGTCATCCATGTTAGTAGCTGCAGAAGCGGTAGGGACAGTTGTTTTAGACTACTTAAGTTAAGGAGAGAACACTATGGAAATGAAACAACAACAATTCACTGGAAATAATAAACTGTTATTAGGTATTGTACTCGGCGTCATTACATTTTGGTTATTTGCACAATCATTATTAAATTTAGTGCCAACCATCCAACATTCATTTTCAAGTAGTATAGGTACGACAAGTATTGCGATCAGTATTACAGCATTGTTTAGTGGTATGTTTGTCGTTGGTGCTGGTAGTTTCGCAGATAAATTAGGTCGTGTGAAAATGACGTATATCGGATTAACATTGAGTATCGTTGGTTCACTCTTAATCATTGCAACACCATTCACATCAATGTTAATTCTAGGACGTATTATTCAAGGCTTGTCAGCAGCAGCGATAATGCCATCGACTTTAGCAATTATCAAAACATACTACCAAGGGTCAGATCGTCAACGTGCTTTAAGCTTCTGGTCTATTGGCTCATGGGGTGGTTCAGGATTCGCATCATTATTTGGTGGCATGATTGATACAGCTATTGGTTGGCGTTGGATTTACATCATATCAATTATTGTCGCTATTTTATCAATAGTATTAATCAAAGGTACACCTGAAACAAAAGCAAATCAAACAGAACAAACACGTTTTGACTTTGGTGGATTAACACTCTTTGTCATTATGATGTTAAGTATTAATATAGTCATTACACAAAGTGCTAAATTAGGCTTATTCTCACCTATCATATTAGGTTTAATAGTCGTGTTTATCATTTCAACACTCATCTTTATACGTATAGAAATGAAAAAACACAACCCATTAATTGATTTTAAATTATTTAATAATAAAGCCTATACCAGTGCTACCGTTTCAAACTTTATGTTAAATGGTGTAGCAGGTACATTAATTGTTGCTAATACATTTGTTCAACAAGGTTTAGGTTTCACAACATTTCAAACAGGATTGCTCTCAATTACGTATCTCATCACAGTCTTATTAATGATTCGAGTAGGTGAAAAAGTATTACAAAAAGTAGGCGCAAGAAAACCAATGTTATTAGGTACTGCACTTAACATGATTGGAATATTACTTATTTCATTTACATTCTTATCTTCACATATGTATGTTGTTGTTTGTGTTATCGGTTATTTATTATATGGTTTAGGGCTAGGTTTCTATGCGACACCATCTACAGATACTGCTATTTCTAACTCTCCTGAAGATAAAGTGGGTGTAGCATCAGGTATTTATAAAATGGCGTCTTCACTTGGTGGTGCATTTGGTATCGCACTTTCAGGTACGATTTATGGTATTGGTACAGCCATGGTTAATATTCACTTTGGTGCGATGTTAGGATTATGGCTCAACATATTAATGGCTATGATTTCATTTTTAGTTATACTGATTGGTGTTCCTAAACAAAAAACAGAATAATGTTTCAAATACTTCAATTTAAGGAAGAGTGTTTAAGAATTCATGAGAGTTCTTACACTCTTCTTTTTTTGAAAATAAAATAATTCAACATTGTTATAACAAGATTCTGTAAGGTGTTAACCCTTTTAACAACATAATTAAAATCTAAAAGCATATAATAATGAAAAAGGAGTGGATAATATGATGAAAGATTTAGTAAAACGTCTACAAGATAAAGAAGAACGTATGATTGAAATACGTAGACACTTACATGAACATCCAGAATTGTCATTCCATGAAGCTGAAACACCTAAATATATTGCTGATTTTTATAAAGATAAAGACTGTAAAGTAGAAACGAACGTAGGTAAAAATGGTGTGAAGGTAACCATTGATAGTGGTAAACCAGGTAAAACCATTGCGATTCGTGCAGACTTTGATGCACTACCCATTCAAGAAGATACTGGCTTGCCGTTTGCCTCTAAAAATGATGGTGTGATGCACGCATGTGGTCATGATGCACATACAGCGTATATGTTAATCTTGGCAGAAACATTAATTGAAATGAAAGATCAATTTAATGGTAAAGTCGTTGTTATTCATCAACCAGCTGAAGAAATGCCACCAGGCGGCGCAAAAGGCATGATTGAAGATGGCGTGTTAGAGGGTGTAGACCACGTATTAGGTACGCATGTAATGACGAATATGGAGCCAGGTAAAGTCTATTATCGTCCAGAAAATGTTCAAACTGGCCGTTCTTACTTTAAATTAATCATACAAGGTGAAGGCGGACATGGTTCATCTCCACATACTGCGAATGATGCTATCGTAGCCGGTGCTAACTTTGTGACAACTGCTCAAACGATTGTATCTCGTCGTCTTAATCCATTTGAAACAGGTGTTGTAACTATTGGTTCATTTGATGGTAAAGGCCAATTTAATGTCATTAAAGATAAGATTGAACTTGAAGGCGATGTGCGTGCATTGACAGATGCTACACGCGATCGCATCGAGGAAGAATTACAACATATGGTAAACGGATTAGAAGCTACATTTGGTGTTAAATGTGATTTTGAATTTAGTAAAGACTATCCAGCATTATATAATGACCCTGAATTCACAAATTATGTAGCTGAAACGATTCAAAATGCTGATTTAGCTGATGTAAAAGGGGTAGAAGAATGTGAAGCACAACCACCTTCTGAAGACTTCGCCTTTTATGCTAAAACATTACCAAGTACCTTTATTTATTCAGGTGCAGCACCACAAGATGGTAAAGCATACCCACATCATCATCCGAAATTTAAAATTGATGAGAAAAGTATGTTAGTAGCTGCAGAAGCGGTAGGTGCGGTCGTATTAGATTATCTAAATTCTAAATCATAAGCTTATTATTGAGTTTACCCGACAAATTTTTACAATTTGTCTCCTTTTCAGTACTAGTTTAAAGCTATGTATCATGATAGTATAAGCGTATATCTAGACACTGGGGTGAGATAATGAGTTTTTATGATTTTATGCAAGGATTTATAGGTGACCAAACCCCTTTAGGCGAACTCGCTCAATGGATTAATCAAGATCAACAATTTCCTAAGTATGAAAGCATCTCAGCAAATATACTTAGTTACTTTTCAAAAATTACGACATTGGACCATGAATTTTTAGAAATAGTGAAGCGTTCTCTTTCACTCTATGAACAGAGTCAATTATTTTAATCGCTTTCACATAGATATACAAATCAAAGCATAGCTTGATGCTAGTTTAGAAATGAAGGATAAGAATCATGATTTTAGAAGATAGTTATAAAACATATGTAGTAGAAGAAAAAAGTAAAGTAACATATTCAGAATTGATTAAGAATGCAAATAAAGTGGGACTCATCTTTTTGAATCATGGATTGAAAAAAGGAGATAAAGTATTAATCATGATGCCTCGTGCAATTATGACATATGAACTTTATCTAGCAGCGTTAAAATTAGGTATAGCGATTATTCCAAGTTCTGAAATGTTAAGAACGAAAGATTTACAATATCGAATTACACATGGTGAAATTCAAGCGGTCATTGCTAAATCAGATTTCATTGAAGAATTTAAAGGTGTTAAAGAATATGAATCTTTAACTAAATTTATTATTGATGGTCATGAAGATGGTTGGATTAATATTGAAGACGAAAAGGAAACACAAAGCGATGTGCTTGATATAACAAATACGTCAAGAGATGATCTTGCCATTTTATCTTATACATCAGGTACTACTGGAAATCCTAAAGCAGTAACACATTCTCATGGCTGGGGCTATGCACATATGAAAATGGCACCAGAACATTGGTTGTGTATTAGAGAAGATGATTTAGTTTGGGCGACTGCGGCACCAGGTTGGCAAAAATGGGTATGGAGTCCTTTCTTATCAATTATGGGTTCAGGTGCTACTGCCTTTGTTTATAATGGCAAGTTCAACCCATCACGCTATTTAGAATTATTGCAAGATTTCAAAATTAACGTATTATGTTGTACGCCAACAGAATATCGCATGATGGCGAAACTAGATAACTTACAAGACTATAATTTAGAGCATCTGCATAGTGCAGTATCAGCTGGTGAACCATTAAATCGTGAAGTAGTAGAACAATTCCGCAATAACTTTAATTTAACGGTTCGCGATGGCTACGGACAAACTGAAAGTACGCTATTAATCGGATTCTTAAAAGATACAGAATCTCGTCCAGGTTCAATGGGGAAAGAAATACCAGGTAGCCGTGTAACGGTTGTTGATGATGATGGTCATCCAGTAGAACCCAATGTTAAAGGTAATATTGCTTTGCCATTAGATTTCCCAGGTCTTTTCAAAGGATATTATAAAGATGAAGAACGTACAAAAGCAGCACAAGCTGGTGATTATTATATTACAGGTGACTTAGCACATATCGACGATGACGGTTATTTCTGGTTCGAAGGACGCCGTGATGATATTATTATTAGCTCTGGCTATACGATTGGGCCATTTGAAGTAGAGGATGCGCTAACAAACCATCCGGCTGTTAAGGAATGTGCTGTGGTTGCTAGTCCACATGAAATCCGTGGTAACATTGTTAAAGCCTTTGTTATTTTACAAGATGCTTATGAAGGTAATGACGATCTAGTGAAAGAATTACAAGCTTTCGCGAAAAATGAGGTCGCTCCTTATAAATATCCACGAGCTATTGAATTTGTTGAATCTTTACCTAAGACAAATTCTGGTAAAATTCGCCGTGTAGAACTACGCGATGCTGAACGTGAAAAATATAATAAAGAAAATGGTTTCAAATAAATCATTTATCAAATCAAACACCTCGTTAAGTGACTTAGTATTGATTTACTTTGTCATTTAACGAGGTGTTCTTTTACAGTGTATCCGCCGTCAACAGTTAATGCAGCACCTGTAATAAAGCGGGTTCATCACTAGCTAAGAATAGTACTGCGTTAGCCACATCGACGGGTTCACCTAAATAACCAATAGGATGACGTTCAGACATTTTAGCAGTATAGGCTTCTAAACCACCTTCAGTTTCAGCGCCTAGCTTTTTCACTAAAGGTGTTAAAATGGTACAGGATCTGAGTTAACACGGATATGGTCCTTACCAAGCTGATGGCATCTTGTCGATTCATATTGGTTACCGCACCTTTTGCAGCGGCATATGGTGTTAGTTCATCTGTACCACTAAACCTAAGATTGAAGAGAAGTTGACAATAGAACCGCCACCATTTTCACGTAAGAGAGGTACAGCGTGTTTAGTACAGAGAATACCCCTTTAACATCCACTGCAAAACCTGATCCCATTCTTCTTCAGTTAATTGGTCCAGTTGTTTTACGCTCCTGTAATACCAGCACAGTTAACTAAGATATCGAGTTTGTGCCAATAGTCTTCTTTAATATGAGTGAATGTTTCTTTAACACTTTTTCCTTAGAAACATCAAGTACATAGCCATATACATTACGATTGCATGACTTGAAGATAACGTTTTCAACTGCTTGATTGACCACATCCTCTTTAAGGTCTGAAACAATAACCGTTTGCACTTCTTGCGGCGAAACGTTTGCTGTTTCAAAGCCCATACCGCCACCTGAACCTGTAATTAATGCGACTTTATTTTCTAATCTCATAATTATCCCTCTTTTTTTAAAATTGAAAATAACTACTATTACAATTTAATGGTAGCACCAGCAATTAATAATGTATAATGCATAATAATTATATTTTTATAACTTTAGGTTATAGATAAGGGGTGAGGAAAATAGAAATCATTAAACTTAAATATTTTAAAGTTGTGGCAGAAATGAACAATATCACACAAGCATCTAAACGATTAAATATATCACAACCTGCATTAAGTAAAGCTATTTCTTCGCTTGAAGATGACATAGGTGTTAAATTGTTTGACCGCAAAGGTAGGCAAATATTTTTAAATCAATATGGAAAATTAATGCTTAATTATGTAAATAATGCTTTTGAAGAGCTTAATGAAGGAGAACGTGTAGTAAGAGCATTGACAGGCATTGAAAGCGGGCAAGTGACTTTTGCAATCACGTTTCCACACGTCATGCCATCCCTCATTCAAATATTTTTATCTCAACATCCAGATCTTAAGATTAAACAATATCAAGCGAATTCTGATGATGCTAAACAATTAATATTAGATAACAAAGTAGATTGTGCCATTTCCTCTTCACCAATTGAACATGAAGATATTGTATGGGAACCTATTATCAAAGATGACATCTATTTAACAGTGAGTAAGACACATCCTTTGGCAACGTTTGACTCAATTGAGTTGCAACAAATTGAGAACGACAGACTAATCGGACAAATCAAGGGCTATGGTTTCCGCGATACTATAGACGACATTTTAGAAAGGGAAGGCATTCGTCCTAACTATCAAATCGAAGTAGAAGATTCGAGTGCGATTTTAAAATTAGTTGCTATGAATATTGGTATTTCATTTACGCCCAAGCAAGCGTTAATGCAGCTGAATTCACAAGTCGTTGCTATCCCTATTAAAAACAAAGGATGTTATCGTATGATTGGTATCGCATATAAGCAATCACATTATTTTACGGAAGTAGCAACGTCGTTTAAAACGTTCGTAACACAATACTTTCGTGAACTAAACAATTAAACTAAATAGGTATAAATAGTATGACACAATTATGACGTGTTCAATAGACGTTTCAAGAAAGTTTGAATGTCAATTTTACGCCTTAATTGTGTCTTTTTTGTAAACCTTTAATATAATTATGATGTTTTTAATTGTATTAATTTGTGTTATATGACATACTTTAAATTAATTAGTATGACATAATAATTAATTGAGGTGACATTATAATGACAAAATATATTTATGCTTTTGATGAAGGACAAAAATCGATGAAAGATTTACTTGGAGGTAAAGGTGCGAATCTGTCTGAAATGAAACGTTTAGGGTTACCTGTGCCAGATGGTTTTACTATTACGACTGCTGCCTGTATTGAATACTTAAAACAAGGTAAAGAATTATCGACTGAAGTAAAAACACAATTAATAAATCATCTTGCTGACTTTTCAAAGAGAACTGGGAAATCGTTCTCATCAGATGCTAATTTATTACTTGTATCTGTACGAAGTGGTGCTAAAATATCGATGCCTGGTATGATGGATACGATTCTCAACTTAGGATTAAACGATGATAACGTTAAGAAACTTGCAGATAAAACAGGTGATGCACGCTTTGCGTATGACTGTTACCGTCGTTTGCTACAAATGTTTGGTGAAGTCGTATATAACGTGCCAATGCAAGCATTTGATACATACTTTGAAGATTATAAACAACGTCACAACTTTGAAAATGATGCTGCAATTACAGCTGAAGGTTTGCAAGAAATTTGTGAACGTTTTAAAGAAATTTATATGGAAGAAGTCTATAAACCTTTTCCACAAGAACCATTAAAACAATTAGAAGAAGCAATCGAAGCGGTATTTAAATCTTGGGATAATGACCGAGCACGAATTTACCGTGATTTAAATGATATTCCGCATGACATTGGTACAGCTGTAAATATCCAAGAGATGGTCTTTGGTAATAGTGGTAATAATAGTGGAACTGGCGTTGCATTTACACGTAACCCAGTGAGTGGAGAAAATAAATTATTTGGTGAATACTTATTAAATGCACAAGGTGAAGACGTTGTAGCTGGTATTCGCACACCTAAAGATATTTCAACATTACATGACCAAATGCCAGACGTGCATCAAGAATTTGTTGATGTGACAAAACAACTTGAACAGCACTATAAAGATATGCAAGATATTGAATTTACGATTGAAAATGGCAAACTATATTTACTACAAACACGTAATGGTAAACGTACGGCACGTGCAGCAATTAAAATTGCAGTTGATTTAGTAGATGAAGGTATTATTAAAAAAGAAGAAGCGATGTCAAACGTTGATGTGAAATCCATCGATCAATTACTGCATCCTAATTTTGATGAAAAAGCTTTAAAAGAAGCTACCGAAATTTCTAAAATTGGTTTGCCTGCAAGTCCGGGGGCGGCTACAGGACAAATCGTGTTCTCGGCTGAAGAAGCTAAAGTACAAGCTGATGCAGGTAAGAAAGTCATCCTAATGCGTCCGGAAACGTCTCCAGAAGATATAGAAGGTATGATTGCGAGTGAAGCCATCGTAACGACTCATGGTGGTATGACATCGCACGCTGCTGTAGTCGCACGTGGTATGGGTAAATGTTGTGTGACAGGTTGTTCGGATTTAGAAATTAATACTGTAGCAAAGACAGTTTATTATAATGGTGGTGAACTTCATGAAGGCGACACAATTTCAGTTGATGGTTCTAAAGGGGACATCTACATCGGTGAAATTGAAACAGTGAGTGCCGAACACAGTGAAGAATTCACACAATTCATGGAATGGTCAGAAGATATTGCACGCTTGAATGTCCGTATGAATGCTGAAACACCTCAGGATATTAAAGCAGGTTACGAATTTGGTTCTAAAGGAATTGGTTTGGTACGTACTGAGCACATGTTCTTCGGAGCAGAGCGTTTAGTTGAAATGCGCCGATTCATTCTGTCTTCTTCATATGAACAACGTGTAGAGGCATTAAATAATATTCGTAAGTATCAAGTAGAAGACTTTGAAGCAATATTTAGATTATCTGGTGAACGTCCTACAATTGTACGTCTGCTTGATCCACCGTTACATGAGTTTTTACCTAATTCAGATGAAGATGTTGAGAATGTAGCACGACAACTCAATATTCCTAAAGAAGTACTAAATAAACGCATTGTAGATCTTCATGAAGTGAATCCGATGTTAGGACACCGTGGTTGTAGACTTGCTATCACATATCCTGAATTATATGAAATGCAAGTTGAAGCGATTATGGGAAGCGTATTAAAACTTAAAAAAGAGGGGATAACATGTAAACCTGAAATTATGATTCCATTAGTATCGACTGTGGAAGAATTTACAACGCTTAAAGAGAAGCTTGTTAATACAATTGAACAGTTAGAGAAAGAACAAGGGGATAGCGTACCGTATTTAATCGGTACAATGATTGAAACGCCTCGTGCATGCTTAGTAGCAGATGAACTAGCGCAACATTGTGATTTCTTTAGCTTTGGTACCAATGATTTAACACAATTGACATTTGGTTTCTCTAGAGATGATGCAGGCAAATTTATAAATGTGTATACTGAAAGTAATATATTGAAGCTTGACCCATTCCAAACGTTAGATAAAGATGGTGTCGGAAAATTAATCGAAATTGCAGTTGAACAAGCTAAAAAAGTGAATCCGAAGATTAAAATCGGTGTTTGTGGTGAATTAGGTGGAGATGCCAAGTCTATTCGTCGCTTCAATCAATTAGCGATAGACTATGTTTCATGCTCACCATTCCGAGTGCCAGGTGCAATTTTAGCAACAGCTCAGAGTCAAGCGGAGGAAAGCGAGCATTAAAGTGAACGAAATTCAATCAAATGAACAAATTCTAAAGTTATTTATCGTATCAGATTCCATTGGCGAAACAGCACAACGAATGATTCATGCAACATTAACGCAGTTTCCTGATTTGCATAATGTTGAAATTAAGAAATTTCCATATATAAAAGACGAAGAAGAATTCTTAAATATTTTAAATTTAGCTCGTGAACAACATGCGATTGTTGCGACGACATTAGTGAGTGAATCATTTAATGCCCTTGGACATCAATTTGCACATGAACATGATATTCCTTATGTTGATTACATATCTGATTTAATCAGTATTATTGAAAAGGTAACACACAGCCAACCACTTATGGAAAGTGGTGCGTTACGTAAATTAAATGATGAATATTTCAAACGGATTGAAGCGATTGAATACTCAGTTAAGTACGATGATGGCAAACATTTTACTGATATTGGAGAAGCGGATGCATAATGTATATAAACAAAAAGGCTTAAAAGTGTTTGGTTTAACTGCGAGTCCACAGTATATAGCTAATATACGAAAGAATCGTGCCGAGACATTAGGTTTATCTAGCGAATCACGATACAATAACTTGGATCGCATTAAGAAAGAACTTGTTTATGCGGAAGAAGTCTTCAAGAAATTAAATGCAACCGTCATTAATACAGAATATAAATCGATTGAAGAATCCGCATTTTACATTGAAAAGTTTATACAACCAAAATGATAGTATAAGCTAGAAAAGTGGTTCATTTATAAATACCTTTCATACATGTTAAAAGCGACATATCAAAAGACGATTAATAATATTGAAACAAATTTGGTTTGTTAAATAAGAACGCTTGGTTACATATTGTAGCTGAGTGTTCTTATTTATAAATTGAATGAATGTTTATTAAAACAGGAATCTATAAAAAATTAATTATAATTAAGTTTCGCCAATTTACAATTTACCATATTTGTTTTAACATAATAGTGAAAGGCTTAACAATCTTAACAACAAAGTATATTACTTTGGTTTAAAGGGAGAAAGAAAAGTAAGTAATAACTTTTTATATTGTTAACTAATAAATTTGGAGAGGTGTACAACCATGGCAGAATCAAAAGACGTCATTTTAATTGGTGCCGGTGTCTTAAGTACAACATTTGGTTCTATGTTAAATGAGCTTGAACCTGATTGGAATATCAAGCTCTATGAACGTATGGATCGACCAGGCCTAGAAAGTTCTAATGAACGCCACAACGCTGGTACTGGTCACGCTGCACTTTGTGAATTGAACTATACTGTTCAACAACCAGACGGTTCAATTGACATTGATAAAGCGAAAGAAATTAATGAAGAATTTGAGATTTCTAAACAGTTCTGGGGTCACTTAGTGAAAGAAGGACATATCGAGAATCCAAGAGAATTTATCAATCCTCTACCACACATCAGTTTTGTTAGAGGTGTTCATAACAAAGAATTCTTGAAAAAACGTTATGAAGCAATGAAACAATCACCAATGTTCGACAATATCGAATATACAGAAGATATTGAAGTAATGAGAAAATGGATTCCATTAATGATGAAAGGCCGCGTTGATGATGGCAAAATGGCTGCTAGTAAAATCAACGAAGGTACTGACGTAAACTTTGGTGAATTAACACGTAAGATGGCTAGACATTTAGAACAAGACGAACATGTTGAAGTTAAATATAGTCATCAAGTACTTGATTTTGAACGTTTATCTAATGGTAAATGGCAAGTTAAAATCAAAGACCTTAAAACTGGTAATGTATTTGAAGAAGTTACTGACTATGTATTTATCGGTGCTGGCGGTGCCGCAATTCCATTGTTACAAAAAACAGGTATCCCTGAAAGTAAACATTTAGGTGGATTCCCTATCACTGGTCAATTCTTAGCTTGTACTAACCCACAAGTGATTGAAGAACACGATGCCAAAGTGTATGGTAAAGAGCCACCAGGCACACCACCAATGACTGTACCTCACCTTGATGCACGTTACATCGAAGGTAAACGTACGTTATTATTTGGACCATTTGCGAATGTAGGACCTAAATTCCTTAAAAATGGCTCAAACTTAGATTTATTCAAATCTATCAAACCGTATAACATTACTACAATGTTGGCTGCAGCAGTTAAAAACTTACCATTGATTAAATATTCATTTGATCAAATCATCATGACTAAAGAAGGTTGTATGAACCACTTACGTACATTCTACCCTGAAGCGCGTGATGAAGATTGGGAATTATACACTGCAGGTAAACGTGTACAAGTCATTAAAGATACTGAAAAAGAAGGTAAAGGATTTATCCAATTCGGTACAGAAGTGGTTAACTCTGAAGACCATTCAGTTATTGCTTTACTTGGTGAATCACCAGGGGCATCAACTTCAGTATCAGTAGCATTAGAAGTGCTTGAGAAAAACTTCCCTGAACATATTGGTGAATGGGACGCTAAAATTAAGAAAATGATTCCATCATATGGTCAATCATTAATTGAAGACGTTGACTTAATGAGAAAAACACGTCGTCAAACTTCTAAAGACCTTGAATTAGGTTATTATGATAACGCTAAATAAAATGTAATTAAATTAAGAGTCCGAGACATAATGTTCTTGGATAAATAAAGAGGGCAATTTCTATTTAAATAATATAGAAATTGCCCTTTTTATTTATTCGTTTATCTTTGTTGGGGTTACAACCAATTTATAAAGAATTCTGTCCTACTTCCGCTAGGATTTTAGGATTTATGTTCCAGTCTGTTTTTAACTTTCTATAGGAATAAAGAAGTTAGAGTATTGATAATGATATACAATATTTGAGTAATCAAAAGGAATCCCTTTATTGGTATGGAAGGTCAAATCATGACGCATACAAGGATCGTTTGGCTTAAGATTCAATTGTGGGGCTTCATTTTCAGAAAGGAAATCAATATAGAAATAGATATCAGAGAAACCAATATGAATCTTAAGTTCGGTTTGTAGATAATCGAATATTGAACGCTCGGCAATCGTCTCATCAAGGTGAGTGACCAAATCTTGATTGAAGTAAGATGTCTCAATACACAACGGATTATTGTCTAAGTAGCGTATTCGCTCAACATAATAAACTTGCGCATTGCTGTCTGATAAGCGTAAATGATCTCTTACTTCATCATTTGGATAAATTGATTCAACTTTTAAGACTTTACTTGTGACTTGATGGCCTTGTAAATTATCGGAAAATCCTTTTGTTTTTAATAAATTAATATAGCCAGATTTCTTTTTATTACGTACATAGATACCACTACCTCTTGTCTGATAAATCGTACCTTCTTTTTCTAACATTTCCAATGCTTTAATAATCGTGCTTTTACTAACTTGATAGTCTTGCTTGAGCTGTTCTACACTAGGCAATTTATCTCCAACAAGATATTGATTGTTTTCAATAGAATCTGAAATTTCATGTGCAATGCGTTCGTACTTTAACATCATTTGACTCCCTTATGACGTGATTTTATATACATTATAGCAAAACTAAGTTCAATTTTGTTAATTGTACCGGTATAATTCTGGGAAATCTGTTTACAAATTGTACCGGTATAATTATAATAAAATGTGTAAGGGTTTTCATTTTTAAGGGAATAAAAATGAAAATAATTAATTGGGAGGTTGTGTCATGAGTGAAAAAGATAAACGATTGGCGAGTGAAATCCTCGAAGCAGTAGGTGGAGAGGATAATATCGTCAATTACACTCATTGCGCAACGCGATTACGTATTGTCTTGAAACGTTCTGTGCCGGATGCGAAAAAGAATGTAGCAGCACTTGATGGTGTGGTAACTGTCGTTGAAAATAATGGACAGTTTCAAGTCGTGATTGGCAATGCGGTCGCTAGTGTATACAAAGAATTTGAAGGCTTAGTGGGGGAAGATAATCAACAATCAACTGATGATGAGGGTGAAAAGGGAACGATTCTAAATCGTATTATTGCAACTATGTCAGCAGTATTCGCGCCATTCATTTATATCTTGGCTGCGGCTGGTATTTTACAAGGTATCTTAATAATAGCAAAGATGATCTTTCCAACTTTTGAGAAGACGGGTACATATGAAGTATTCAACTTCATCTCATGGTCACCATTTACATTCTTACCCATATTCATAGCAATTACTGCTTCTAAACATTTCAAAGTGAATACATATATCGCTGTGGCATGTTGTGCGGCATTGGTTAGCCCGGATTTAGCAGGTATTGTAGAACGTATTAGTAGTGGTAAAACATTTACGTTTATTGGCATTCCTTTAAGTGAAACAAGCTATACATCATCTGTATTACCACCGTTATTATTAGTATGGGTGTTGTCATATGTTGAGAAATATTTAAATAAATATATTCATGAAGTCATACGACCTTTATTTGTACCATTCTTCAGTATTGTCATCATGGTGCCACTTACATTATTAGTGATTGGGCCCTTAGCGTCTGTTGCTGCGCATGGTATTGCTCAAGGATTTAACTGGTTAGTAGCTGTAGCACCATGGTTAGCTGGCTTGTTAATAGGTACATTCTGGCAAGTATTCGTTATATTCGGTGTTCACTGGGGTGTGACACCTATGGTCTTGGCAAACTTTGAACAATATAAAAGTGATGCTTTCTCTGCATTCCAAACAATTGCGGTTATCGCACAGTTTGGTGCCGTTATGGGTGTATTCCTGAAAACGAGAAATAAAGACTTGAAGAAGGTTTCATTATCAGCAGGTATTACAGGCATCTTTGGCATTACCGAGCCATCAATGTATGGTGTTAACTTACGATTTAAGAAACCATTTGTTATCGCGTGTATTAGTGGCGGTATTGGTGCTTTGATTGCTAGTTTCTTTAATCCGAAATACTACGCGTACGCTGGATTACCGGGTCCAATTACTATTGTAAATGGCTATAACGCGCATAATCCAACATCTATATGGGGTATTATCATTGGTTCAATCATTGCGATTGTATTACCAATTATCTTAATCCAAGTGCTTGGGTATGGTGAAGATGTGACGGAACAAGTAGAAGGCGTTGAAGTTGATGAAGGCCACGAGGCTAGCCACAACACAACAATTGCGAATGAACATCTTGAAAGTGATGTTTATGCACCATTAAACGGTTTGGTTGTACCTTTATCTGAAGTCAATGACCCAATATTCTCTGAGGGTATGATGGGTAAAGGCGTTGCTATCCAACCAGAAAGTTATGAGATTAAAGCACCTATCGATGGCACAATCAGCATGGTAGCAGTTAGTAAACATGCTATTGGTATTACATCATCAAATGGTGTTGAACTTCTAGTGCACGTAGGCTTAGATACAGTTAAGTTGAATGGTAAAGGTTTCTATTTACTCGTTTCTGAAAATGAAAAAGTAAAAGTAGGACAACCTATATTAAAATTTGATGCAAGTTATATCAAAGAACAAGGCTATGACATTATTACACCAGTATTAATCACAAATAGTGATGAATTTGAAGATGTCATATTAGACGATACACAACACGTAAAAGCAAAAGATAAGATTATGACGGTAGTTAAAAAGTAAAATATTGAAAAATCGATAAATAAGAAAAGGAGTTTTGAGAGATGTCTAAATTACCTAAAGATTTCTTATGGGGTGGCGCTTTAGCAGCCAATCAATTCGAAGGTGGCTATGATCAAGATGGCAAAGGATTAAGTGTTATTGATGTGATGACAGCTGGCGCACACGGTAAAGCACGTGAAATCACACAAGATGTAGAACCAGACAAATATTACCCAAATCATGTTGGTATTGATTTCTATAATCGTTATAAAGATGATGTGAAAATGTTCAGTGAAATGGGCTTAAAATGTTTAAGAACATCAATCGCATGGACACGCATATTCCCTAATGGTGATGAAACAGAACCTAATGAAGCAGGGCTACAATTCTATGATGATTTATTTGATGAATTATTAAAATATAACATTCAACCTGTGATTACACTTTCACATTTTGAAATGCCATTACATTTAGCGCGTGAATATGGAGGTTTCAGAAATCGTAAAGTGGCAGATTTCTTTGCGCATTTTGCAGAAACTGTATTTAAACGTTACAAAGATAAAGTGAAATATTGGATGACATTTAACGAAATAAACAACCAAATGGACATCAATAATCCAATCTTCTTATGGACAAACTCAGGTGTCTCATTAAAAGAGGATGATAATAAAGAAGAAGTGTTGTACCAAGTAGCGCATAATGAATTAATTGCGAGTGCTAAAGCCGTTAAGATTGGTAAAGCAATCAATCCTGAATTCGAAATTGGTGCGATGATTTCACATGTGCCAATCTACCCTTATAGCTGTAACCCAGAAGATATTATGGAAGCGGAAGTGGCAAGTCGTATGCGTTTCTTCTTCCCAGATGTTCATGTCCGTGGTTATTACCCAGGTTATGCGACGAAGATGTTCGAACGTGAAGGATTCGATATTGGTTGGCAAGATGGTGATGACGATATTTTACGTGAAGGTACAGTGGATTACATCGGATTCAGTTACTATATGTCTACAGCTGTAAAACATGATAATGAATCAAGTGTAGAAGATAATGTTGTTAATGGTGGTTTACCAAACTCAGTTGATAATCCATATATTAAGAAGAGTGATTGGGGTTGGGCGATTGACCCAGTCGGTTTACGTTACACATTAAATGCATTATATAACCGTTACCAAATTCCATTATTTATTGTTGAAAATGGTTTTGGTGCTGTAGATGAATTTGATGAAAATGGACAAATCCATGATGATTACCGTATTGAATATTTACGCGAACATATTGAAGCAGCCATCGATGCTGTTGATAAAGATGGTGTAGAATTAATGGGTTATACGCCATGGGGTATTATTGATATTATTTCATTCACAACTGGTGAAATGAAAAAACGCTATGGTTTAATACACGTAGACCGCGATAATGATGGGAATGGTTCATTAAAACGTACGAAGAAAGATTCATTTGATTGGTACCGTAAAGTGATTGAATCAAACGGTGAAACATTATAGCTAAACTATAAAATGAAAATACAATAAAAGTCCCTAGAAGCCGTGGTTATCCATTTCTTCTAGGGACTTAGTTATTTTAATATATGTTGTGTTAATAATGCGTCTTATTTTTTATTTATGCTTTCTACCCATTTGATGAAGTTACTGTTACCATCACCAGATGTTTCTGCCATTGTATGACCTTGATCCCATACCGTTTTGAAATCAACATTGTTAGCGCCTACAAGTTGTTTCAATGCTAGGGATAAGTTGGTTTCAGTATTTAATGCTGTATCGCCTTGTTGGATGCCTGTTCTAATTCTCCAATGTTTAGCCACGTTTGACTTACCATAACCGCCATAATAATTAGATAAATAATACATTGGATTATACATGTTCATTCGTGTAGACATGTTCGTACCTAATTTGTCTGTTTTAGTTAAATCATTATGGTAGGCAGATACATATTTGCTATTCCAACCACTCAATTTACTATATTTTGATTTATTATCTTGTAAAAGTTTTGCAAGTGTTTGGTTAAAATGTAATTTGCTGTTATTACCAGAAGTACCGAATACTTCATTTTCAGCTTGGCTACGTTTTAAGTCATCAAAGGCTGAGACAGATTTTGAAGGTTGTTTATAGTATTTTGCAAAGTCTTTAAGACTTGTAATATGTGCACGTTTTGTCTTTTTGTCGTACGTAATCCATGTGCCTTTTTTATTCAATGCTTTCAAATAGTCATCCATTGTTTTATATGTCTTGTTTGAAGATTGATTACCCATTTTAGGTGCTGAACCACTATTGCCTGAAGGTTTTTTACCGGATGGTTTACTACCACTTGGTTTATTGCCACTTTGTTTACCGCTAGTCATGCCCGCTTGTTCCGAGCTACTTTGTTTGTATGGGAAAGTTGTGTTATTTAAAAATTCAGTAGCTGAGTCTTCAATTTCTTTTTTAAGATATTTAGCGTAAGTACCTTCAGTATATTGCCCATGTTTAGATTTAGATAATGACAGTGTTGTGTTACCATCTTTAAGCTTTAATTGATTTAAATAGCTAGCATATGATGAAGCGAGATCTGTTGATAATTGTTTTTGGAATGAGTTTGTTTTACGGTTGCCTTCGTTACCATATTGACCCATTTGCCATTCATATGCGGCATCAGCTTGGTCTAAACTTGTAATTGGGCACCATGCCATGGCACCATCGATTTTATCACTAATATATTTACCATTTTTGTCTGTCATGGCGGCGCCAATCTTTTCTAAATATTTATAATATAGCTTGCTATCTCCAGAAGCACCGGCAATGGAACTTTGAGCACCGCCACCACTATGACCAAATGTATAAATCTTACTGCTATTACCTGGGAGATTGCTATCATTGAAGCGATAGTATCGAATTGCTGCTTTAAGATCCGTTACACCCCATGGAGAGCCAGTTTCATATGATTTCGTACTAGAACTACTACTATCATTGCCCATGCTCATACTACGGCCACGAAGACCTGCTTCTACATAAATGAATCCAGCTTTCATATATTTCGAAATGTTGCTGTAATTATATGAAGTAGGCGCACTTTGTTCAGCATAGCCAGGGGTGTTTACCGGATAGACGATAGGAGCTGTTTTAGCGGAATAACCGTTCACTTTTTTTCCATTATTAATTGTAACTGTATAGGTGCCGTTGCTATTTTTCTTACCTGTGAAATAGGCGGCAGGTACATATATACCAAGTTTTTCTACATTTTTGGCTTGGGGGTTTGAAACATAACGCACATTTAATTGATAATAAACGTTGTTTTTACTATCATATTTCCATTTCGTGTTATCTATTTTCAATGATGATGAGGCTTGCTTATAATTTTTAATCTTAACACTAGATGTAGACACACCTTTTGTATCGTGACTTGAATTGTTGCTTTGATGTTCACCAGCACTACAACCAGATAATAGGACTGTAGCTGTTAAAAGTGATATAAAGGTTCGTTTCATCTTATACTCCTCCTCTAAATTGTGATAAATCTATTATTTATCACATAAGGAGGGGTATCAATTCGGATTAAGCGAATCAACCATTCTATATTTGAAAGTACCAATAGACCTTTAGTCCCTTGACAATTGTTAGTGCTTGTCGTGACTACATGCTTGAATAAGCTTCATTAATTCATCTATCTCATTAGAAGGTAAAATATGGTCATATACTTTGACATTGATGTAGGATGTTATTGGTGATTTAAATGGAACCATTTTTAAAGGTGAGGTGATATAGAATTTCGCTTGTTGTTCCATAATTAATGCTACGCCATTATTGATATTTGCCATCTCAAGAAAGTTCTCAATGCGAGGTGCAGTAAATGAAATATGTGGATAGAATTGTTGGTTTTCGCAATAATCTAAGAAAGATTGATGTTCAATCGCAAAATCAGGAGTAAGATACAGCGATTCGCCCTCAAGCATATCAAGTGTTACTTCCGGAACATGCACTAAAGGATGAGATTCGTGAACGACGGCACACAGTTTTTCTTCTAAATAGGTAAAGGCGTGTGTTTCATGCACCGGTCGTTCTTCTCTTAAGAAACTTATATCAATTGCACCGTCTTCTATAAGTTGCTGCAAATCTTGCTCACTACCTTCATGAATACGGAATCTTACATTTGGAAATTTTTGGATACATTGTGAGACGATGTTAGTGATACCATATTCAATCATTAATCGAGAGGCACCAAGATTAATGGTCAGTAAATTATCATGATTTTGTTGTTCTAGTTTTGTGATTAAATCTTTATGGTTCTGACAAATCATTTTCGCATAATGAAGGAATAATTTACCTGATTCTGTTAGTTCAAATTGTTTATTACTACGGTCAATAAGGCGGTATCCACATTCATTTTCTAATGTAACAATATGTTTTGATAATGTGGATTGGGCAATATAAAGATCTTGGGAAGCTTTGAAATAGTTTTGATATTTAGCTAAGACAATAAATTCATTTAAATAAGATATTTCCATATTTATCAACAACTTTCGATAATATTGATTATTTAAATGATACATGATTCTTCTTAATATATAAAATTGTAAGTAATTTCAAATATAACCAATCATTCAAATTGTTTTGTTTTTTTATAGTTGATAGTTAAAATACAAATGAATATTTAAGATATAGGGGCTGATGATAGTGAATGAAAATATATTTAATAATCAATATTGGGAGAAAGCGTGGGAAAACGATCCTAATACACAAGATAAAAGAATGAAACGTGCAGGCTTAGGTGATCCATCTGCACCTGGCTTTGAAAAGTGGGCAAAAAACTTTGATAAACAATCATTTACTAAAGAAAGCCAACAACGTACAAAACGTATTATGGATTGGATTGAACGACAAACGGGAGCATTTAGTGATTTAAGTATATTAGATATTGGTGCTGCCTCAGGCGTCTTTAGTATGCCATTTGCTAAAGAAGGTGCTAAAGTGACAGCGTTAGAGCCATCACCTATATTACATGACATGCTAAAAGATAATGCGTACCATTTCGGTGTAACACTAGAAACGATTAATCAATCGTTTGAAGATGCTTGCATTGATGAACTAGGGCATCATGATTTAGTATTTGCATCTATGTGTCCGGCAGTTACGACGTGGGAAGCGGTTAATAAAGCAATTGATATCGCACAGAAATATGTATATGTCAGTTTAATTGCTGGACCTAAGGAAAATTCAATAGTTGATGAGGTTGTAGCATTTTTAGATGAAAAAAGTCAGACTATGACGGCGGATATGTATTACTTATTGCAGTTATTATATGTTAATGATTACACGTATGAAACATTAATCGAGCGTCATACACAACACAATGATAAAACACTTGATGATGTTATGCAGCAATTACCTCAATGGTTAAAAGAAGTTGAGGTTGAACTAGATGAACAACAACTGGGGAGTGTGAAAGACTATTTACAAGATAAATATGGCGATGCGATACCTGTAATCACTGGTGGTAAGTTTGGTAAAGTATTGATTCATGTATAGAGGGGACGTTATGAAATACTATATCGTAAAATTTGAACACACTGATTTAAAAAGATGGAAGAAGTATGTTGTCCCGCATGTCTTATACTTAAAGAAGTTGATAAAGCAAGGGCACTTAATAGTTTCTGGTCCAACTGTTGATGAGCGCAAAGATGTGAAAGAAGCTTATTTAATATTTAAAGTTAAAAATCGTGACATGTTAATGTCGTTACTTGAGAAAGATCCTTTTTGGTATCAAGGCTTAGTTTCTCATTATACAATTGAAGCGTGGAAACCGTTATTTGGTAATTTAGAGCACCTTGCGAATGAAGAATTTGAACAAAATTAATATGTATAAATACTATTCTGACGGTCTTTGTTGGAATGGTATTTATTTTTAATAAAATTATTTCGATATATCGCTTTACATTTAACGATATATCGTTTATTATATCGATATATCGAAAAAGTAATTAAATAATAATTAAAGAAAAGGTGATTTTAATGATGTTTAGAAGACATATGCAAGATATGAGACAAGGAATGGATCGTTTTGAACAATTTGGTGGAAGCAAAGGGCCACAAGGTTTTGAAGGGTTTGGTGGTTTCGGACGTCGTGGTGGTCGAGATAGATTTTTCAAAAAAGGAAATCTACAATTTATTATTTTACAAATGTTAGAAGAAGAATCACGTCACGGTTATCAAATCATTAAAGATTTAGAAGAACGCTTCAAAGGTTTCTATTCACCAAGTCCTGGTTCAGTTTACCCAATTTTACAAATGTTAGAAGATAGAGACTTTGTATCAATTTCTAAAGAGGGTAACAAAAAAATCTACACCATTACAGATGAAGGTAAAACCTTCTTAAAAGAGAATGTTGACCAAGATGAATTTACACAACGCTTAGAACAATTTAAAAATGTAGATTTTGAACAAATGAAAGCATCACGCGAACAATTACAAGGATTATTCCATGGATTTATGAAAGCAAGTCAAAGTGCATTACAAGATGAAGAAAAACAAAAAGAATTAAACGTATTTATTGAAGAAACTAAAGAAAAATTAGAACGATTCTATAAATAATAAATCGGGGGTAACGGGTTATGAACATTAAAGATGTAAAAAATGTAGGTATTATTGGAGGAGGCCCTGGTGGTTTAATGTTAGGTCTTCTCCTACAACAACAAGGATTTGGGGTTAAAATCTTTGAAAAAGCTGGACTCAATGTGAATAGTGATCGTGGTGGCTCATTAGATATTCATGAGGAAAGCGGTCAATTGGCATTAAAAGAAACTGGCATTATTGATAAATTTAGAGAACTTGCCCGTTTTGAGGGTGAAGACACACGTGTTTTAGATAAAAATGGCAATGTCTACTATGAAGAAACGGCAGACCCTGAAATTGAGGGCGGTCGCCCAGAGATTGACCGTGGTGAATTATGTGACATAATTTCAGAACAATTGAACGATGGCACAGTGGTATACGGTAAAGCATTTAAATCATTGAAACAGTTAGACAATGCACAAATTGAAGTGATGTTTGATGATGATAGCAATGAAACGTTTGATTTTGTGATTGGGGCTGATGGTGCCTTTTCAAAAGTAAGACCATATTTGGCTCATGTAGATGTAGAATATAATGATATTTCAATGGTTGAATTGAATGTGGAAGACGTGTTTAATCAATATCCTGATTTAGCCCAGTTTAATAAAAATGGTAAAATGATGGCTTTTGGAGACAATAAAGCGATATTAGGACAAGTCAATGGCGATGGACGTATAAAAGTCTACATGTCGTATAAAATGGCTTACGACGAATTTGATAAATTTAAAGCAATGTCAAAATCTGAAATTAAAGCGCAGTTAATGAAAGATTTTGAAGATTGGGATGCAGATTTAAAAAAATATATCGAATATGCTGGTGATGATTTATTACTACGCCGTATTTATAAATTGCCAATTGGATTCAAATGGGATAATCAGTCAAATTTAACTTTAATTGGTGATGCTGCACATTTAATGAGTCCGTTTGCGGGTGAGGGCGTCAATATGGCATTTTATGATGCTTATTTATTAGCAGAAGCGATAAAAGAGAATGATGATTTACAAAGTGCATTGAAAGCGTATGAAGCAAAAATGTATGAAGTTTCTGAACAAAGTGCAAGTGAATCACAATCTAATTTAGAAAAAATGTTTGATGACAATGCAGCACAAACGTTTGGCGATTTCTTTAATCAAGTAGGGGAATTGTTCGAAGAACATCAAACGCATAATCAAGCATAATAAGTATTAGAAAAGCCGGCTGGTTGAAATAACCAGTCGGCTTTTAATTCGAGTGAAGTTGTATAGAACTTCGCCGGAATGATAAACGGGCTACAGTGAGCAGATTGCTCAACAATTATACGCATCGCGCTAAAACTAAAGAACAGTTTTTGCTTGATGCTAGTAATTGTTCGCAACCTAAGCGCTCACTTACGCACCTAGTGATAAACGGGCTACAGTGAGCAGGTTTTTCGGCAGAAATACTCAAAGCTCGACAAAACTTGAAGAACAGTTTTGCTCGCTTTTCGATTCTGCTCAAAACCTAAGCGCTCACTTACGCACCTAGTGATAAACGGGCTACAGTGAGCAGGTTTTTCGGCAGAAATACTCAAAGCTCGACAAAACTTGAAGAACAGTTTTGCTCGCTTTTCGATTCTGCTCAAAACCTAAGCGCTCACTTACGCACCTAGTGATAAACGGGCTACGAAAAGCAGGTCGTTCGACAATAATACGCTAATCGCTAAAATCAAAGAACGATTTTTGCTCATAGCTCGTTATTGCTCGCGACCTGAACGCTTTTCTTCGCACCTTAGTTTTTATTTACTGATGCGTCATAGATTGAGTCTACTGCGTCGCCTAATGCTTTATCGAATTCTTCTTGTGATTGGCTAGCACGTAAGTCACTTGCTAATGCACGTGAGAAGCTTGCGATTAATTCGTCGTTGTCTTTCAATAATTTGTTTGCTTCGTCTCTGCTGTAACCACCTGATAATACAACCACGCGTACAACATTTGGATGATCTGCTAATTCTTTGTATAAGTTAGCTTTAGTTGGGATAGTTAATTTTAACATTACTAATTGATCATCATTTAATGAATCTAAGCCTTTTTTAAGTTCAGCTTTTAATACTTCTTCGATTTCAGCTTTGTCTTTAGCGTTGATGTTAACTTCAGGTTCAATGATTGGTACTAAACCTTTAGCGATGATTTTTTTAGCGAATTCAAATTGTTGTTCAACAACGTCTTTAATACCTTGTTCATTTAATTCTAAGATATTAGAACGCATTTTAGTACCGAAGATGTGACGTTCAACCGCACGGTCTAACGTATCGTCTAAATCATCGATAGGTTTCATTAATTGAACACCATTTTGTTGTTCAGCTAAACCTTTGTCGACTTTTAAGAAAGGAACAACGCCTTTGTCAGCTAAGTAGTCACCAGTATATTTGCCTTCAACTTCACGATCCATTGTTTGTTCGAAAAGGATAGCACCTAAAATTTTGTCTGGAGAGAATGAAGGTGAAGTTACAACTCTAGTACGCATATCGTGTACAAGTTGGAACATTTCGTCATCATTGCTATATTCGTCCTCGTTTACACCATATTCTTTTAATGCTTTAGGAGTACTACCGCCACTTTGGTCTAATGCTGCGATAAAACCTTTCCCATTAGTCATTTTTTCTAATTGTTCTTTATTCATTACTCTTTCCACTCCTTTAATTAACTTTCATATTTATTATGATAAAAATTAAGCACATTCTCAAGTTATAAAACTTATATTTATTGAAAATTCATATTTTACAGTTTATAGTTTCATAAATTGTACTCATTTGTTGTATAACTCATTTTCAAAAATTAAAATATGCGAGGTAATAAAATGGAACATCGTATCTTAATTATTGGTAGTCCAGGTTCAGGGAAATCAACGTTAGCCATGCGTTTGCAACAGAATTATAAGATACCTTTGTATCACATCGATAAAATACAATGGCTTAACGATAAAGAGACTGTAACGCCGGAATCCTTACACGCTCAGTTGAAAGAAATTGTAGCGACGCCATCTTGGATTATTGATGGTCATTATTCAAATACCTTACCCATGAGATTAGAACGAGCAACGATAGTGATTTGGATAAAAGAACCCAAGTGGAAATGTATATACCGTGTTATCAAACGATATCTTAAGAGTATATTTAGAAAGAAGACTGGGACATAAATAATATAAATATGCTATTTTGCAATTTCGCAGTAGCTGACTGAACTGAAAATGCGCTTAAATCAAGCTTTTTTCAGTTCTAGTCATCCTTGCGGGGGTGGGACGACGAATTTAAAAAGAATTCTGTCCCACTCCCAATCCTAAGACAATAAGTATAGAATTTCTCAAATATATTTGGGATTTCCCTAGAAATAATGACGACAACGTAGTAAATCATTATCATCAAACAAAACATCAAATTCAATGGATGATTGGTGATACGCAATTAATTTATTCAAAATTAAACCTATGAGCACACGATTTATATAAAATGTATTTAAAAACATACAAACATTAGTTAATTTATATTATAAAATTTTGCGGTAGTGAATATTTTTGTTAAAAGTATGCTATTCTAGAGGCAAGTTAGGTTCTCTTATTTAGGATATTTTAAACCTTAAAAATCGCTTACTATTCTAAATAATGAGAACCTAATTATACATATAAAAAGTTTTCGGAGGCTCAGGGAATGAAAAAGAACAAAATATTTGCTGTATTAACAACAAGTGCTTTGTTACTCGCTGCGTGTAGTAATGGGGATAATTCATCTAACAGCGGGCAAAAAGGGGACAGCCAGAAGAATGAACAAACAAGTAGTAATAGTCAAAGTGACAAATTAAAAGAAACAAATGACAAGAACAAGAATGAAAACAAAGTAGACTATCCTAAAGATGGTGTTAAAGGTATTTATGTGACGAGTAACTCAACTAAAGGTGAGAAATTAGATGAGTTAATTAAATTTATCAAAGATTCAAAATTAAATACGATGGTTATCGACGTTAAAGATGATGAAGGTAACATCACGATGAAGTTGAATACTGGTAATAAAAAAGTAGACAAAAATACATTAGATATTGTTGATGGTAAGAAATTATTAAAAAAATTACATGACAACCATATTTATCCAATTGCACGTATTGTAACGTTTAAAGATACGAAATTGGCGAACGAACATCCAGAATGGTCATTCAAAAATAGTGATGGTTCTGTTTGGACGAATGGTAAAGGCGATAGTTTTATTAATCCATTTATGAAAGAAGTTTGGGATTATGATATTACCATTGCTAAAGCGGCAGCTAAAGCTGGATTCCAAGATATTCAATTCGACTATGTCCGTTTCCCAGAAGGTTTTGAAAATGAAGCAGATAATTTAACTTATAATAAAGATGATTATAAAAACAGTAAGTTAAGTTCTGGTGATCAACGTGTTGATACAATTACTAAGTTCTTGGAACATGCAAATAAAGAATTGAAACCAATGGGTGTAAATGTGTCTGCAGACGTATTTGGGTACTCAGCATTAGTGAAAAATGCACCAGGTATTGGACAAAGTTTCCCTAAAATGTCTGAAAATGTAGATGCAATCTCATCTATGATTTATCCGTCACACTGGAGTAACGGTGACTTCGGTTTAGATGCACCAGATACAGAACCATACAAAACGGTAAACCGTTATATTCAAAAAGAAAATAACTTATTGGATACTTTAGGTAAGAAGAAACCCATTTCTCGTCCTTGGATTCAAGACTTCACTGCTTCATATTTAGGAGATGGTAATTACATTGACTATGATGCTAAAGCAGTTTCTGAACAAGTCCAAGCGTTAAAAGATAATGGCGTAAATGAATTCTTATTATGGAATGCTGGTAATGATTATACTAAAGGTGCCAACTACAATCCTAAAAAGGGTAGTGCTAAAGAACGTGATCCAGAGGGTGTAGAACAAAATTCTAATAACAAAGATAGTAAAGAAAAAGACAGCAAAGACAATAAAGATAGCAAAAATAATAATTAAAGTAATTAAAAATCAACTTAGTGTCGTGAAAGTGGCACTGAGTTGATTTTTTATGGACTATAAGATAAATTTCATGCTTAAATTGATTTTTCAACATGATGCTATGATGTTTTTTTATTTAATCGTCTAGTTACTAAAGTACCACCTAATAATAAAAAGATACTACCAAGTACTTGTGCTGATGGCGTGTTATCAGCTTCACCCGTTTGAGGTAAAGTTTTAATTGAAGCGGATGATGGGTTATAGTCATTGTTTTTAAGTTTATGAGATGACGGAACTTCAGAAGATTTAACATTACCTACATAATATGAATTTAATTCACGTGCACAATCTACAGAATGAACTTTTGAGTTATTATGTTCTTGGTTATCAACTTCAGCCGCATTGGCAATACCGTGTTCAGCGTAAGTTACGCCACTTTGTAATTGATTATAGCTACTGAATTTATCATTTTTATATTCGACTTCACCATTTTTATAAACTTTATAAACACCTAAACCGGCATTAGCTTTATTGTGACTTTTAATCTCAAAATAATTTCCTTTATCAATCGCTTTATTTAAATTTTGTAAATCAGGGTTGCCTCCGCTATTTAATAATGCCTCTGAAGCAACTTGTTGTGCATTGTCTTTCGTTACAATATCAGCTGCCAAAGCATGATTTGAACCTAGAGAAGTCAAAATAACAGTACTAGTTAAAAGCGTTGAACCGATAATAGAAATCTTCTTCACAATGAAAACCCCATTTCATTTATTATCATTTACAACCTTAGTTTAACACGCATCATTGGTTTGAATACGGGCTTAAAGTAAACGATATTTAAACTTTAATCCAGCTTAAAAAATGGCGTCTTTGTAAAGATATCTTAATAATATTAAAGTTTATATGAAATTAGCCATTTAGTGTTTCTTTTTCGAAAAGAAGGGAATAGCCCAAGCCATTAAACAAGAAAAAATAATATGTGCAATTATCCACAAACCATACTCTATCCAACTAAACTGGAATATAGAACGTTGAGCGATAAAATTTAATAATGGATATAATAATATGAAAGTAATCATTAAAAACAGATAACTTAACTGATAAATTAGCTTTGATATATGATAAATGATTAAAAATATAATATAAATCGATATGCCAATCATAATATGAATGAGTATCTCTAATGCAAGTGGCGTCTTACTTGGATCAACTAAAAAATCAATATTAATTAATAGTAGTGTAAGGTGCGTGTGTTGCATAAAAACATCCATCATAGCCATTGTGATTAATAAAATCGTACTGATGACAATGGCACTTATAAGATGATAGCGATAACGTATCATGGACACCCATCCTTAATATTCGTGTTGCAATGTATATTCCCGTATTATCTAGAATGTACACTTTTATTATTTTTAGAAAATTCTAAAAATAATATTGACCTTAATATAACTGCATGCTAAGATAAAAACAATTCAATATAGCTAACAAACTCTTATCAAGAGTGGTGGAGGGATGTGCCCTAAGAAGCCCGGCAACCGTCGTTTTACGAAATGGTGCTAATTCACATAAAGTAGACAATACTTTAAGAGATAAGAGAAAGTGCATCGATACTTTCTCTTAAATAATAGAAAGTATTTTTTTATGTCTTCTAACTATTTAAGAGTTGTTCTGAAATTGAAGAATCTATTCAAAGAGGTGTCGATATACATGAAGAAGTATTTAAGTATCGTTAGTATTTTAGTCTTAATTATCGTATTAACAGCGTGTGGTAAAGATAAAGAAGATAGCAAGAAGATTACTGTTGCTGCATCTCCCGCACCACATGGTGATGTATTAAAGAAAGCTAAAGAACAATTAAAGAAAAAAGGGTATGACTTAGAGGTCAAAGAAGTCAATGACTACAAAGTACCTAATAAACTTTTGGATAAAGGTGATGTTGATGCTAATTTCTTCCAACATGTACCTTATTTAAATGCTGAAAAGAAAAGTCACGGTTATAAAATAGAAGAATTAGGTAAAGTGTTTACAACACCCATGGGCGTTTACAGTAAGAAATATAAACATTTAAAAGATATTCCAGACGGGTCAACCATTTATGTCTCTAATAATCCAGCAGAAGAAGGGCGATTTTTATCTTTCTTTGTAGATGCCGGTTTAATTAAACTTAAAAAAGGTGTCAAAATCGAAGATGCCAAATTTGAAGATATTGCTGAGAATAAAAAAAATTTAAAATTTAATCATCAACAAGGTGCTGAGTTTCTACCTAAAACATACAAAAATGGTGAAGGGGCAGCAGTTATAATGAATTCAAACTATGCGATTGATAACGGTCTGAAACCGTCTAAAGATGCCATTGTAATGGAAGGCAAATCTTCTCCTTTCGCAAACATTATCGCTGTTAAAGAAGGCCATAAAAACGATAAAAAATTCCAAGAATTATTAAAAGTAATGCAATCAAAAGAAATTAAAGATTACATTAAGAAAGAATATGGCGATGACGTGATTCCATATGAAAGTAAATAATTCCAAATGACTGAATCTTATAATTATATAGTGTAACGCACAGTTTGAAATTTATAATTATATTGATCATCGAAATGCTACAGACATGACGAGTATGATTTAACACATTTACGTTTAGTCATGTCTGTTTTATCTATAAGAACGAATGCAAGATACAGTGAAAGTTTAAGATTTTTAATTTTTCAGAAAATATTTACAAATCTGACAATTATTAGTATATTGGTACTTATTACTTCAAAATGTTTATTTGTGTAGCGAATGTTAGGGATGGCTACACTTGGGAGGATGAGTACAAGTGAGTAAGGCAGAGCAATTGATTAATGAAGACGGGAAATACTTTGCGGCATCTGGAAGAATTAAATATTATCCATTAGCCATTGACCACGGATATGGTGCGACATTGGTCGATGTAGATGGTAAAGAATATATTGATTTATTGTCTAGTGCAAGCTCACAAAATGTAGGGCATGCACCTAAGCCTGTAACTGAAGCGATTCAGAAGCAAGCAGAGAAATTTATCCACTATACACCAGCCTACATGTATCATGAACCAGCTGTGAAATTATCGAAGAAACTTTGCGAAATTGCCCCTGGCGATTATGAGAAACGTGTGACTTTTGGTCTGAGTGGTTCCGATGCGAATGATGGCATTATTAAATTTGCACGTGCTTATACAGGGCGACCGTATATCATTAGTTTTACAAATGCGTATCATGGTTCAACATTCGGTTCACTATCTATGTCTGCTATTAGTTTAAATATGCGTAAGCATTATGGGCCTTTATTAAATGGCTTTTATCATATTCCTTTTCCGGATAAATATAGAGGCATGTATGAACAACCGAATCCTAATACAGTAGAGGAATATCTTGCGCCACTTAAAGAGATGTTTGCGAAATATGTACCAGCAGAAGAAGTTGCATGTATCGTTGTTGAAACCATTCAAGGAGATGGTGGATTGCTAGAACCTGTTGATGGATATTTTGAGGCGTTAGAAGCGTTGTGTCATGAACATGGCATTTTAATTGCTGTGGACGATATTCAACAAGGTTTAGGACGAACAGGTACTTGGAGTTCAATCGATCATTATAACTTTACACCTGATTTAGTGACGTTTGGTAAATCGTTGGCAGGTGGTTTACCTATGTCAGCTATTGTTGGTCGTAAAGAAATCATAGAGACACTTGAGGCACCGGCACATCTCTTTACTACAGGTGCCAATCCAGTGAGTTGTGAAGCGGCTTTAGCTACATTAGGTATGATTGAAGATGAAGATTTACTAACTGCTAGTTCTGAAAAGGGGACATACGTCCGTAAGCGAATGGATCAATGGACTGATCAATATGAATTCGTGGGAGATGTACGAGGCAAAGGATTATCAATTGGTATTGATATCGTATCAGACAAGCAAGCTAAAACGAGAGCCTCAGAAGAAGCCTTGAAAATATGTAATTACTGTTTTGATCATGGATTGGTATTAATCGCAGTTGCAGGTAATGTGCTTCGCTTCCAACCACCATTAGTGATTACGTATGAGCAATTAGATTATGCTTTAGATACAATAGAAGATGCTTTACAAGCATTACAAGAGGGACAATTAGATAACTATAATATAGACGGACAAGGTTGGTAATAAGAAAAAAGATGCCATGAAAATAGGACTGATGATTTTTGTCATCAGTCCTATTTAATGTTGAATTTTAAAAGCACTTATCTCATTTAATTTGATGAGATAAGTGCTTTTTGTTATGTCTATATTAATCTTTAGGAACGATATAGTCTTTTTCTTCATTTTTCTTAGAGTGGCGAACACCATAGAGTAAATAGATGACGATACCAACTAAGAACCAAATGACAGTATATAGTTTAGCCTCGTAGCTTAATCCCCAGAATACAAGTAATACTAAAACAAATGTAATCACTGGTAATACAGGGAAGAATGGTACTTTAAATGATGGTACTGGTAAGTCTTTACCTTCACGTTTTCTTAAACGATACATTGCAAGAGATACAAACATAAATGCTACTAATGTACCAGCTGAGATAAGCTGTGCTAAGAATGCGAATGGGAACATTGAACCAATTAACACACCAATAATAGTTAAAATTAATAACGCTCTGTTTGGTAAATGTTTATGGTTTAATTTAGATAACCAAGGTGGTAATAAACCATCACGTCCGAATGAATAAAGTAAACGTGAACCTGCCAACATCATACCAATTAAAGCAGTAAACATACCCATAACTGAAATGGCTTGGATAATCGCTGCGATAACACCATGTCCACTTTGACGTAATGCCCAACCTACTGGTTCAGCGTTATCCGCATACTCAGAATAATGGAACATACCTACTAATACTAATGCAACCCCTACGAATAATACGAGTGCTACGCCTAATGAACCAAGAATACCGCGTGGCATTGTTCGTTGAGGGTCAATGGCTTCTGCAGAGTTTGCAGCGATTGAGTCAAAGCCAATGTAAGCTAAGAATATCATTGAAACCCCAGCATAGATACCTTGCCATCCACCAAAGTCACCGTTGTCAGTTACTTTGTGTTCAGGAATAAAAGGTACATAATTTGATGCATGAATTGCAGTTAAACCAACGATGATAAATAATACAATCGCAAATACTTTAAGTATAACCAAGACATTTTCTACACGTGCTGCTTCAGTCATACCACGAGAAAGGATAACCGCAGTGATAATGATAACGATAGCAGCAATGATATCGATAACGCCGCCATCAGAACCAAAAGGATTAGACAATGCTTTCGGTAATACAATACCTAATGGGGAAACGAGTCCTCGTAAGTTTGCTGAGAAACCGGAAGCTACAAAGGCTACGGCGATAAAGTACTCAGCTAAAAGTGCCCAACCTGCTACCCATCCAGCGAATTCTCCAAATAAAACGTTAATCCAAGAATAAGCTGAACCTGCGAACGGCATTGTGGATGCCATTTCTGCATATGAGAATGCTACTAAACCAGCTACAATGGCTGCTAATAAGAAAGATAGCGCTACTGCAGGACCGGCATGTTCAGCAGCAACCACGCCAGGTAGCGTGAAGATAGCTGTTGATACAATGGTACCTACACCTAATGCAAGAAAATCTCGAACACGTAATGTACGTTTTAAATGACCATCTTTATTTTGGTAGATAGTGGGATCTTCTTTTCGTGTTAAATTTTTGAAAAAACTGGCCATAATGATGAACCTCCACTTTATATTTTAATCTTTTATAAGATCAACTTGTTAACGAATGAACATTTATAATATTAGCACAAAACTTTATGTTTTTGTCTAAAATTTCTGAAAATTTTAAGTTTTCTTACTTTTTATAAAATGACGGTACGCAACAAGGAAAATTTAAATGATAGATTTGATTATAACAGATATAAGTGAAATAAAAACAATTAAAAAGAGTAAAATTATACTATAAATATAAAAAGTAGATATTATGTCAACATTAGCACCTTAATAAATAAGGATAAGTCAAGTGATTAGACCTTTTTTGAGGCTGATTTTCATAAAAAATGAAACAAAGTTGACCTATTCCAATATGGAATCGGTTCTATCGAAAATATGTATTTTATTTATATTAAAGCCCATACTATAATTAATCACGTAATAAAGTTACAACATATTCAAATTCAAACAATTCTCTTAATGTGTTGTGTAGCAATCATTCCCCTAAAGATTGTCAAAGCAATAGTCGCTAACGAGAAGCGAATTGTATACACAATAAAGACATATAAACAGAAGACTCCCATCTCACATTTGAATATGCTTAAATAACTGAGATTACATCGCAACATCGAAATATGAAGTAACTTTAAATATAAAGAAGCCGCAAACAACATGTGACTAAGTCTTTCCCTCTTTTTCCCTTAAAAAAATAGACATGTGTGTGGCTTCTTTTTTAATATAAAAATTTAGTATATAGGTATTTGAAAGGATATGAATGTAATGGCTAAAGATAATTATTCTGCTGCAGATATGGTTATTGATACTTTAAAAAATAATAATGTGGACTATGTATTTGGTATTCCGGGCGCTAAAATTGACTATCTCTTCGACGCATTAGAAGATGACGGTCCAGAATTAATCGTTACACGTCACGAACAAAACGCTGCTATGATGGCACAAGGTGTAGGTCGTATCACTGGTAATCCTGGTGTTGCTTTAGTAACAAGTGGTCCAGGTGTAAGTAATTTAACTACAGGCTTATTAACAGCTACATCAGAAGGCGACCCTGTATTGGCAATTGGTGGTCAAGTTAAACGTAATGATTTATTACGACAAACGCATCAAGCAGTAGATAACGTTTCATTATTGAAATCATCAACAAAATATAGCGCAGAAGTTCAAGACCCAGAATCATTATCAGAAGTTATGACAAATGCAATTCGTGTGGCAACTTCAGGTAAAAATGGTGCAAGCTTTATCAGTATTCCTCAAGATGTCATTTCAGCACAAGTTAAATCTAATGCAATTGATTTATGTGAAAAACCACGTTTAGGTGTTCCTGCAATTGAAGACATCAACGAAGTCATTACAGCAATCAAAAAAGCAGATTTCCCTGTATTACTTGCGGGTATGAGAAGCTCAAGTGAAAAGGAAACTGAAGCGATTCGTCAATTAGTTGAAAAAACAAATTTACCAGTGGTTGAAACATTCCAAGGTGCTGGTGTACTTAATCGCCAATTAGAAAATCATTTCTTTGGCCGTGTAGGTTTATTCCGAAACCAAGTCGGCGATGAATTATTAAGAAAAGCAGATTTAGTTGTTACAATCGGTTATGATCCAATCGAATATGAAGCAAGTAACTGGAATAAAGAATTAGAAACTGAAATTATTGCAATCGATGAAGAACAAGCAGAAATTACTAATTTCTTCCGTCCTAAAAAAGAATTAGTAGGTAATATTGCTGGTACAATTGAGTTATTATCAAATAATGTGACTGAAACAATTATTGAACAAAGTCACTTAGACGATTTAGAACAATTAAGAGCAGATATTATTGAAGCAACTGGTATTAAATATACACATGAAGATGGCATTATGCATCCGTTAGAAATCATTGAAACAATGCAACAAACTTTAACTGATGACACAACTGTAACAGTAGACGTCGGCAGTCATTACATTTGGATGGCACGTAAATTTAGAAGTTATAACCCAAGACACTTACTATTCAGTAATGGTATGCAAACATTAGGTGTTGCTTTACCATGGGCAATCGCAGCAGCATTGGTTCGTCCTAATACACAAGTTGTATCAGTTGCAGGAGACGGTGGTTTCTTATTCTCTGCACAAGACTTAGAAACTGCAGTTCGTAAAAAATTAAACATCATTCAATTGATTTGGAATGATGGTAAATATAATATGGTAGAATTCCAAGAAGAAATGAAATACAATCGTTCATCTGGTGTTGAATTTGGTCCAGTGGATTATGTTAAATATGCGGAAGCATTTGGTGCTAAAGGGTTACGTGTTACTAGTCAAGCTGAATTAGAAGCTGCAATTAAAGAAGGATATGAAACTGAAGGACCAGTAGTCATTGATATTCCAGTCAATTATAAAGATAATATCAAACTATCAACAAACGTTTTACCAGATTCTTTAAACTAATGTTTAAAAAATAATAATCAGGAGTGAATATTAAATGAGTCATGTATTATATCAACATGGTACATTAGGTACATTAATGGCAGGTTTATTGGAAGGTACTGCTACAATCAATGAACTATTAGAACACGGAGATTCAGGACTAGCTACATTAACAGGTTCTAATGGTGAAGTTATCTTTTTAAATGGTGAAGCATTCCATGCTAATGAACATAAAGAATTTAAAAAGTTAAATGGTGATGAAATGACACCATATGCAACCATCACACGTTTTGAAGCGGACAAATCTTATCAAACTGCAGATAAAGATTCTGAAAATGTGTTAAATGAAGTTAAAGAACATATGTTAAGTGATAACCTATTCTCTGCTGTAAAAATTAGTGGGACTTTCAAAAAAATGCATGTACGTATGATGCCTAAACAAGAGCCACCATACACGAGATTAATTGATTCAGCACGTAGACAACCTGAGGAAACACGTGAAGATATTAAAGGTACAATTATTGGATTCTTTACGCCAGAATTATTCCATGGTATTGGATCAGCTGGTTTCCATATTCACTTTGCTAATGATAATCGCAACTTTGGTGGTCATGTACTAGATTTTGAAGTGGACGATGTCACTGTAGAAATACAGAATTTCGAAACATTTGAACAACATTTCCCGGTTAATAATAAAACATTTACTGAAACAGAAATTGATTATGCGGATGTAGATGCTGAAATCAGAGAAGCTGAGTAAACTAAATTGTAGTATGAGTGGTTATATTGGACTGAGACGATGAATTCGAAAAGAATTCTATCTCAGTCTTTTTTTGAATTTAAAATCAATAAAATAATATTTTACGCAATATGAATTAGTGGTATAATAACTTAAAATTTTATATTTATGGAGGTATTCATAATGCAATGTCCAAATTGTGGTCAGACCTATCAACATGGAGATTTATTTTGTGGGGAATGTGGCACGAAATTAAGTACAGCCACATCACACTCAACATCAGAATCATTAAACTTGGATAGTGTAGTAAATCATAGTCAACATAATAGTAGTAACCATTCTGAATCAGAGGCTATTTCTACATTTTCTTCAGAAGATAAGTTAGAAACGCATGTTACTCATAATGACACTCAGCAAAGTATGAATCAATCTGACTTTGACCGTGAAAAATATGCTAAAACGTATCCGTCATATGAACAACGTTATGCACAAGGTGAATTTAGCAATAAAGTGAAATCAATCTTTAATGAGAGTAAGCAATTCTTTAAACAAGCATTTCGTTCTCACGATGTTACGATTAGAGGTAATCATTCATTCAGTTATGCTTTGTTAGCATCATTAATCATAGTAGGCCTTTTAATTTTAGGAATGTTTATTCATTTATACATAGCAGATAATTTCGGCAATTATATTACAGGCATTGCTTCAATTATTTTAAGAGTTATTCTAGGCATTGCTTTTGCAACAGGTTTTTTATTCATCGTTACTTTTGGCGTAATTAGACTGACTGTAGTACAACCTATACGATTTAAGAAAGTATTTTCAGATTTTATTTTAGTTAATACGATTTCAGTACTGGTATTATATATCGGTTTATTCGTTTTATTTTTGAAAATGTATATTCTTAGTGGCATCTTAGTAGTATTTTCAATTATTTTATTATTTACATCATGTGTCTATTTAATTACTAAAAATAGCGTGAACCAAACATTACGTTTACCAAGTTTTTATAGTATTGTCATCTTTTTTGTGATTATTGGATTTGCACTTCATTTAGGTGGTTCTACTTTAATCAATCAATTTGATGAATTAGATATTGTGCCTAGATTGTTTTGGAAGTGGTTCTAATGAAATATTGTAAACATTGTGGTAGTGTGATTGTTTCGAATCAAAAGGTTTGTACACAATGTGGAACGAAACTAGACATAGATACTCGTTTGGTTCCGCCTTTTCAAAAAGAACCTAAAAAGTCAAAAAAGATTAGCATTATCTTGTCGCTCATCGTTGTGGCACTAATTATTTCAGTAATAGCCGCCTTCTTAGTATTAAAACATCAATTATCACCTGAAAAGGATGCAGACCAAATCGTTCAAGCTATTAAACACAAGGATGCTAAGACCTTATCGCATTATTTAACGGCTAAGGATAAACATTTAACTGTTGAAGAATCAAAGGCATTTATAGATTTATTAAATCAAAATGAACAACTTGATAGCTATGCGGACAAGATAGGTAAGGCTATATTAGAAGCTAAAAAGGGACATTCAAATGGCGCCATTGTAACTACTGAACTAAAGACGCAACTCTTTAGTGCTGAAAAAAGGGGTAAAAAGTATTTGGTGTTTGATCATTACGTATATGAGGTTCCTCAATTAAATGTCGCAATGTATTCTGAAAATGAGGGGACATTGACTTATACACATAATAGTAAGGAACATAAAATTGAGTTGAAAAAGGATAGTGTCGTGGATTTAGGCAATTTCACTATGGGAAATTATGATATACCTGCAGTTAAAAAAGTAAATGGGGAAGCGCGTAAAGGAAAGCTCTATTTAAATATGAGTGGCGTACGTACAATAGTTAAAGAAAGCTTTGGAGAAAAGCGTGTAACCATTTCTAAAATAGAAAATAGTAGTAAATTTGATAGTGATGACATTCATATTTATATTAATGATAAAAATCAAGGTGCGTATGATAGTTCAAAAACGTTTGGACCATTTAGTGCAAATGAAGATGTTAACATTTATGCGATTGGCAAATATGACAAAGATAAGTCTTTTAAAACAAATATTGTAAACCTAAAGAACTTTAAAGGAAATGAGGTTTTAAATGGGCTTGTAGAAATGACTTTAACATTTAACGACAAAGAAATTGAAGATTACATCAAGAATAAAGAGAAAGATAACGATGATAAAGAAGATAAGAGCAAGGATGATAATGAAAAATCTGACGACAATTCAGAACAAAAAACGTCTAGTGATTCAGCGGATAATGACGAACAAGATTCAACAACGAAACATAAATCAGAACATCATTCTGATGAAGATGATGGCACTAAACATTTTGATGATAATAAAGTAAATAAAGAAACATCAGAAAAAGTAATGTCTAAAATTAAAGAATATGAAAAAGAAAAAGGTTATAGCGATTTGAAAAAATATCATGCGAAGGATGTAGAACGACTTAATACATTTACATTTAAAGTTAAATTGGTAGATGATAAAGGTAAACTGGTTTATGTTTATTACGTTTATGATACTGGTGATGTCTCAGAAGAAGATGCACATGGTTTTGCAGCACATAATTTTTAAATAAATAGAGAGCGATAAGAAGCAACTTTATAATCAAACGTTGTCTTATCGCTCTTTTTAATTATATTAAATCGTGTCTTGTAATGGTTCAATAAAGGAGTTATTCAATTACTGGAATAATTAAGTGTGAATCAAAATCGCCACCTGTATAAACTAGGTGATTGCCTTTATTTACAGTATCTTCATGTTCATAACGTGTTTTCATATTAGGTAAAGGTGTACTATTGCCTTTTATAATTTCATTACCTTTAACAACAACGACTAACGTTTCACCTTTTTTAAATAATGTACCAGATGGTAATAACTCTATTTCCACTGGCACGACTTCATTTGGAGTAACTTTTTGTTCATGTGCATGTGTGTGCCATGGTTGTGCAATTGTAGATTTTGTTTCATCTAGTTCACGATGAGAAGCACGTAACCAACCTGTTGCGACTTGTCCTTTTTCAATATGGTTGAAATCTGGGAAATGTACTTCATTACCTTTACGGTCTAACTTTTTAATGCCCGCAAATATATCTAAATCATCAGCCTCTTCGGCAGCTATCCATAATTTTAATTTCATATTACCAACGAGTTCTGTATCTTGATTGAAAGTATAAGTGTAGCGTAATTCATCTTCATTGCTTTCTGAGTTATAACTTGCTACTGTACCTGTTGATATAGATTGATTATTAAGTGACATATCTGAGTTATTTAAATATAGTGCTTGATAATTTGCGTTTGGAAGCGGGAACTGAGTCGCGCTTTTAAATTCACCACGATATAATTTGTCACGCACTTCATAAATGACATGTGGTGTTTCTAACCAATCGTTATCTTCTTCTTTTAGATAATAGTCGAAGAATTCTTTTTGACGTTCAAGATTTTCACGTGCATAATAACTTTCCCATTCTTTACGACCATGTATATATAGCCATTTATTTTCAGAGTTAGCTTGTTTAAATCCTTCGAAAGAACCTCTGTTGTGTAGTCCTTGAGTAGACCAACTTGCACAAGTTAATAGTGGTGTAGTGATATGAGCAAGTGGTGCTTGACGTTGTTTCCAGAATTCATCAAATAATGGATGATCTTTTTGAGCTTGAATTAAATCTTCAATATTTGGATTATCTGTCCATCTCGCGAAGATACCTTTTATCCAGAAACGGAAAAATCCAGTATCTGGTATACCACCGTGAAAGGCTACTTCACGATACATATCATTTAAGCCTTCCCATGGAATCATCGCTTTAAGATGTGGTGGATTAAGTGAAGCGACCCACCATTGAGTGACAGCTAAATAAGACACGCCATTTGTACCTATATTACCATTACTCCAATTTTGTTGTGCTGCCCATTCAATGACCTCATAGTAATCTTCAGCTTCACGTTTTGACCATGGAGATAGTACACCGTTTGAACCTGCGCTGCCTCTTAATGCGACTTTGACTACGACATAATCATTTGGAACCCAGAAACCAGGGTCTGGAGATTCTTCTGGTGTAAAACTTGAAGTAGGAATTGCACCTAATGTAGGCCATGCAGCACCCATATTTGTAATTTTAGGTTTATTATCTTTGCCATATGTGTCAGCAGACATGACAACTGGAAATTGGCCTTCTTTATCAGGTCTGAAAATATTAATATATAATTGTTCGCCATCTTTCATGTTTACTGATACATTTTTTTCCATAATCATTTCTTGGTTACCATATTGGATGCTATCTACTACGATATGATTTAAACCATCTTTGACTTCTTCAACATTTGTAACTTCTAATTGTGGATTACCTAAATTATTTTGTACCATGTTAGTCATCCTCTCTTTTTTACATGTCTAATGAATACAACTTCATAGTAAAACCAAATGACATGGGAAACAACGAGCAATGCGTTGTCAGTTGTACGAAAACCAACAAAATCGATATAATTGTATAAAAATAGATACTTAAAAGTGAGGTCTAGACCATGACTCAAGATCGTAGAATTAGAAAATCCCAACAGGCAATTAAAGATGCATTTATAAAATTACTACATGAACATCAGTTTGCTGATATCACTGTGCAACAAATTGCAGATTTAGCGGATATCAATCGTGGCACATTTTATACGCATTATTTAGATAAATATGACTTATTAGAAAAAATGGAAGACGAACATGTAGATATTGTGCGTGAGTTTATTATAGATAGTAAAAATAGTAGTGGTGGAAAGTTCTCAACCGAAGATTTAAGACAAATAATGGAATTCCTTATCGCACATATTGAAGATAATATAGAGTTTTATCGTCTAATGTTTAAAATTGGTAAAGAGTCCATGTTACATGAAAAGTTATATGGGGTATTAAATAATTATTTGAATAGTTTTGCCAATATAGAAGGTGAAATTAGTGGTATTCCATTCTCATATTTTATGAGTTATGTATCAGGTGCAGGATTATCATTTTTAAGACATTGGGTAGAAGATGGTAACCGTATCCCTAAAGAAGATTTAATCCAATATTTTTATGATATTGTTAATAACGGTCCAGCTACCATTATACAAAGAGAAATTAATAAATAATATATCGCTTCTAATTACTGATCATGGTGATTAGGAGCTTTTTCATTTTAGAAAAAGGATTATATACCGTTGAATTAAGCATATATTATTGAGTTTTATATAATGGCATACGATGTATAATGAAACGCATAAAAATGAGGGAACCTATTATGTTGTTATGTATTTCTAACTCTATGAATCCAATTGGGAGAGAGGGGGAGAGCATGATGATAATAGATATAACGGTTCATCTCCCATTAACTGACATTCTATTAATCTTGGGTTATACATTTATTTTAATATTTAAAATTAAGCATAAAAAATAACGTTTTCTTAAACCACAATTAAGAAAACGTTAACCCAATAATAGAAATTGGAGATACATATTGGCTTAGCTATAAGTCAGTAATATGTCCTTTATTTTTACACCTAGTTCCAAATCTCAAACGGTCTAGGTGTTTTTTATTACAATTATTGTAGCATAACACTTGATGTTAAGCAAACTAAATAGAATCTTTGTGTCGGCTATATTTGACACATACAGAAATGTCGTTTATATTTGACATAAATCGTTATCAATGACATAGAGGTGATCAAAGATGACAAAATTTAGAGATAAAATGATTAATCGAATCATCGGGACAACGACTGAACGTGATGAACGTGAGAAAGAACAAATATACACACAATTTACTTCAGCGTTCCTAATTACCTATTTTGGGTTATTAGTTTTGGCGATTGTGGGCGTAATCAATGACATGTTTGTACGACAAGTTACGATTCCTACTATTGGCATATTTCTTTTATTTTTTATTGCTAACGTTTCATTATTAATCGGTATTCGTAAACATAACTTAGATAAGGATTATGTTTATTCACAAAAAGAGTATCAGATTTTATTGAGAAAGCATAAGATGAGTTGTATTTTTGCAGGTATTATGTTTGGTGTTATGACAACGATTTTTAATTTAATGGGACTGTATTTTTCTCATCAACCTATCGACATAGGCTTCTTAATATTAAATGTGAGTTTTTCAACAATCGTCTTTGGTGTTTTATCATATTTCTTCGGTAAAAGAAAAATTATTAAAGAATATGGCGAGGGGGATTAAGCAATGAATAAATTTAGTAATATATTATTTAATTGGTTCACTCAAAATCCAACAGGCCGTGATGAACGTGAACAAGGTGTACTTGAACACAAGTTAGCATTACTTTTTATCTTTACTTATATAAGTATCATAGTGCTCGGAGCGATAAGTTTAATCGTGGATATAAAGAATGACACTATGAGTTTCGGAACAATTTGTTTGTTAGCCATGAGTGTTATTTTAACGTTTGTATCTCTATGGGTTAATAGAAGAAATCGTTTAGATGAATTAAAAGCAACCTCTGCTGAAGAGTATAAAAATTGGGTGAAGAAACTTGCTTTAAAATGTATATTTTCCGTCGTATATTTTATAGTAGTCATGTTCATTATGACAGGCGTTATCTTCCCCTACATTTTTAATGACGGATTTCACTTTAAAGCGCAATTAATTCAATGTGTTATCTCTGGCGTGCTATTCGGTGGTATCATGTTTGTTTATTATATGATTATGTTAAAAAAAGAATATTAACTATTATTCGACTCCTTAATTATTATATAATTAATTTATATAATACCTAAGGAGTCATTTTTATGTTAAAAGCGGATCCAATCATTGCTAAAATGAAAAATCAAAAAATTAATTATGATCGTGTACTGAAAAAATTAATTAATCAATGGGAAAGAGAAGAATTACGACCTAAGATACTTTTGCATAGTTGTTGTGCACCATGTAGTACGTATACTTTGGAATACTTAACACAGTATGCAGATATTGCTATTTACTTTGCTAATCCCAATATTCATCCTAAAAATGAATATTTAAGACGTGCAAAAGTCCAAGAACAATTTGTTACTGACTTTAATGAGAGAACAGGACAAAGTGTTAAATATATTGAAGCGGAATATAAACCACATGAATTTATGAAGATGGCGAAATCGCGAGGACTCACTGAAGAACCTGAAGGCGGCCTACGTTGTACAGCATGTTTTGAAATGCGTTTAGAGCTTGTGGCCGAAGCAGCAGTAAAATATGGTTATGATTACTTTGGTAGTGCGTTAACATTGTCACCTAAAAAGAATGCACAATTGATTAATGAACTTGGTCTAGAAGTTCAAAATATTTACGATGTAAATTATTTACCTAGTGATTTTAAGAAGAATAAGGGCTATGAACGCTCAATTGAAATGTGCAATGACTATCATATATTTAGACAATGCTATTGTGGATGTGTCTTCGCTGCGATGGCACAGGGGATTGATTTCAAAGTGATTAATCAAGAGGCGAAAGACTTCTTACAACAATTTTAAATAAAAACTAAAAACTCCTAATTTGAGTTTCAGTACTTCAAATTAGGAGTTGGAATTTAGATTGTTCGATGGATAAAACGTATAATCGCTAGCACGGCAATGACAAAAGTTGAAAGTACGCCTGCGATTTTTAACCCTTTTTTCTGTTTTTCAGGTTCAGGGTCGCCTTTTTCCATCATTTCTAATAACTCACGTTCAATTTCTAAGTCTAATGCTGTTTTTTTCTCTCCATTATAACCAATACTATTGTCGTCATTATGATGTTGTGTATCTTCTTTCGTAGACGGTTCGCTAGTTTCTTCTGACTTTGAATCTGAATGTTTATTTTTATCTTCTACAGTCATTGATATAATCCCCCGATAATCTTGTTATCTTTGGTTATAGTATAGTGCATTATACAATTAAGTAAAGTATTTTAATATGGACTATTTCGCATCTAAACCGATAATTTCACTTACATTATGATAGTGATGTTGTTTTAAATATGTAGCGATGTCTTTATTAATCTTCTTTGTTAATCCGGGGCCTTCTATGACTAAAGAAGAATAAATTTGAACAAGAGATGCACCATTACGCATCATTTGAATCGCATCTTTCGCACTGAATATACCGCCTGTTCCAATAATTAAGAATTCGCCTTTAGTTTGTTGATAGGCCCATTTCACTAATTCTAAGTTTCTTTTGAAAAGTGGTTGACCACTTAATCCGCCATCTTCTACTTTATTTGAAGAAGTTAAACCATCACGTTGTCGTGTCGTATTCGCTAATATCATACCATCGAATGTTTCTGTAATCGCAGGTAAAATCGTTTTAAAACCATCAAGCTCTAAATCTGAAGTTAATTTTAAGAAAATAGGGACGTTCACTTCTGTATGTGCTTTGAAATCTTTCAATGCTTTACATAACATAGAAAATTCATCTTTATCATGGAAACTTTGCAAATTCTCAGTATTTGGTGAGCTTATATTAACTGTAAAGAAGGATACATCTGCTTTAAACGTATCAATCACCTTAATGTAATCTTGATAGCGATCGTTGTATGGCGTCGTTTTATTGACGCCAACATTTAGTCCAACTGGGATGTTATAAGCATAACGACGTAAATTCCATAACGCGCGGTTCATACCAATATTGTTAAAGCCCATACGGTTAATTAGTGCATTGTCTTCAACTAAACGATACATACGTGGTTTAGGATTGCCATCTTGAGGTTTAGGTGTAATACCACCTAGTTCAAGTGCACCAAAACCAACATTTTCAAGTGCTTTAGGGACTTCACAAGATTTGTCAAAGCCTGCAGCTAAGCCGATTGGATTATTAAATGTAATACCTTTAATCGTTTGTGTTAATGATGGGTCTTCATAATTAAATATTTTATGCATCACAGGTAATAAGAAAGGGCGCTTTTGTGCAAGTTTTAAAGCGTCGATCGTCATACCGTGTGCTTTTTCAGGATCAAATTTAAATAATAGTGGTTTAATTAATTTATACATAATAATGCTCCTATTTCATTGTATTTGAGGCTTACTATCCTCATTTAATATCATTGAAAAAACATTCCTCTCTAAGACTAGCATGTTCAACAATAATTGCATAGTTAATTTAATCACTGTTTGAAAATTTGCCTCAACTTAAATCTATATAAGAACGAACGATTAGTTAACACATTTTCAGGAAATATAATAATAAAGAGAGAGGTATTAGAAGGAGGAAACATCATGAAAAAAGAATGGCAAGCACAGCTACCATTAGACCATATCAGTGATATTTCACCAGTGAGTGGTGGAGATGTCAACGAAGCATTCAAAGTAACGACTGAAGATGGTGCGTATTTCTTGTTAGTTCAACGCAATCGAGATAAGTCATTCTATGCAGCTGAAATAGCTGGACTCGATGCATTTGAACAAGCAGGTGTAACGGCACCACGTGTGATAGATAGTGGTGAAATAAATGGGGATGCTTTCTTGATATTAAGTTATTTAGATGAAGGAACAAGTGGTAGCCAGCGTGAATTAGGTCAGTTAGTAGCAAAAATGCATCGTCAGCAACAACACGATGGGAAATTTGGTTTCGATTTGCCTCACGAGGGTGGGGATATTTCATTTGATAATTCATGGTCAGATTCATGGATTGAAATCTTTGTCGAACGTCGCATGGATCATTTGAGAGATGAATTGATGCGTAAAGGCTTATGGAATGACGAAGATAATAAAGTTTACGAACAAGTACGTACGGTGATGATAAATGAATTAATTGAGCATCATAGTAAACCATCATTATTACATGGAGATTTATGGGGTGGCAATTACATGTTCTTAACGGATGGAAGTCCAGCGTTATTCGACCCAGCACCATTTTATGGTGATAGAGAGTTTGATTTAGGTATTACGACTGTATTTGGCGGCTTTACCCAAGAATTCTATGACGAATATGAGAAACATTATCCTCTAGGAAAAGGTGCACGTAAGCGATTAGAATTTTATAGATTATATTTATTTATGGTCCATTTACTCAAATTTGGTGGAATGTATGCAAGTAGCGTAAATCGATCAATGGATGAAATATTGGCATAAAGATAAAAATTATGGAGGCATAGGTATCAATATAACCATGCCTCCATAATTTTTAATCTTCATTAATTGTTTTTAATAACTGTTTGCCGTTATCATATAACATTTTTTCAAGTTCATGTCGTGAGATTAATTCAGTTGATTCTAATTCATCTGCTAACATCGTTACAACTTGATCTGTTGTATAAGGTGCATCTGAACCATATACAATTTTATTCATATCTACACATTGAGCGATATTTGGAAGCTGATAAGGTAAGACTTTTCCAGCTAAATCAAAGTATAACTCTTTCATAACTTGTTCTAAATCATCAGGTTGACGCTCACTTCCAAACATCTTATTACCCATTGCAACTCGTTGTGCAATGACAGGGAGTAATGCACCACAATGCGGAATAATCCATTTAATATTCGGATACTTGCTAAACACATTGTTTTGACTCATGTAGATGACTGTACGTGTTGTATCAAAAATAAACTCCATTAAAGGTGCAGGAACAACGTCGCTCATTGCTTCAATATTCGGTTTAGGCTCATTTGGATGGAGTGCCACAACGGCATGACGTTCATTTAATTTAGCTAAGACTTTATCTAGGCGGTCATCACCAATATAAATACCACGTGCATTCGTAGGTAAAGTGAAACCTAAAGCACCTTGTTGATCTAATGCGGTATCAATCGTGGCAATACTTTCTTCAACCAATGGTATTGGTAACGTCGCAAAGAAACCTAATTGCTCTGGATATTTGTGCGTAAATTCAGATGCATACGCATTGACTTCTTTAGATAAGTCAATCATTTCTTCATCTGGCGCCACACTGATATGTGGGCTCGAAATAGATAGCACACCATATTCAATTTCCATACGTGTCATTAATTCTAAATAACCTTCAGGTGAGAACTTCGGTGTTGCCACACCATCGCCTTTACCATCGAAATAATCATCTAGAAATTTCGAGAACCCAGGTGATATATAATGTGCATGTAAATCAATTTTCTTCATATTTTATTACGCTTCTTTCTCTTCTTCTTTAAAAGTTAGCCAATCATCAATTTCAGCATAATAGGCATTGACTTCGTTCGGTCTATCAATGCCTTGTAGCTCACTGTTCACATCATAGCCAATGGCATTTAATGCATAAGATAAGCAAGCATAGCTTGGACGATAATCCGCAAAGTCATCCTTTGGCAAATTAATCGTCGTCGGTTTAACCGGTGTTAGGCTATCTTTCTCATATATACATTCAAGACGTGTAATATACCAAACGCCTTGATTATCTTGTTCGAGACAATATACTAATTTGGCATCTGATTGTAATTCCATTTCAACATTTTGAATTGAAAAGCGTGTTTGAATAGTCGCTTGCATAATTGCTACAGCACGTGTGTCATTAATCCAAATTTGAGAATGATGGATTTGATGAGGGGCATAGCGATTCATTGCTTTAGATGAAGCGACAAACTCACTACCATTACCTTTAAACCATGAAATATTGATATAAGAATCATCTGCGAAACATGTTTCCATGCTTTCCCATAGGGCATTATCACGACAGAAACGTTCAAATTGAATAAGCTCAAGAATATCTTCTTTGGCTAGTAACGTTTCGTTAGTATAAGGTTTATTTCTCGTGAAAAGCACTAAAATGACACTCCTTTAATTCAAATTAACCCCACATTTCAAGTAATACTTTAGCGAAACCTTCAGGTTCTTGAACGTATCCTAAGTGACCACCTGGAATATCGATGATTTTGATACCAGTTTCTTCAGAAATGAAGAAGTTAACTTCTTGAGGGAATGAACCTTTTGAAGCTGTACCATTTAATAAAGTAATGATGTCTTTATGTTTTTTGAAATCATCAATTGAAATATCAGATTCTGTATATTGACGAATTTCATATTTGAACCAACCTAACATTTCATCGAAACGTTTTTTACTGTCAGCATCATTTTCAGCTTGAGCTGGTTTTGACATGTATTGTTGGTCTAATTTACTAATTTGTAACGTTTCGCCAAATAATTTCATTGCTTGAGGCATACCTTCATTAATCGCAATATCAATGATTTCAGCATTTTTATCTTGCCAATATTTTGCATCTGGTAAGAATGTGTTAATTGGTGGTTCGTGGAATGCGATTTTTTTAACGACATCAGGATGTTCTTTTAAAACGTGCATTGCCACGATTGAACCTGAGCTTGAACCTAATACATAGACAGGATCATCACTTAATGATTTCGCTAATTCAGCGATATCTTGTGCGTCACGTTTAACACGGTAACGACTATCTGGATTGATTGCTTCTTCAGGTAGTGGCTCAGTTAATTCACTTTGGCCATATCCACGACGATCTACAGCGACAACAGTGAATTTATCTTTTAATTGTTGTGCAAGTGGCATGAAGATATCTCCAGTACCGTTTGCACCAGGGATGAAGATGATAACAGGACCATTGCCCACTTTGTGATAACGTAATTTAGCGCCTTGTAATTCTAATGTTTCCATTTATAAAACCTCCGATAAAAATTAATTTTAGGATTAAAATATTGAATCGATATGATTTAAGCTTAGATTGTATTAACTTTATTATTTATCTAAGCCTAATAATTTAGCGCCATTGGTATAACTAATTTTCTCTTGTTCTTCTTCAGTCAAACCTAGTTCATTTAAAAATGTGCCTAAATTTTCCGGTTCAACATAAGGATAGTCAGCTGAATATAAGATTCTATCAATACCGACTTCTTCTTTAACTAAATCAAATTGTGGTTTCGTTAACATACCACTTGGTGTAATATAGAAATTATTTTTGAAATAATGACTAATTGGATGTTGTAGGTGATCTGCAAATAAAATAGAATCCATACGTTCTAAGAAGAATGGTACAAATTCGCCCCAGTGTCCAATAATAATATTTAAGTTTGGATGACGATCAAATACACCTGAAAGCACTAAATGAATTGCGTGAATACCTACATCAACATGCCAACCATAACCGAAACAAGCAAATGTAGCAGCTGTTACGTCAGGATAGTTACCTTTATAGTAAGCTTGATATACATCACTTTGTACTGGAGATGGATGTAGATAGATCGGTGCGTTTAATGTTTCTGCAGCAGCAAAAAGTGGTTCGTACTCATCTTGGTCAAGGAAACCGTTTTTAGGGTGTCCCATGATTAATGCGCCTTTGAACCCCAAATCATTAATACAGCGTTTGAATTCTTCAACTGCAGCTTGTGGTTCATTAATAGGTAACGTCGCAAATCCAACAAAGCGTTCTGGATATTTTTCAACATAGTCTGCTAATGTATCATTCGCTTTTTTACATAAATCAATCGCACATTGTCCTTCTAAATTTGATGGTGCGCCATTACCATAGGATAAAACTTGCATTTCAACATCATGTTTATCCATAAAATGGATACGTTTATCATGATGTGAGATTTCATCAGCATCTGTGAAACCAGATTTTTGTTCGAGACCTTCAAGCATTGTTTTCATTGGTACACCTTTAGGGTCAGCAGACATATACTTCATTGTTTCTTTTTGAATATCTTCTACAACATAATGTTCTTCAAAGTTAATACTTTTCATTAGAAAAGCCTCCTAAAATTTAAATAATTATTCAAAATTACCAAGGCATAGTTCCATTACCATCAATAAAGGTACCTGTAGGACCATCTTTATCGATAGTTGCAAGTTTAACGATAGGGATAACACCTTCTGATGCTGGTTTAGAGTTGTTACTAAAGTCTCCAACTAAATCCGTGTTGGTTGAACCAGGATCAGCAACATTGATTTGAATATGCGGTAATCCTTTCGCATATTGTACTGTCAGCATTGTTACTGCTGATTTAGATGAACAGTAAGCTAATGAGTTTACTTTTGATTCTTGCGTATCTGGATTAGTTACCATGCCAAATGAACCTAAACCGCTACTTACATTGACTACCACTGGTTGTTCAGATTGTTCAAGAAGTGGTATGAAGGTGTTCATCATTCTGACAATGCCAAAGACATTTGTATTATAGACATTTTGAACATCTTCTACGGTTAATTCTGCTGGTCTTTTAAATCCACCTGAGATACCAGCATTATTGACTAATACGTCTAAACGTCCTTCTTGTTCTTGAATGGTTTTAAAAGCATTTTGGACTGAAATATCATCAGTGACATCCAATTGAACAAATTCGACACCGAGTTCGTCAGCAGCTTTGCGTCCACGGTCAGCATCTCGAGAGCCAATGTAGACTTTATGACCTCGTTCTTTTATTTCTTTAGCAGTTTCAAAGCCTAACCCTTTGTTACCGCCAGTGATTAACGTGATTCTTTCCATTATTTTGTCACCTCATTTGGCAAATATAGTTTGATTAAATTATTTCTAAATGTTTCATTAGAAAGTTGTCGTTCATTTTTTTGAAATTCAAATGTATTGGTTGTCAAAGATTTTAATAGCATATCTGTTTTAAATATTGCCCAGGATTCATCATTATAATCATTAAATAAATCAAAATAATATTGATTTAAATGTTTGAAGAAGTCACTCTCGCGGAACAACTGGGCATTGTCTTTACCTTCAATACAATTTAGTAAACCACTATTATCCGTTTTAAATTTTAAAAATATATCAAGAGAATGCGCCATGATGTCTTTCTTAGCAACGTATTGCGTTTTAATTTCTAACATTTGCGTCATAATGTCATCAAAATCATGTTCGATAATGCGATAACATAAGTCACTTTTATCTTTGAAATGTCGATATAGTGTACCCATACCAATATTCAATTCCTTAGAAATTCTATTCATACTTACATTTTCAACGCCTTCAGAATTAAATAATTCTAATGCTTTGTTTTCTATACGCTGTCGATTCTTTAATGCATCTTTACGCATCATATCACCTCTTAAATTTATTTTATTGACAAACGGATAACTGTCCGTTTATTATAAATCTTGTTAATGATGATTACAAACATAAAGGGTTAATCAATTTATTTTTTGAAAAGAGGGGTAAGTATGTCATTAAATAAAGAACAAAGACAAGTGACGAGTGAAGAGTTAAAAGCACATTTCCATGAATCAACATTGAGTATTGAAAATATTGCCCAAGAAATGAATATTTCTATAGAAGAAGTGGAAAGAGTATTAAACATGGATGCCCCAAATGGTTTCTTTGGCAATAAATTACAAAAATTTATACACTTAGTATGGGATGTTCGTGATTTAATCAATGATAATATTAGACAAAACGGCGATCAACCTAAAGACTATACGTATTTAAAAGGTGAGAAAGAAGATTATTGGTTTTTACAATAGGAGAGATAAATAATGAGTAAAAGTATATTAGTTATTGGTGCTACAGGTAAACAAGGTAACGCTGTAGTAAAGCAATTATTGAAAGATGATTGGAAAGTTCGTGCTTTTACACGTAATAAAAATAATGAAAAATTGACTTCAATCGATAGTGACAATTTAGAAATATTTGAAGGCGATTTAAGTAATCAAGATAGCTTAACAAAGGCTATGGAAGGACAATATGGTGTTTATAGTGTTCAACCTATTATTGTAGACAATGTAGAAGAAGAATTACGTCAAGGTAAGATGATTATTCAAACAGCGGAACAACAAGGTATTGAATACATTGTTTACAGCACTGCAGGTGGTGTCAATCGTGACCGTACAGGTCCGCATTTCGAAGCCTTAGCCGATATTGAGAATGAACTTAAAGAGAGTTCATTAAATTATACGATTATTAAACCGTCATTCTTTATGGATAACTTCTTAAGAATTACTAAAGTAGAAAATGGCGAAATTGTAATCCCTGAATTTATCGATAGAGATATTAAATTTGCGATGATTTCTTCAATCGATATCGCTAAAATTGCAGCCAATGTGTTTGCGAACACTGAAAAATATAATCACCAAGCGATTGAAATCGCTTCTGATGAACTTACGTTAAAAGACGTTGTGAAAACATTTGCTACGGTGACAGGTAAACCTACAGAAATTAAAGGTTCATTTTCAAGTGGCACTGCTGAACGTGGTTGGCTAGAAGAGAAAGGTTATGTGATTGATTTTAATCAAATGGATGAGATTAATCCTAATCGTTTAACGTTAGAACAATGGATTAGTGAAGTGAATTTTTAATTTTTTAGAAAATGAGGGGGGAGACTATGATTCAATCAATGTGGTTTAATTTACATGTTGAAGATTTAGAACGTAGCGAGCAATTTTACAAAAATTTAGGCTTTGAAATTAATAAAAATCCAGATATGCTAGATAAAATGGTTGGTATCCAAATCGGACAAACAATTGTGATCTTAATTGAAAATAATCATTTCGAAAAGGTGACACATGAATCAGTTTCAAAACAACCAAATGAAGTCATCATATCTTTAGGTGTAAAAACGAATGATGAAGTAGATGAGTTAATGCATAAAGTGGAAGCATTAGGTGGTAAGGTGATTGATGAACCTAAGACTTCTCAAGGATATTACGGTGCAACTTTTGCAGACCCAGATGGACATAAATACAATTTCTTAGTTTGTTAGCTAAAAATCAAAAGCCCTCGAAAAATCAATTTCGAGGGCCTTACTTTGTATACAACTAATTTTCTTGAATGTTGCCGTATTCTTCTCTTAAGTCATACACTTTATCTGGTGTAACGTCTTGACCAAGTGGGTCTAAAACTTTCATCGTTGAGAAAGTATGGAGCACTTGACCTCTAATCATACCTAAATATTCTTGTCTTAATTGATGTTGTTCTTGTTTTTCTTCAACACTCAAACTTTCAACTTTTTCTTTATTTGCTAATTGATTAATTCTATCTAATAATTCTCTCATTATTTATTCCTCCTAATTTGTATGAGCTGGAAAGTGCGGTACAATATACGTTCCAACTTCTTCTATTAGTTCTTCGATATCACGATCATCATTTGTAAATCTTAAGATAATATGATTTGTATTAATTGATTCATAAGCTTTTAATATTTGTAATAAATTTTTACGTCCAGTACGGAAACCACCTTTGATTGGTTTAACAATTTCGTTTGGATTTCGGGATAAATCAATCATTAAGATATTCATAAACGGTTTGAAGCGGTCAGTGCCACTGTGCCATTCATTTACGAGTTTCTTTTGATCTTGAAAAGGTTGGGCGTAAAATAACCAACCATCCATATGTTGTTGTAACCAGGACATAGACTGTCTTGAGTAGCCTGTACCAAACATAGGAATCGTATGATACTTAGGCAATGCTTGTAACCCTGAATCCTCATATAATTCAAAAATTGAATTTGAGATGTTGGGAGAATGTGATTGCCAAAGTGCTCTTAATGATTGAATGGTTGTTTGATAACGTTCTGTTAATTCACTTTCATTTACTTTAAATGCAGGGAATTCGAAAGAACGATCACCGGTAGCCATACCAAGTAATAAACGTTGATTGGAAATAAGATCAAGTGAGGCTGCTGATTTAGCTAGGTGGATAGGATGTCGTAAGGTTGCTACGGTACTACCCGTACCTAGTGCAATCTTAGAGGTAAAGGCACTCAGATAGGTTAAAAAGACGAACGGATCATAATTCGTTGTAACATTGCCTAAATGAGGACTGTACAGTGGATTATCTCTCACAGATAAACTTGTAAATCCCAAAGACTCCGCTTTTTGAGCGAGTCTCACTTGCGCATCAAAATCTATATTATTTTGTTGTTTATTATCAAATGGTATGGATAAACCTAGCGTCAATTTATTATTTTTAAACGTTCGTTTAAATCCCTCATGTTCATCGATATCTGACATGTCTTTCCCTCCTAACTCAATTGAATATTAAAACAACATGTATTATTTAACTAACACTTGTTGTATAAATGTAATATACGCCCTATTTGAATATTATACAACATACATGCTTATGAAACATGTTGTTTAGACAACAATGTTAACGATGTGTTGTTTTGTTTGGATTTTCCATAAAAAAACTTCCAAGGCTATGCCTCAGAAGTTGAATTATAAGTGTGTTATATGATGAATTAAGAAAGGTAAATTTTTATCTATAAAAGATTCAGCAGAAAGTGAACTTGTATCGAGCCAATGTCGGGCAAGTCCACAAATACCTGCAGCAAGGAAACTTGCACTATTAACAAGTATCTCAATATCATGATCTGGATAGCTATTTCGCAACATAATTGTAAAGATATCTTCTAACTCATTATTAATACGTTTATGTGCTTGATTACAAAATGTTTCACTGTTTAGCTTACATGATTCTTGAACTTCAACCATATAATGTGCAATTGAAACAAATAGATTAGAAATAACGATTTCATTTATAACGTCAGAAATTGATAAAGTGTCATTCAAATCTTTCAGAATCGTTTCAGATAAAGTGTAGTCGAGAATATCATATTTATCAGTAAAATGTGCATAAAATGTTGCACGATTCACTGTAGCACGTTCAGTAATGTCTTTTACAGTAATTTGAGACATTCTTTTCTCTCGAGAAACCTCTTGAAACGCTTCTACCAGTAATTTCTTTGTTCTAATAATTCGAGGATCAACTTTAGTCGTAGACAATACAGACACCTCCCTTGATGACATATCACTTACATTAAATTATCTGTCGAAAAGAGAGGGTTGTCAAAGTTCACGCTTGTTGGTTATTTAAGCATTTCTTTAATTTGTTTTGTAGCAAGACGTTGTTTTTCATCGCTTATATAATTTTTAAGTTCTTTCTCAGATGCTTTAGGGTGTGATTGTTTATAGGCCATCATTTTATTTTGCAGTTCTTTTTTAATTCTATTTTGTGATTTTGATGATGCCATTTGATTTTTTTGAAGTTGCTTCGCTTGTTTTGCATCTAGTACGACCCATGTATCATTAGGTACTGTAACAATAGATGTTTGTTTTATAAGTTCTTTTTTATTGTTTCCAAAATCAAACAGATAACGGTAGAAGTCGTTTTTCCAAGACCAATATGTTTTAGTTGTTTTAACTGTCGCTTGGTCTACATCTGCTGTTCTATAGAAAGCTTGCTTCTTTATTGAATCTGATAAATCTTCTTTTTTAGTACTTGGTTTAAAATGTGTAGATGGTTTGTCATCATTTTTATGTGTTTTATAAACCATGACATAATTAAAAGAATCATTACCTATTTCATTTGCAATTAACATGTTAGTGGGAGATTTTGATGAACCAGCAGAATAAATTTGTTTTTCGGGTTCATTGATAGTTTCTTTCTCCATACCAAAATGGTGTGTCATATTTGCTACGATACCAATGATTAATACTGTGAATAGAATAGTCAACAAGGTACCTACGACATAACGTGTAAGTTTATGTGGTATTAATGTCCATGATGCGAATACGGCAATGGTTAATATTATTAAGATAATCATTTATTCTTCCTCGCTTTCTGAGTGATTCATTTTCAAGAAAGGAACGATAATTAATCCAATGACGGCAAATGCTACGCCGATTAGAAATGCAGTATTAAAACCATCAATGGATGCTTGTTGTGCATGTTCAGCATAAAGTAATGGATTTGCATCTTTTAAACTTTTAGCTGGCATATGATTGTTAATCATATTTTGCGTAATAGATGTTAGCAATGCGACTGCTATAGAAGAGGCAACTTGTCTAGCAGTGTTGTTTGCTGCTGTACCGTGTGTACCCATTCTAGTTGGCAAGGCATCCATTGCATTTGTTGTTAAAGGCATCATGATTAAAGCCACACCAAACATACGTATTGAGTATAAAACTAAAATAAGCGTCGGTGATGTCGTATCAGTTAAAAATCCAAAAGGTAATGAAGCTAATGCTAAAATTACAAAGCCAACAAAAGCTAAACGTTTAATACCTATTTTGTTATACAGTGATCCAGAAATTGGTGAAATGAAGCCTAGCATTAAGGCACCAGCAAGTAAGGTTAAACCAGACTCAAATGGTGAGAACCCATGAATATTTTGTAAATAAGTAGGTAGCATCATTTCAACCCCATACATAGCCATTGTCACAACAATAAGGCCAATCGTTGCAATGACAAATCCTTTAGATTTAAATACACGCAAATCTAAGAACGGATCATCTAATTTAAATTGACGCATACAGAACCAACCGATAATCATAACACTAATGACAAGCGGTAATATGACGTAATTGAAACTTCCCCAGCCTTCGCTAGAAACATTTGAAAAGCTCCATAAAAATAATCCGAAACCAAGACTTGATAAAATAAGTGACCAAATATCTAGTTTAACCTTTCTATTTGGTATGACATCTTTCATAAAAATAAAACTTAGTATAAAAGCAATCGCTACAATAATAATTGGAATCACAAAAATGTTACGCCATGAATCGCTTATTGTGAGTCCGAGCATCGTATGTTCTTTATTTAATATCCAACCGGCAAATGTTGGTCCAAGTGCTGGCGCTAATCCAACAGCTAAACCACTCAACCCCATCGCAGTACCACGTTTGTTTGGTGGGAACATGTTAATGATGATGATTTGCATCAATGGCATCATTAAACCAACTGCGATTGCGGTAACAATTCGACCGACTAAGAAAATAATCCAACTATCGCTATTTGACGGTGCAATGGCAGTTAGTATTAAACCAATTAATAAAATGGCATATGCAATAACGTGTAACCACTTTGTTGAAAAACGAGTAGCTAAGTAGGCAGATAATGGGACCATTATGCCGTTAGCTAATAGAAACCACGTAGTTGCTTGTTGTACGGTACTAAAATCAATATTAAAATCTTTCATTAATGTTGGTAGTGCAGTACCTAATGACGTTTGCATTAAGGCACCTGCAAACGTTGCAAGTAAAATGACAAACATGACCATTATTTTATTATATGGTTTGCCATGTTGATCTAAGTCAAATTTAGTATTTATATTCTCTGACATAATAACCTTCCTTTAAAAGTACTGGTTAAATGTAACAACTTTTAAAGAGAAAAAGGAGAACAAAATAAAATGTGATGTTTAAAATAAGACAACATGTATTAAAATGTATTATATTACTAAGTGAAAGGATGATGGGATGACGTATAGTCGAAAAACGCAATTGACACAACGTTTACTTAAACAGGCACTAATTAATTTATTGAAACACAAGCATTTTGAAGAAGTGACGATAAATGAGATTGCTCAAGAAGCTTATGTAACAAGAAGTACTTTTTACAGATACTATGATGATAAATACGAGTTATTATCTGATATTGAAGATGAGATGTTGAATTTTATTAAAGAACAAAGAGAATTCGATTTAAAAAGCGATGAAAACATTGAGGTTTTTGAGATTAGAAGTATTGTGAATTTATTCGAAAAACTTGAACCTTATTCAGAAGTATTAAAAGTGTTACTTACGAATGCCGGTATCATTAGCTTTAAAATGAAAATTAGAAATCTTATATCAAAGCGTTTTGAATTTTTAAGTCATATATCTTATGGTTCGAAGCTAAGAAGAGAGTTAGGCAAGGAATATCTTATTGCGATCATTGTTAACACATTTGAATATTGGGCGCAAAATAAGGATGAAATCGATGTAGAAGAGATTGGCCAATTTATAATAGAAATTTATCAAAGTGGTATGATAAAAGCTCTGAATTTAAAATCAGAAGATTTGAGGAAATTAAATTAAAAATAAAAAAGTTTGATTTTTCAGATAAATTTAAGTATATTATTAAACTAAGAAGTAGAATATTTAATATTTTGTGTATCTTAGCACTTTGAAAATAACAAAGGGGTATGTTGTTTAACTACAACAACTAGGGATAATCATACTGAATAGCTTACTCCAGGGGATGGAGAAGAAGACTATGAACAGACACATTCAGTTAATTGCAATTGGCGGTGCAATCGGGACAGGTTTATTCTTAGGTGCTGGACAATCAATTCACCTAGCCGGACCTTCGATATTATTAACGTACATTATAGTAGGTTTAGTCCTCTTTTTATTCATGAGAGCGATGGGAGAAATGCTACTATCGAATTTAGGTTTTAAATCATTTGCAGATATTGCACATCATTATATTGGTCCGCTTGCAGGCTTTATTGTTGGTTGGACGTACTGGTTTACGTGGATTGTAGCAGGTATGGCAGAAGTAACAGCAGTTGCGAAATATGTTAATTTTTGGTGGCCATCTATTCCAAGTTGGTTAACTGCATTATTTACAGTTTTAGTGCTTATGACATTAAATTTAATGAGTGCTAAGATATTTGGTGAAATGGAATTTTGGTTTGCATTAATCAAAGTTACGACCATTGTTGCGTTGATTATTGTAGGTATTGTCATGATTATTATGGGAATGCATACTTCAAGTGGTATAGCACAATTATCAAATATTTGGAATCACGGTGGATTCTTCCCACATGGGGGTACAGGTTTCTTATTATCATTTCAAATGGCCATCTTTTCATTTATAGGAATTGAATTGATTGGTATTACAGCTGGAGAAACAAGAGATCCTCATAAGACAATTCCACAAGCGATTAATAATGTACCATACAGAATATTAATTTTTTATGTGGGTTCATTAGCTGTAGTCATGTCAGTAGTGCCGTGGGATAAATTAAACCCTGCAGATAGCCCATACGTTAAATTATTTGGTTTAGTGGGGTTACCTTTTGCAGCAGGTGTAATTAACTTTGTAGTACTTACTGCTGCTGCTTCAGCGTGTAATAGTGGTATTTTTGCAGATAGTAGAACGATGTATGGGCTTGCTGCACGTAAACAAGCACCACCATTTTTACAAAGAACAAATAAAAATGGTGTTCCTTACTACTCTATCTTAATTACATGTGGGTTATTACTTATTGCCGTAGTCCTTAATTACGCAATTCCTAACGCTACCGAAGTATTTGTTTATATTTCAACTGTATCAACGGTGCTTAATATTATTATTTGGACAATCATCATGATTGCTTATTTAGGTTTCTTAAAAAATAAACCTGAATTACATGAACAAAGTGAATTTAAATTACCAGGTGGAAAAGGAACGGCATATGTTATTTTAACTTTCTTCGTATTTATCTTTATCGTGTTAGCATTAGATAAAGATATTAGAATTGGGGTTTTAGTAGCACCAGCATGGTTAGCAGTACTATGCCTAATGTATTTACGTTATAAAAAAGAAAAACGTAAAGAAGGTATTGATTTAGATGAAGAAGCTAAAAAGCCACTTCCAGAGGATTAAATAAAAGTAATGAGTTGATTATAAAACTCTAAAAGACGAGTCTGGGACATAATTCCTAGAGAAATAGCCAGTAAATGAGTTTTAACAAATTCATTTACTGGCTTCTTTATTTACAATACTCCGTATTGTTGGCTCGCTTTCTTAGGGGACAGCTTCAGCCTGTAGTCTTCAGCTTGTCCTGTTCCCTCAAGAGTCTCGCCAAAATACTTTGTATTTATATGTAATTTTACATTGTAATACTTTAAAAAAATAAAGCACTTTCGTATAATTTAATAAACATCACTAAACTAAATTAACGAGGTGCCTTATGTATAAAAATTATAACATGACTCAACTTACTCTACCAATGGAAACTTCAGTTCTTATCCCCACAAATGATATTTCACGACATGTAAATGATATTGTTGAAACAATTCCTGACAATGAATTCGACGAATTCAGACATCACCGTGGTGCAACTTCGTACCATCCTAAAATGATGTTAAAAGTGATTCTATATGCCTACACACAATCTGTATTCTCAGGTCGTAAAATAGAAAAAATGCTTAATGATAGCATCCGAATGATGTGGCTATCACAAAATCAAAAACCTTCTTATAAAACAATTAATCGATTTAGAGTAAATCCAAAAGTAGATGCTTTATTAGAATCTTTATTTATTCAATTTTACAGTCAGTGTATAAAACAAAATCTTATAGATGATAAAGCTATTTTTATTGATGGTACAAAAATTGAAGCAAATTCCAATCGATATACATTTGTATGGAAAAAGAGTATTCAAAACCATGAATCAAAGATGAATGAGGATTCTAAAGCCCTCTACCATGAATTGGTAACCAATAAAATCATACCGGAAATCAAAGAAGATCATGATAATGAATTAACAAAAGAAGAAATAGATTTGATTGGTAGTCATTTAGATAAAGAAATCGAAGATTTAAACCAACATATCAACAATGAAAAATGTACTAAAACAAGAAAACAAATACGTCTCAAAAGAACTAAAATCAAAAAATACAAAAAGCAAATCAATGATTATTCTGAGCGAAAGTATCGATACGAATTTCAAAAATCTATTTTAAAGGATAGAAATAGTTATTCTAAGACAGATCATGATGCGACATTTATGAGAATGAAAGAAGATCACATGAAAAATGGACAACTTAAGCCAGGGTATAATTTACAAATAGCGACAAATTCCCAATTTGTTTTATCTTATAATGTGTATCAAAATCCAACGGATACTAGAACGATGATTCCATTTTTAAATTCAATTCAAGAGACCTACGGTCATTTACCTGAATATATTGTAGCTGATGCAGGTTATGGTAGTGAATCAAATTATATGGCAATTATAGATGACTTTAATCGAACGCCACTCATAACATATGGAATGTTTATAAAAGATAAAACTAAAAAATATAAAAGTGACATCTTTAATACTCAAAATTGGGACTATGACGAAATTAATGACGAATTCATTTGTCCGAATAATAAACGGCTAGGTTTTAAAAGATATGCCTATCGTCATGATAAGTATGGTTACAAGCGAGACTTCAAATTATATGAATGTGACGATTGTTCAGAATGTCCTCTGAAAAATCAATGTATGAACTTCAATTCAAAAACAAACAAAAAAATAATGAAGAATTATAACTGGGAATATTTTAAATCCCAAATTAACAAAAAGCTTTCAGAACCAAAAACAAAAAATATCTACAGTCAAAGAAAAATTGATGTGGAACCTGTTTTTGGATTTATGAAGGCTATTTTGGGTTTCACTCGGATGTCTGTCCGAGGACTCAATAAAGTCAAAAGAGAACTTGGTTTTGTATTAATGGCACTTAATATAAGAAAAGTAGTAGCTCAACGAGCTGAAAATAATCAAAAAATTTATAAAAAAGACAATTTCTATATTATTTCAATAGAAATTGTCTTTTATTCACTTATCCAAGAACTTTATGTCCCGGACTCGTCTTTTTTGGATTCGACACGACGTCATACATACTTTTTATCTTCTAAATATAGGTTGGTTTCTAATATGCTTCTTACTATTTTCCAGTTGTGCGTAAATTGTACTAATTTTTGAAGAAAAAAATAAAAATAATATTCTGAAAATTTAGAATTTATGATATAGTAAAATCTATCATTACTTATTTGAAGGGACATGTAATCCATTTTGCAAATCATACGTCCTTAAATTATAAGTAAGACAATTAATTTTTAAGTGTGAAACAAACACAATGGGAGGTCTTAGAATGACAACATCACTTAGAAACATAGGCGTTAAAGATTTTACTTACAGAGTACTTTCGGGTGTAGCAATTGGTATCGTTGTAGGCTTAGTACCTAATGCGATTTTAGGTGAAATTTTTAAAGCTTTAATGCATCACCACCCATTCTTTGGAACATTATTACATGTCGTACAAGCCATGCAATTTACTGTGCCTGCTTTAATTGGGGCATTAATTGCTTTGAAGTTTGATATGACACCCCTTGCGATTGCGGTTGTTGCAAGTGCATCCTATGTAGGTAGTGGCGCAGCTCAATTTAAACATGGGGCGTGGGTAATTGCCGGTATTGGTGATTTAATTAATACGATGATTACAGCAGCAATCACTGTTTTATTTATTTTATTAATTGAAAAGCGCGTAGGAAGTATGGCACTTATTGTCTATCCAACTGTGGTAGGTGGTACATCGGCTACTATCGGCGTACTCATCTTACCTTATGTACATATGATTACGACTGGTATTGGGAATATGGTTAATAGTTTCACTGAATTGCAACCAATTTTAATGTGTATGCTCATTTCAATGGTCTTTAGTTTTATCATTATTTCGCCATTATCTACTGTGGCCATTGCAATTGCCATTGGAATCACAGGACTTGCTGCTGGTTCAGCTTCTATCGGCATTTCAGCTACAGAGGCTGTGCTCTTAATCGGTACAAGCAAAGTGAATCGAGTTGCGGTACCAATTTCAATTTTCTTTGGTGGTGTAAAAATGATGATGCCTAACATGGTTAAGTATCCAATTATTATGCTACCTATCTTAATTACCGCGGCGATATCTGGCATTGCCGGTAGCTTAATTGGCATTGCTGGAACAAAAGAATCAGCTGGATTTGGATTTATTGGTATGATTGGACCTATTAGTGCATTTAAATTTTTACATATTGATTCAGCTGTCATTAGTATTTTATTGATTATCTTAGGATTTTTTGTAGTACCGTTATTAACCGCATTTATTTTAGATATTATTTTGAGAAAAGTATTACGCTTATATTCTAATGATATTTATAAATTTATGGGTTAGAATTTAATCACTTGATGCATGGGAGTGGGGCAAAGTTTGATGTTCCACTCCTTTGTTTTTTGAAAATAAAAATTGCTGAAATAGCGAATAGAAAAGAAATAATTAGTGTTACAATAAAAATGAAATAATACGATACATAAAGGGTGATAGTTAGATGTCAGACAAAATTGAGCAATTGGCACTAAAGGCTGCAAGATTAACTAGACAAACACATGAATTAGGGATTCCAGTGATGATTCTATTCGAAGGTATTCCAGCTTCAGGAAAGACACGTTTATCAAATGAATTATTATTAAACTTTGATGCAAAATATACACACTTTATCGCAACGCAATCACCACAAGAGGAAGATTTACGTTATCAATTTTTACAAAAATATTGGAATACTGTGCCTAAAAAAGGAGACATTAATGTTTATTTCAGAAGTTGGTACTCACATTACTTAGACTATCGTGAGAATGAAATTAAACATGATAAATATAAGAACTATAATGTATTAAAAGATCAAATAGCGTCATTTGAAGGTATGTTACAAGATGATAACTATGAAATCATTAAGTTCTTTATAGAAATTAATGAAGATAAACGTCAAGAACATATTAAGCAGACAAAAGATAATCCGCTAATGCGATGGAAAGTTCAAGAGTATGAACAAGTCTTATCTACAAACGTATACTTGAAAGACATGCATCAATTTATTAAAAATGATAAACAATGGAAAACTATTGATTACACGGATAGACAAAATGCAATTGAAAAAATGTATGAACATATAATAGAACGTTTAGAACATGCTATTAAACGATATAATAAGAAAGAAGATAAACGTGATGGCGCATTTTCATCTCATTTTGAAACAGATTTATTTAATGTTGAGGTTGATAAAGTTTCTAAAAAAGAATATAAGTCTTTAATAGTAGAATTACAAAAACGAATGCGAGAAATACAATTTGCATTATATGATAGAAAGATTCCATTGATTTTAGTCTTTGAGGGTATGGACGCTGCAGGTAAAGGTGGTAACATTAAACGGATAAGAGAAAAATTAGATCCTACTGGCTATGAAGTGAATGGTATTAGTGCACCGACAGACGTAGAAGTCAAGCATCATTATTTATGGCGTTTTGCGAAAGATATGCCTAGAAGTGGACACATTGAATTATTTGATAGAAGTTGGTATGGACGTGTGTTAGTAGAACGTATCGAAGGTTTCGCGACGACTAAAGAATGGTCTCGTGCATATCAAGAGATTAATTCCTTTGAAAAGATGTGGACTGATGAAGGGGCCATCATTCTAAAATTCTTCTTAACATTAGACAAAGAAGAACAATTAAAGCGATTTAAAGATCGACAAGAAAATGTAGACAAACAATGGAAGATTACTGATGAAGATTGGCGAAATCGTGAAAAATGGGATTTATATGTAGAAGCCAGTCACGATATGGTTAAAGAAACCAATACACATTATGCACCATGGCTTGTCGTGCCAGCAGATCATAAGAAAACTTCTCGTATTGAAATACTAAAATACATTATCCGTAAATGTGAACAAGTATTATGGGGCGTTAAAGACTATTAATATAGAAGAAAATAGAAAATCGCTATCATTCATTAAAAGCATTTTTTAGTTGACGTGCTAAAATTGCATCGAAAAAAATAATTGAAATGAAAACCAAGAAGTTATTTTATAAATAAATTTCTTGGTTTTTCTTATTTTATATAAAGAAAATCAATGGTTCTAAAAAGTTAGAAATATTACAGTATTGTAACGAAATGGCAATTTGTAATATTACGATTAGTGTAAAACGATTGTAAATTTCTTAAAAAAGTAATGTAAAACCTTATACCATAATGAAAAATTAAACATTCAACCCACAAAATGATTGTTACAAGAGACGACAGTAATGTTTCAATGTTACAAATATGGGTATCTATTGTAATTTTTTGTAAGATAAGCGTAATACTATTCTGGTTTTTTTATGATATAGTACTTATTGTCAAAAGTTAAACACAGAACAAAACACAATAACTCAAGAATTTAATTTACGAAAATATAAAATCACATTTTGGAGGAATTATTTATTATGAAAAAGACAGTAATCGCATCGTCATTAGCAGTAGCATTAGGAGTAACAGGTTATGCATTAACTACAGATAACAGTGCACACGCATCTGAATCAAACACAAGCTATGATCAATTAGCTAACTTAGCTCAAAACAACCCATCAGAATTAAATGCTCACCCAGTACAAGCTGGTGCATACAACATCACATTCGTTAAAGATGGTTTCAAATATACTTTCACTTCAGATGGTCAAAACTGGTCTTGGAACTACACTAGTGCAAACGGTGCAGCTGACACAGCTTCAACTACACAAACTACTCAAGCTTCACAATCAGCTCAAACTACTGACTACTCAGCTTCTTACAACAACGAAGCTTCAAGCCAATCAGTAAGTTCAAACCAACAAGCTAGCAACACTAACGTGAAAGCAGTATCTGCTCCAACAAGCAATACTTCTAACACTAGCTCATACTCAGCTCCACAAACTACATCATACTCAAGTGCTTCATCATCAGCTTCAACTGGTGGTTCAACTTATCAACAGTTCTTAGCTAATGGTGGTACTGAAGCTGCTTGGAACGCAATCGTAATGCCAGAATCAGGCGGTAACCCTAACGCAGTTAACCCAGCTGGTTACAGAGGTTTAGGTCAAACTATGGAATCATGGGGTACTGGTTCAGTAGCTCAACAAACTAAAGGTATGATTAACTACGCTAACAGCCGTTACGGTTCATTAGATGCAGCAATTGCATTCCGTGCTAGCCACGGTTGGTGGTAGGATTTACTAAGATAACTGGATAGTACATCGAGTTATCGAGAGGAGAGGTCGACATTTGTCGGCCTCTTTTTTTGTTGTAAAAAGCTTTATATCACGTTTGCGAAAGTACTTATTAGGGAAATATGAAATACTATTATTATGGAAGTGCTGTCGTTATATGGTTAATAAAATATTAAAGTTAAGTTTATTTCATAGCCTATTTTGGTCTTTGACACAATTAACTTTAGCCCATTTTTTCAATAAAATTCCAGCCACGTTATTTAGTGAATATCACTTTCTATTTAAAACGTATGCTTGGGAAAAGAACGGGACCATATGGAATAAGATATGTCATATTAATAAATGGAAAAAATATATTCCTGAAGGTAGTCGTTTGAATCCTAATATTTATAATAAAAAGCACTTAACTTCATTTAAAATGAAAGATATACATCATATGATTGTAGAAATGCGACGTGCAGGATGTATGCATTGGGTTTCAATGTTACCAATCGGTGTCTTTATTAAGGCACCACGCTATATTAAAGTTATTAATTTATGTTATGTCGTTTTATCTAATGGACCAATCATAATAGCACAACGCTATAATCGTCCGAGATTAGAAAAGTATTATATGTTAAGAAAGAAACGAGGCGAGCACTCTGACTAATAAAAATATCGTTGTTATTGGTGGCGGATTAGGTGGTATTTCAGCTGCTATTCGTCTAGCACAAAGTGGTTATAACGTTAAACTGTATGAGAAAAATAGTCATATTGGTGGAAAGGTCAATCGCCTTGAAGAATGTGGATTCGGTTTTGATTTAGGTCCCTCTATACTCACGATGCCTTACATTTTTGAAAAATTATTCCATTACAGCAATAAAAACATGTCAGATTATGTATCAATTGAACGTTTGCCATTGCAATGGCGTAGTTTTTTTACAAACGGTGAAGTCATAGACTTATATGAAGATTTAGGTCAAATGCTTTCGAACAACACTAATTTAATGGAAGAGGATATCAATCAAATACAACAATTTTTAGATTATGCAGCGCATATTCATCGTTTCACTGAAAAAGGCTATTTTGCGCTAGGACTTGATACAGTATCTGAGGTTATTAAATATCAAGGTCCATTTCGTTCACTAAAAGGTGTAGATTACTTTTCAACTATGCAACAAGCGATTAATCGTTACGTCAAAAAACAAACGTTACGAGATATGTTAGGTTATTTTATCAAATATGTAGGCTCATCTTCTTATGATGCACCGGCCGTATTAACAATGTTAATTCATATGCAACATGAACAAGGATTATGGTACGTTAAAGGTGGTATTCATTTACTTGCAGAAGCATTAGAACGTTTAGCACGAGAAGAGGGTGTTGAGATACATTTTAATACTGATGTTAAAAGCATTGATACGTATTTCAATCAAGTTATAGGTGTGAGATTAAATGATGGCGCTCATGTTGAAGCGGACTATATTGTTTCAAATAGAGAAGTGATACCTACGTATCGAGACTTGCTCCATTTTTCCGAGAAAAAATTAGCACAATTAGAGAAAAAGTACGAACCGGCTAGTTCAGGTTATGTCATGCACTTAGGTGTTGATAAAGCGTATCCTCAACTTGCGCATCATAATTTCTTCTTCTCTAGTGATTCTAAGCGAAATTACCATGAAGTCTTTCATGATAAAATATTACCTCAAGATCCAACTATTTATTTAGTGAATACGAATAAAACGGATAAAACGCAAGCACCATCCGGGCATGAGAATTTGAAAATATTACCACATATTCCATATATTCAGGAGCAACCATTTACAGAAATGCAATATAAAGAATTTCGCGAACGTGTCTTAAATAAGTTGGAATATATGGGCCTTAGTGATTTGCGCCATCATATCGTTTATGAAGATGTCTGGACGCCACATGATATTGAAAATGAGTATAGTTCGAATAAAGGTGCAATATACGGTGTTGTAGCTGATAGAAAGAAGAATAAAGGCTTCAAATTTCCAAAACAAAGTCAGTATTTCAAAAATTTATTTTTTGTTGGTGGGTCTGTAAATCCTGGAGGTGGCATGCCAATGGTAACGCTCAGTGGTCAACAAGTAGCAGATAAAATAAATAGTCTTGAACAAAATAATAATAAGGATTAGTGGTCTAGGGGTGAGTCGCTTATGAGAAAATTAGAAGCACTGCTACATGGTGCGATAGGCGTTTCATGTTTAAGTGGCTATTTGATGTATAATAGACGTCATTTGTTACATTTTCAAAAGGATAAAATAAAAAGTAAATCACAGGCCGTTAGTGTGATTATTCCTGCTCGAGATGAGGCACAGCGGATACATAGATTGTTACAAAGCTTAACTAAGCAAACAGTACAAGCAGAAGTCATCGTTATGGATGATGATTCACAAGATGAAACTGCAAAAATTGCACAACAATTTGGTGCTCAAGTATACCGTGTACCTTCTAATAAAAAAGGTGAGAAATGGTATGGCAAATCGTATGCCTGTTATCAAGGTGTAAAGTACACTACTTCAGACATATTGATATTTATGGATGCGGATGTAGAATTATTAAGTCACTATGCACTTGAAGCAATCATACAAACCTATGCTGAACAACAATATCGAGGGTTACTTAGTGTTCAACCATATCACATTGTACATAAACCATATGAACAAATGTCAGCTTTATTTAATTTAATGACCATTGTAGGGATGAATACATTTTCATCGGTCGCGTGTAAAGCGTCACAAACATTAGCGTTTGGTCCGGTTACTGTTATGAACCAAACCGATTATACTATCACGCAAGGGCATCTTAATGCTCAAGCACATATTATTGAAGGTTTTGCCCTAGGACAAGCGTTTCATCAACATCAATTGCCAGTCACAAGATATGAAGGTCAAGGTTATGTAGGCTTTAGAATGTATGAAGAAGGACCAAAATCTTTCATTGAAGGCTGGACTAAGCATTTAGCGGTAGGAGCTACTGAAACGCAAAGTCGTATTATGATGCTTATTATTATATGGATGTTAGGTATTGTCACTTCAACCATTGCAATCATCACGAGTTTAAAAGTGAAATCATTGTCAACGAGACGATTATGTGTATCATATGGATTATACACATTACAATTTATAAAATTACATCGACGGGTTGGCCGATTTTCACTGATGTATTTAACAGTTAATCCAATTTTGTTTATAGTATTTATTTTAATATTTATCAATTCATTTCGTCACATTCATCTTACAAAACAGGTAAAATGGAAGGGACGAATATATACTATTAATTAACGTTTAACAGGGGGTTCTCCATGAGAACATTAGAAGAAAGTTATCAATATTGTCATCAAATTATGAAAGAATATTCGAAAAGTTTTTCATATGCCTTTGATATGCTACCAGAGCAACAACGACAAGCTGTATGGGCGATTTATGCCGTATGTCGCATTGTTGATGACAGTATCGATATTCATCAAGATGTGGACTATTTACATAAAATTCGTAGAGATGTTCAGTCAATAGAACAACAAACCCATTTGCCTACTACATTTGAAAGTGATGAACGTATAATGACGGCGTTTGCCGATACTGCTACACATTTTCAAATGAATTATCAGGCCCTCTACGACTTGATTGATACGGTCGAAGCGGATCAACATTTCGAAATGTTTGAGACAGATCGTGGGTTATTAGATTACTGTTATGGTGTTGCTGGTACAGTGGGTGTATTACTAATACCTATTTTATCTACGCCGCCTACAGATGAAGCTTATGACTATGGTAAACAACTCGGTGAAGCACTGCAATTAACAAATATTTTAAGAGATGTCGGTGAAGATTATCATAATGGACGTATTTACTTTAGTATTGAACGTTTAAATGAGTTCGATGTATCGATTGAAGAAGAAGTTCAAAGAGATAAGCCTTCTGATAATTATATTAAAATATGGGAATACTATGCTACGTTAGCTGACAATGATTATGATGAGGTACTTAACCATTTGTATGTCTATAATGAAGAATCACGCATGATTATTGAATTAGCAGCTCAAGTATATCGAGGCATTTTGACAGAAGTGCGAAAAGCGAATTATACACTAAACGAGCGTGTATATGTCTCAAAATGGAAGAAACATAAAATCAACCGCAAATTAAAGAAAAAATATAAATCATAGGTGGGTCATATATGGAAATAGCTGTAGTGGGTGCAGGTGTGACTGGTTTAGCAGCGGCTGCAAGGTTAGCTTCTCAAGGTCATCAAGTAACAATCTTCAAAAAAAATGAACAAGTTGGCGGACGTATGAGTCAATTTAAAAAGGATGGATTCACCTTTGATATGGGTCCAACCATTGCTATGGTACCAGATGTGTATAAAGCAGTGTTTGAAGAAAGTGGTAAGCATTACGAAGATTATATTGATATGAGACCGCTCACACATATCTTTGATATTTATTTCTCAGATAAAGATAAAGTAAGTGTATCGACTGACTTGGCACAATTAAGTCAAACGTTAGAAGCAATTGAGCCAGGTTCGACACAAGGATTTATGCAATTCTTAACGGATGTGTATAAACGATATGAAGTCGCACGTAAGTATTTTTTAGAACGCACATTTCGTAAACCAAGTGAATTCTATAATCCGCTTACTTTATATCGAGGGCTAAAATTAAAGACATTTAATAAAGCGAATCAGCTGATTGATAATTACATTGAAAATGAAAAGATTCGTAAACTGCTTGCATTCCAAACGTTGTATATCGGTATTGATCCTAAGCAAGGTCCATCCATTTACTCAATTATTCCAATGATTGAGATGGTACATGGTGTTCATTATATTAAAGGCGGTATGTATGGATTTGCGCAAGGTTTACTTAAACTGGGTCAAGATTTAGGTGTTAAAGTGCAGTTAAATGCAGATGTTCAAGAAATTATCATCGATCCTAAATTCAAACGTGCTGATGGATTGCGTGTTAATGATAATATTCACCGCTTTGATAAAGTATTATGTACAGCTGATTTTCCATATGTGGCACAACATCTAATGCCAGCTCACTCACCTTTAAAACAATATCCTCCTGAAAAGGTAGATAATATGGATTATTCATGTTCTGCATTCTTAATTTATGCAGGCATTGATAGAGAATTACGTGATAAAGTACATGTACATAATGTCGTCTTTGCTGAAGACTTTAGAGGTAATATAGATGATATTTTTGGTGGTAAAATGCCACATGATCCTTCATTATATCTTTATTTCCCTGCGGTAGAAGATGAAGCATTAGCACCTAAAGGACAGGTAGGGATGTACGTGCTTATGCCAGTACCTGAATTGAAAACGGGCGACATTGATTGGACGAATCCAGCAACGATTGAACAAGCTAAAGACATTGTATATAGCAAGATTGAGACTATTGAGGCACTCAAAGATGTGAGAAAAGATGTTGTATCAGAGACAATCTTTACACCGCTAGACTTTGAAAGCCGCTATAATGCGAAATTTGGTACTGCCTTTGGTTTAATGCCAACACTGTCACAAAGTAATTATTATCGACCAGCAAATGTTTCAAAAGAATATAAAGATTTATATTTTGCAGGGGCAAGCACACACCCAGGGGCAGGCGTTCCGATTGTCTTAACAAGTGCCAAGATTACTGCAGAAGCAATGCTAGAAGATATTAATCGTAGGGTGTAATCTCTACGATTATACATATATCAGAAAATTTTAAATATTGACAATAATTGTCGAACTGATACAATGAATATTAATTCGATAGACTTATCTAGAGAAGTGAAGGGATTTGGCCCGATGAAACTTCAGCAACAGACTTAAAAGATAAAAGCACTGTGCTAATTCCAAAGAGGTTGTACCTCAAAGATAAGTGTCATATACATAGCTAAGCTATATGTCACTTTTATGAGAAAGTGGTGTATAGCTTTTTTAAATTTTAAGGAGGTAAAGCATGTCAATTTCAAAACGATTAGAAGCGATTCCAGATAGTTATTTTGGTAAAACAATGGGACGTAAAGTCGAGCACGGTCCATTACCACTTATTAATATGGCAGTAGGTATACCTGATGGCGAAACACCTAAAGGTATTGTTGATCATTTTGCAGAAGCGATCCGTATTCCAGAGAATCAGAAATATGGTGCGTTCCATGGAAAAGAATCCTTTAAAGAAGCCATTGTCAATTTTTATCAACGTCAATATGGTGTGACGTTAGATAAAGATGAAGAAGTATGTATCCTCTATGGAACTAAGAATGGCTTAGTCGCATTACCGACATGCGTTGTCAATCCAGGAGAGAATGTATTATTACCTGATCCTGGTTATACAGACTATCTAGCTGGGGTCATGTTGGCAGATGCACATCCAATACCACTTAACTTAGCGCCTCCGGATTATTTACCTGAGTGGAATCAATTAGATCAAGATATACTTGAAAATACAGCATTAGTTTATTTAACTTACCCTAATAATCCAACCGGTTCAACTGCAACACAAGCAGTATTTGATGAGGCAATTGAGAAATTTAGGAATACTAAGACCAAAATTGTACATGACTTTGCATATAGTGCCTTTGGCTTTGATGCCAAAAATCCAAGTATTTTAGCTTCTGAACATGGCAAAGACGTCGCGATTGAAATCTTTTCATTATCTAAAGGTTATAATATGTCAGGATTTCGCGTGGGATTTGCGGTAGGCAACAAAGAGATGATTCAAGCTTTGAAAAAGTATCAAACACATACGAACGCAGGTATGTTTGGTGCTTTACAAGATGCTGCCACATACGCCTTAAACCATTATGATGACTTCTTAGAGCAGCAGAACGTTACTTTTAAACGTAGACGAGATACGTTTGAACAACGTTTAAGCGAAGCCAAGCTACCATTTGTGCATTCTAAAGGTGGTATTTACTCATGGCTCCAAACGCCACCAGGTTATGATAGCGAGCAATTTGAACAATACTTATTAAAAGAACAATCGATATTAGTTGCACCAGGTATACCATTCGGTGAAAATGGCCGTCATTATGTACGCATTTCGCTCGCATTAGATGATGAACAATTGGCAGAAGCGGCTAAACGATTAGCCTCACTATCATATTTATATAATGAGCAATAAAAAGGCAACATGAGAAAGGATGATAAGTTATGACTAAAATCAAAATTATGAGTGTAAGAGATGAAGATATTCCATATATTGAAGAATGGGCGGAGACACATCATGTAGAAGTAGAATTAAATAAAGACATCTTAACAGAAGATAATGTTGACAGTGTACAAGGATTTGATGGTTTATCTTTATCGCAACAACATCCAATTTCAGAAGAGGTATTTGCGACGTTACAACGCTTTGGGATTAAACAAATTGCCCAACGCAGTGCGGGGTTTGATACGTATGATTTAGACCTTGCTACGAAATATGACATCATCATATCTAATGTTCCGTCATATTCACCAAGTTCAATTGCAGAGTTTGCAGTTACACAAGCCATTAATATTGTAAGAAATCAAAATGATATTCAACGTAAACTCCATGACTATGATTTTCGATGGGAACCGTCAATTCTTTCACGTTCGATTAGTGATTTAACCGTTGTTGTGATTGGCACAGGACGCATTGGTTCTATAACGGCTAAGATATTTGCTAAAGGTTATGATAGTAAAGTAGTAGCCTATGATCCTTTTCCTAATGAAAATGTAGCAAAATACGTGGACTATAAAGATACCATTACTGAAGCATTAGCTGAAGCGGATATTGTTTCAGTACATATTCCAGCTACAAAATATAATCCACATTTATTTGATGAAACGATGTTTGCACAATTTAAAAAGGATGCAGTATTTGTCAACGCAGCGAGAGGATCTATTGTTGATACAAAAGCGTTACTCGCAGCCATTGATAATGGACATATCAAAGGCGCAGCACTCGATACGTATGAATATGAACGAGGATTATTCCCAGGAGATTACAGAGGCAAAGCATTAAATGATGATTTATTAGATGAGTTAATTGCACGTGAGGATATATGGTTAACGCCACATATTGCTTTTTATACTGATGCAGCTGTGAAAAATTTAATTGTCGATGCTTTAGATGCAACGATTGAAGTGCTTGAGACTGGAACGACTCAATTAAGAGTAAATTAAAAAATAGAGTGGAAGTGGGACTGAACTCATATAGAATTCATCATCCTACTTCCACTCCATTCATTTTCGTCCAAATCCAAACCGCATTAGTCCAGACCTTATTGACGGCTTACCTAATGCAGGATTTTTGTCGAAAGCACTCAAAGTTCGTCAAAACTTGAAAAGCAGTTTTGCTCACTTTTCGGTTTCGCCCAAATCCAAACCGCATTAGTTCAGACCTTATTGACGGCTTACCTAATGCAGGATTTTTGTCGAAAGCACTCAAAGTTCGTCAAAACTTGAAAAGCAGTTTTGCTCACTTTTCGGTTTCGTCCAAATCCAAACCTCATTAGTCCAGACCTTATTTTACATCGTAGCCTTGATCTTCAATGGCTTCTTTCATTTGTTCTAAAGAAACTCTATTTTCATCATAATCAACTCTAACTTGTTTTTTATCTAAATCTACTTCTGCTGAAGTTACGCCATTTAATTTAGCTAATGCTGATTCAACAGCATTTCTGCAATGATCGCAGCTCATACCTTCTACGTTAATTACTTCATTAATCATCATTGTCACCTCCGAAGTACCTCATTAGTTATATACCCATATTCTACTCTTTTTTTAAAATTATTAAACTAAATTCTACAATTTCATGCGTTTTAAACGTAACGCATTACTTACTACGCTGACGGAACTTAAAGCCATCGCAGCACCTGCGATCCACGGTGCTAATAAGCCCATTGCTGCAATCGGAATGCCTGCAACATTATAACCGAATGCCCAGAATAAATTCTGCTTAATGTTGCGAATCGTTTTATTACTTGCATGGATTGCTTTTGGAATTAAATTGATATCGCCACCAAGAATGGTAATATCAGCTGCTTCAATAGCGACTTCTGTACCAGTACCCATAGCGATGCCGATATCTGCTTTGACTAGTGCAGGTGCATCATTGATACCATCGCCAACCATGGCAACTTTATGACCATTTTCTTGCAAGTGTGCAATATGTTGTGCTTTGTCTTCAGGTAAGACGTTAGCAATGACTTGATCAATGCCGACTTCTTGAGCAATCGCTTGAGCGGTGCGTTGATTATCACCCGTTAACATCACGGTACGAATATTCATATGTCCTAACGTTTGGATGGCTTCTCTCGCAGACGCTTTAACAGTATCTGCTACAGCTACCATACCTTTTAATTGGCCATTATAAGCAATTAACATTACTGTATGGCCATTGCTTTCCATATGCTCTTTTTGCGATTGAATGTTATCGATAGGTATATCATTATTAAGCATTAATTGTTGATTACCAACTAACAATGTTTGGTGATGAATTGTTGCTTGAATGCCATGACCAGGCATCGTTTGATAGTTCGTTACATCTACGAAATCAACGCCTTGATCTTTAGCATAATTGACGATTGCCATTGCTAAAGGATGCTCTGAGTTATTTTCAGCAGACGCGACGAAGGCTAGCATGTCTTTTTCTCCTTGAAAATAAGTTACCTCAGGTTTGCCATGTGTTAACGTACCTGTTTTATCAAATACAACAGTGTCAACTTGATGTGTACGTTCCACATATTCGCCACCTTTAAATAAAATACCATGTTCAGCAGCGCGTCCTGTACCTACCATTATAGACGTTGGTGTAGCAAGACCAAGCGCACATGGGCAAGCGATGACAAGTACAGAAATAGAAGCAATCAACGCATCTTCAAATTGTCCAGGATGTACGAATATAATCCATATGAGGAACGTTAACAATGCGATGCCAATGACAATGGGTACAAAATAGCCTGAGATTATATCTGCTAAACGTTGAATAGGTGCTTTAGAGCTTTGTGCTTCTTCTACCACTTTAATAATATTTGATAGAGCAGTGTCTTTCCCTACTTTTGTAGCTTTGACAGTGATGGCACCATTTGTATTCATCGTTGAACCAATAACATTATCGTCCATTTGTTTATCAACTGGCATTGATTCACCTGTTAACATAGATTCATCTACTGCAGTTTCGCCTTTAATAATTTGACCGTCAACGGGAATTTTTTCGCCTGGTTTAACTAATAAAGTATCACCAACGTTAACTTGATTTAATGGAATCATCTGTTGGCTACCATCTTCAGCTATAATACGTGCTTCTTTAGCTTGTAAATTGAGCAATTCACTTAGTGCATTGGTAGTTTGTGATTTTGCACGTGCTTCTAAATATTTTCCGAAAAGAATTAACGTAATTAATACAGCACTTGTTTCAAAATAAAGATGTGGCATATGAGTAGTACCCATAAGCCATTTAACCATTTCATAAATACTATAGAAATACGCTGCACTCGTACCTAAAGCAACGAGGACGTCCATATTGGCACCACCATTACGTAAATTCTTATAGGCACCTACATAGAATTGCCAACCAATGATAAATTGGATAGGTGTGGCAAGTACAAATTGAAACCACGGATTCATCAATATGTCTGGTAAGTGCATATTAAAAAGATGAACAAACATGGTCATAAGCAATGGTAATGCTAATATAGCAGAAACAATTAATTTATTTCGTTTGTGTTTTAATTCTAATTCTTTACGTGAGGCTTGTTCAGCTTCAGTTTGTTTTGGTTGGGCATCGTAACCTAACTTTCTAATACGTTCGATGAGCGTATCAATATTGGTTTGACTAGGATAATAGTCGATAGATGCTTGTTCAGTAGTTAAGTTAACTGAAGCTTGTTTGACGCCAGCCGTTTTATTAAGCACTTTTTCAATACGATTAGAACAAGCTGCACAAGTCATGCCAGTAATGTCTAGTTCAGTTTTATCCGTTGCGACGTCGTAGCCTAATTTTTGAACTGTATTGACGAAGTCACTTACGGAATGCTCATTAGCATCATATTCAATATTTGCTTTTTCAGTCGTTAAATTGACTTGAGCCGTTACATCGTCCATCTTATTTAATCGTTTCTCAATACGATTAGAACAAGCCGCACAAGTCATACCAGTAATGTCTAAAGTTGTTTTACGTCGCTCACTCATCATTACACCTCCGATACATTTCATTATCAATATACCCCCTTAGGGTATTGGAGTCAATGATTATGTTTTTATTTTGAAAAGAGGTACGTATAAACACAAATAAGTGAAATTAAAAAAGGAACAAGACAACGAATTCGAGATGAATGCTGTCTTGTTCCTATTGTTTTCTAGATACTTAATAACTATCAAATTTATAAACTTTTGATATAAAAGAATGTGAATGACTTAATTAAAAAAAGTCTGAAGGTTTGAAGTGCTCTAAATTCAAATCTTTAAAATTATTAAATTCATGATTACTTATCGTTTGAACAAGCTCACCGCTTTTGGCTTGATTATAGTAGTTGTTTGCTTCATTTATAATATCGTGATCTTGGACAGTTTTAACGATGCCAAGAATAATGAGTAAAGTGATAATACCTTTTATAATACCTCTCATTTAAAATTGCACTCCTTTATCTATGTTTTCTCGCGAATGTCGTTTGGGCTATAAATATTGGGAATTTAATTCAATTATAAAGTGTTTATAGTGAAATATCATGCGTCTAGAGTACCGACATTCAATGGTTCTAAAGTTGTAAATAGATGTTGATTAAAAAAGTATAAAAAAATGGAATCAAAACGATTGCTTATAACTTTGAATAGTGCAGACTTAAATGTGTCAATTACAAATAATAACTGAATGATTTGTTTCAAAATGAACTTTAATGGGAACGGTTAAGTAAACAATAGAGGAGTGAGTATGAATGAATTTATTAGAATTTCACAAACAAATTAAAGGTTATACTCAAGCGCATCAACCAGGTACAGAAAAGGATATGAACCCTAAACCTGTATCAGAGTTGGATGAATATAAAGCGGCAGGTAAATTAAAAGGGAAAGTAGCTTTAATAACTGGAGGCGATTCTGGCATTGGCCGCTCAGTTGCGATTTTATTTGCGAAAGAAGGCGCAAATGTTGCTATTGGTTATTATAATGAACATGAAGACGCTGAAGATACTGTCAATCGCTTAAAAGACATTGGCGTAGAAGCTAAAGCCTATGCACATGATTTAAAAGATGCCGAGCAATCTAAACAATTAGTTGAAAACGTGGTGAATGATTTTGGTGGATTAAATATTCTAGTAAATAATGGTGCAGTGCAATTTCCACAGGATAGTTTTATGGACATTACACCAGCACAGTTTAAAGAAACATTTGAAACGAATATCTTTGGTATGTTCTTCTTGTCACAAGCGGCTGTTCCATATTTACATGAAAATGATGCAATCATCAACACAACAAGTGTTACAGCTTACCGTGGTTCAGGACACTTAATCGATTATTCATCAACGAAAGGTGCCATCGTATCATTTACACGTTCATTAGCTACAACGTTAATGGAGAAAAATATTCGTGTCAATGGCGTAGCGCCGGGTCCGATTTATACACCACTCATTCCAGCCACATTTGATGAAGAGAAAGTTGAAAACCAAGGCGGAGATACGCCTATGGGTAGACGAGGTCAACCAGCTGAACTTGCACCTGCCTATGTCTTTTTAGCTACAAATGCCGATAGTTCTTATATTACAGGACAAATTATTCATGTAAATGGTGGCGACTACATTACAACGTAAGTATTGCCATTAAGTAGCAATGAACCGAATTGAATAGGATTATATAGTATGCTCCCTACGAAGACAGTCGGTTATGTAGGGGGCATATTTTAATATATAGCCTATTTATGAATGACCTTTTTTCGTGCGAATAAAATTAACTTTATTTAAAATTAAGTTATATAGTATATAGAAATGAGGGATAGTGATGACTGAAAAAGATAAAATGTTAGCCAATGTCTGGTATGACGCCAATTTCGATGACGAATTAAGCCAAGATCGCGTTCGTGCTAAAGATTTATGCTTTGATTTTAACCAAACGAGACCTAGCGAAGCAGAGAAACGTACCGAAATATTAACTGAATTATTTGGGTATGAATTAGAAAATATAGCCATTAATAGTCCGTTTGATACCGATTATGGATGGAATGTTAAACTAGGAAAGAATGTCTTTGTAAATAGTAATTGCTACTTTATGGACGGTGGAGGTATTACGATTGGTGATGATGTTTTTATTGGACCATCATGTGGTTTCTATACAGCACATCATCCGCTTACGTATAAAGAACGCAATCAAGGTTTAGAACTAGCACAGCCTATTACGATTGGCAGTAATATTTGGTTTGGTGGCAATGTAGTAGTGACGCCTGGTGTAACCATTGGTGATGGTTCTGTTATCGCAGCAGGGTCAGTCGTCACTAAAGATGTACCACCTAATAGCTTAGTTGCAGGTGTACCAGCCAAAGTGATTAGAGAAATAAATGAAGATGATGCACCTAATTATTAAATTTAATCATTTTACGACCAACCTTTAAGCATTTGCCAATGAAGATTTAGGCAAACACTTAAAGGTTTATTTGTGTTTATCGAGTAAATAATGTATTTAAAATTATTGAATCAATTTAAGGCTTATCAATATATAAAATGCTAACGACGTATTTAGATTGAATATACAGTTAAATTAAAAAGTAAAACTTTTCAGATAATATAGATGTAAGCGATTGCAAAAACAACCCGAAGCATAGTAGAATAAAATTAATGATACAAATTATCATTCTAAGTAAGTCAATGTTTTACTGATTTTATAATTCTCACAAATACATAGGGGGTAATTAAGAATGGTAGTACCTTTCAAGAATGAACCTGGGATTGATTTTTCAGTACAAGAAAATGTAGAAAGATTTCAAAAAACGCTTGAACAAGTTAAAAGCGAATTAGGTCAAACACTTCCAATCGTGATTGACGGAGAACATATCACTAAAGATGATACATTCGATTCAATTAATCCGGCGAATACATCTGAATTAATTGCTAAAGTTTCTAAAGCAACAAAAGAAGATGTGGATAAAGCCTTTGAATCTTCAAATAAAGCATACAAAGCATGGAGCAAGTGGTCACACAGAGACCGTGCGGAGTTATTATTACGTGTCGCTGCGATTATTCGTCGTCGTAAAGAAGAAATCTCAGCAGTAATGGTTTACGAAGCAGGTAAACCTTGGGATGAAGCAGTTGGTGATGCTGCAGAAGGTATCGACTTTATCGAATATTATGCACGTTCAATGATGGATTTAGCTGATGGTAAACCAGTATTAGATCGTGAAGGTGAACATAATAAATACTTCTACAAATCAATTGGTACAGGTGTTACAATTCCACCTTGGAACTTCCCATTCGCAATTATGGCAGGAACAACGCTAGCTCCTGTAGTAGCAGGTAACACAGTATTATTAAAACCAGCGGAAGACACAGTATTAACTGCTTATAAATTAATCGAAATTTTAGAAGAAGCAGGTCTTCCTAAAGGTGTTGTAAACTTCGTACCTGGTGATCCTAAAGAAATAGGTGATTACTTAGTAGATTCTGTGCATACACACTTTGTGACTTTCACTGGTTCTCGTGCAACTGGTACACGTATTTATGAACGCAGTGCTGTCGTTCAAGAAGGCCAAACTTTCTTAAAACGTGTTATCGCTGAGATGGGCGGTAAAGATGCGATTGTCGTAGATGAAAATATTGATACAGACTTAGCTGCAGAATCAATCGTAACGTCAGCATTCGGTTTCTCTGGACAAAAATGTTCAGCATGTTCACGTGCGATTGTTCATAGTTCTGTGTATGACGAAGTGTTAGAAAAAGCAATTGAACTTACAAAAGAATTAACAGTTGGTAACACTGTAGATAATACATTTATGGGTCCTGTTATTAATAAAAAACAATTCGATAAAATTAAAAAATATATCGAAATTGGTGGTAAAGAAGGTAAAATTGAAATCGGCGGTGATGCTGACGATTCAACTGGATACTTCATTAAACCAACAATCATTTCAGGATTGAAATCATCTGACCAAGTAATGCGTGAAGAAATCTTCGGTCCAGTCGTAGGTTTCACTAAATTTGATAACTTTGAAGAAGCAATTGAAATTGCTAACGATACAGATTACGGTTTAACAGGTGCAGTAATCACAAATAATCGTGAAAACTGGATTAAAGCAGTAAATGAATTTGATGTAGGTAACTTATATCTTAACCGTGGTTGTACAGCAGCCGTAGTTGGCTACCATCCATTCGGTGGTTTCAAAATGTCAGGTACAGATGCTAAAACAGGTAGCCCTGATTACTTATTAAACTTCTTAGAACAAAAAGTAGTTTCAGAAATGTTCTAAAATTTTAAATTAAATTTTTGATCACGAGCCATACAAGGCAAAGCATGTTGCAAAATATGCATGCCTTGTATGGCTTTTTTATTTTAATTGACTAAAATGATGATATTGAGAATTATTTTCATTAAATCGACAAATTTTCAATCAAATAGATATTGTTTAAAAGATAAGGGAGGTATAAGATGACTTTGATGATAATGATTATCAAATGAATGTAGAAAGCGTGAGTTTATGCAAAATTTAACAACTGGCGTTAAAAATAGAAATTATAAAATCAAAGAAATAAATATAACTAATAAAAGTATGTTATATCGTTTAAAAGCATTGGGTTTAACTAAAGGAAGTCATATTAAAATTAAACAAAAATGTCTCTTAAGTGGTCCAAGTGTTATCGAAATAAATGGACAATTTCTTAGTATTCGTCAACGTGATGCACGTCTTATTGAACTAGAGGGGTAAATCTTATGGATAATAGTTTTTGTATTCTGGGTAATCCTAATGTTGGCAAAACATCACTCTTTAATGCATTAACAGGGTCATACGAATATGTAGGCAATTGGAGCGGTGTAACAGTAGAGAAAAAATCGGTAAATTGAGAGAGAATTTAGGAGAATTAATAGATTTACCTGGTTTATATGATTTATCACCTATTTCAAAAGATGAAAGTGTTGTAACGGATTATTTAATGAAGACACCATTTTCAGGAATGATTAATATTATTGATTCTAGCCAGTTAAAAAGAAACTTGCATCTTACCATCCAATTATTAGAGTTAAATAGTCCTATGATTATTGGATTAAATATGATAGATGTTGCTACTAAAAGAGGCATTAAAGTTAATTATGAGAAGTTAATGAAGAAATTAAAAATTCCAATTTTTCCTATCATAGCAAGAAATGCTAAAGGGACGCATGATTTGTTGAATGAGTTGCAATATCTAAAATTAGATGAAAGACAAGTGTTTAAAATTAATTATGGCGAAGATATTGAGGAGACAATCAAACAAATATGTGTAATTATTAAACAACATGCCAATTATCCTAATGAAAGATTGCGATTTATTGCTATTCAATATCTATTAGATAATATTGAAATTTATCAAGAATTGGATGCACATATTTTAGAGAAGTTGAAACCATTAAAACAACAGTTGAGTGATTTATCTGAATTAAGTGTACATGACCGCATAGAAGAAACTAGAAATCAATATATTAATATGTTGTTAAAAGATGTGATTGAATATCCACAGGAAGAAAGACAGTTTTTAACAGAAAAAGTAGATAAAATATTAATGCATAAATATTTAGGTATACCTATCTTTTTAGGCATAATGTGGTTAATATTCCAAACAACATTCACTTGGATAGGAACACCACTATCCGATCAGATGGATCAATTTTTTAGTAATCAACTGACTGATTGGGTCAAAATAGTAATGAATTATTTACATATATTTCCTTTTCTTCAAGATTTAATAACAGATGGCATTATAGCGGGCGTCGGATCAGTTCTAGTTTTTGTTCCACAGATCTTAGTGCTATTCTTTTTCATTTCACTTTTGGAAGATTCGGGGTATATGGCTCGAATTGCAGTTTTAATGGATAAGACAATGGAATCAATAGGATTAAGCGGTAAATCATTCATTCCAATGATAATCGGATTTGGTTGTAATGTGCCAAGCATTATGGCTGCACGTAGTATTGAAAATGAAAAAGAGCGATTAATTACAATTCTAATCTCACCTTTCATGTCATGCTCAGCGCGTTTACCAGTATACGCATTATTCGTTGGTATATTTTTTAAAAGATCTCAATCACTCGTCGTATTGAGTTTATATATATTAGGTATTGTCGTAGCACTTATTGTGAGTACCATTTTAAATCGTTTTATTTTAAAAAATGAAAATGCTGTATTTATTGTGGAATTACCAACATATCGTTTTCCTTCAATCAGAACGTTATGGCGAAGTACTTGGGAAAAAGCGAAAGGCTTTGTTAGAAAAGCAGGCACATTTATATTTGGTGGTTCAGTGATTATTTGGGCATTAAGTTATATTGGACCTCATGGTGTCAATGTAAACATCAATCATAGCTTTATGCATATTCTGGGTGAGTTAATTGCGCCAATTATTGCACCATTAGGCTTTAGTAGTTGGCAAGCAGGTGCAACATTGATACCAGGTTTCTTAGCAAAAGAAGTTATTATAAGTACGATGTCAATTCTTTATTCTTCAAGTGATCATGGCCTCGTTAATGTTATACAACAGCAGTTCACACCACTTTCAGCATATGCATTTATGATTTTTATTTTACTTTATGTACCATGTATTTCGACGGTGGCTACTATTCGTAAAGAGACTGCATCATGGAAATGGACGCTGTTTGGACTCATTTATCCAATTGTGACAGCATATAGTTTAACATTGATTTTTTACCAAATAAGTAAATTTTTTATATAAGGAAGTCTTACAATGTATATAATAATTAATGCAATTTTATTGATAGCCATCATTGGTTATACGCTTTTTACGCTTGTTAAATTCTTCAAACGGGCTAAACGTGGAGATTGTGGTAGTTGTAAATCTGAGTGCCATTGTGCAGTGGATTCTACAAAAAAGGTTCATACTGATATACGCAATCATCTTAAAAAATAGTCTTGTTATTGAATAGAAGGTTGAGTATATACAAGAAGAGGTTTGGACAATGATTATTAGCCCAAACCTCTTTTTTTAATTCATTATTTACATTTTTGAATAATCTTGTCCGTTGAGCATCCAACGAACACCATATTTATCCGTAAATACGCCCATTTTGCCACCCCAGAATTGTTCTTCAAGTGGCATTTCAATGTTTAATGACTCATGGTCTTTAATACGATCAAAGAAACGTTGCACGCGGTCAGAATCTTCTTTATCATTTACATCGAAATCAATAAGTAATGAAATACCATTATTAATATGATCTACGCGTCCAAAAGAATCAGAACATAAAATTTTAACGCCTAATACTTCAAATTCAGCATGCATTGTAGCTTCTTCAGCTTGTTCTTTAGTTAAACCAAAGTTTTCTGCTTGGTCCTCGCCGACTTGTAATCTGTTGATATGTGTTGCACCAAAGACTTCTTCGTAATAGGCTAGAGCGTCTTTTGCTTTATCAAATGCCAAATATGGATGTAATACTGTCATTTTATTTACCCCTTTTAAAAAATTGAATTACTTGGTGCCATTATATAGTGATTTTGCTGAGATAGCGAATAATTTAATCTCTAGCACTGACATTGATTAATTTATGAAATATTTGATCCATTTGTTTAGGGTTAATGTCTACATTTTCATTTTTCTTCCATTCAATAAATGCATTTAAGATAGAACCGAATGCATAAAATACTAAGCTCTTTGGTACCATACTATCTACAACGATACGGTGCATATTATCTTTGAAATCATTTTGCATTATATTAATTAAATAGTTGTTACGAACATCTTCAAATTCTTTATCACCATGTTGTTGTACCTCAATGCGTGAAATTTCCTCTTTGTTGAATGAATTAGATAAAGATTGAAAAGGATTATTTAAACGTTCTTTGATATCAGTAGAAAAATAGTCATCATGCGCTAATTGCAAAAGGTAAGTTAATAATTCGTATTTATCATAGAAATGTTTGTAAAATGTTGTACGATGAATATTAGCGTTTTTGCAAATCTTATTTACAGAAATGGATGAAAACATTTCTTGTTCAAGTAAAGCATATAAATTCTCTGTTAACGCTTTTTTAGTTTTGATTACCCTCAAGTCTTTATCATTCAAGATTCTTCTCCCCTAACATGAATACAATATGAAAAAAGTCATAAATGTATAATATATAATTATAAAATAAATAAATACATAAATAAACCTATATTTACATTTAATATGTAAAATACGTATAAAAATTAAACTAGAGTTTATTTCAATAAGTATTGGGCACTAGCATGTAGCGTTTTTAGTTTTAAAGGAGTATCAAAGGGTATAAATATTAATATAAATTGACTGAAATAGAAATTAATTTTAAAAATTGCAAAATTAATAGTATGAAAATTGAATTATTCTATCGAATCTTATATTTCAATAGAATTTATCTATATGGGAGGACGAAAGTTATGAAAGGTAGCAAACAATTAGATCAAATTAAGGAAGACAATAAAAAGCAATTAAAAAAATTATTTAAATATGATAAAGACAATGCTTTATCATTTAGCAAAAAGGACCGTGAGAAAGTTCAAGATAAATATGGCGTATATGTCATCTTTGATAACAAAAAACCTATTTTTGTAGGTCAAACAGGTGGTTATTCTACAGGTTATCAACCTATTACAAAAGACTTATTTAATAAATTGGGTCAATATAATTTAAAATCTGGTGTAGGGACTACTAAATTCAAAAAAGCCTTAGCTCAGAAAAAAGGCGTTAGCGAAGAAGATATCAAATCAATTACTGCTGAAGACTATAAATTAAAATTTCAATATGTAAATGTTAAAGATGAACCAGCATTTATTAATGTACTTGAAATTTTAGCGATAGAATATGCAAAAGACAAAGGCTATGAATTGTATAATTTTTAAGCATACTAATTTAAAGTAATGGCTTTAGTTTAAATGGCTCCATCAAGTTGACGATAAATATGACAACTTTGGTGGAGTTTTTTGCGTGTTAATTTTCAAAAAAAAGAAATTACTGACAGGATTATTGTGTGACTATGAAGATTAAGGGAATATGATAATTAATCATATTTAAAAGAAATGAGGTGAAACGATTGTGTCACTAACCATACGCTATTTGAATGAAGAGAATTATTTTCAAAAAACACAAGATGTGAATCAAGTACCTAATACATCAAAACTCATTTGGTATGATTTCACACAACCTACGGAACGTGAGCGCCAAATCCTTGTTGAGCAATTTAAAATTACAAGTCATAGAATTAAAGAATCTGTATATACTATTTCACGTCCCAAATTTAATGTTAATCATCATCAAAGTGAAAAATATCTAGTCTTACATGCTATTGATGATGCAAACTTTAGTGCTAAGCCTATTAGTATTACAGTGCAGAAGAATAAACTGATAACGATTCATGAAGATGTGATAGATGAAATTCATAGGATGGAACATGATATTCATAATGGCACGCTATATGCTACAGCTGACGAACTAGCTGTACAATTACTTGATGAAATTACAAGTAGTTACTTCAAATATGTAAATACTGTAGAAGATACAGTCTTTTCTTTTGAAAATAAAAATGTCGATTCTGTTAATAACAAGAAGATGATGCAAGATGTGTACGATATACGATCACAAATTATTAAGCTTAAACGTGTGTTAATACCAATGGAAGAAATGTTAGAAGACTTTGAAAACTATGACTTTCAAGATAGTGCTAATCATATAAAAATATTAATTCAGCATATTCATAGTCGTTTAGATAGACAAAAAGATACACTGATCGCATGCGAACAAATTACCGATGATATTAAAGATAACAATGAATCATATCGTTCTAATAGAATAAATGGCGTGATGAATGTCTTAACGATTATTTCATCCATATTCTTTCCTTTATCATTTTTAACAGGATGGTATGGAATGAACTTCTCGTATATGCCGGAACTCAATTGGCATTATAGTTATTTTGTCTTTATAGCTATTTCTATTATTGTAGTACTATCACTTGTATTGCTTTTCAAAAAGAAAAAATGGTTCTAATAATTAAAGCCAGACTAAGACAATTGATTATTGCCTAATCTGGCTTAATATTATTTAGAGTTAATTTCTTTCGATAATTCGCGATATTTTTGTTTATAATACTTAGATAGTTTTAAATCATGGATAAATGAAATCACAGGTCTAGCTGTCATTTGTAAACTACCGATCACAAATAGAACCGTTCCTGCGACCATGGTACTGTCGCTAAAGAAAAAGAAACTGCCTACTAAGAAGATGATACCCAATACAATGTCATTGATTTGATATAAAGCTTTGTAGAAAAATGAAATTTGCTTAGCGTGATCATCATCATTAAATTTATTTGTATTAAAGTGTAAATCCACGTCGTCTTTATTAATACCAGCCATATATAGCCCTCCCAAGGTAATTCATTATATTCTTTATATTTCCCGTTGTACTTTTGGATAAAACTTCTTCATAATGCATATTAAAAGGGGGAATACGATGTCATATTCAATGCTTTATCAATCACCCGTACAAAATTTGGAAATCATAAGTGATGGCAAGTCGGTTACACACTTACTGTATAAGTATGATAGTTCAGAATTAAGTCATCCTACTAAGTCAGATTTACCAGTATTTGAGCAAGTAACGCAATGGTTAGATAACTATTTCTCAGGAAATAATCCTACTATTGATTTCAAGCTTGAACCTAAAGGAACCGAATTCCAACGACACGTGTGGGATATCTTACAATCTATAGAGTATGGAGACTTAAAAACATATGGTGACATTGCGAAAGAAGTTGGTAAACGTTTAAATAAGCCGAAAATGTCTGCACAAGCAGTAGGTGGTGCTGTGGGAAGTAATCCAATCTCCATTATTATTCCATGTCATCGCGTTGTCGGTAAAGACGGTAGTTTAACAGGATATGGTGGTACAATTAACAATAAAATAAAACTGCTCGAACTTGAACAAGTGGATATGGATTCATTATATAGACCATCACATTCGACGAAACCTTAAATAATAATAAAAAAGTGGTACAGAAATTTAAATTGATTTCTGTACCACTTTGTCTATTTCAAATTAAAATTTTAAAAGTATTATTCAGGACGATGATATTGTCTAATGTCCTCATCGATACTTTCTAAATAGAAAATGTCTTTATCGTCTTCTGTTTTTTCAGTATCATGGTCGAATGCTAAATCATCAAAGCGTTTGAAATATGATTCGTATTCTTCTACTGATACTTCTTGGCGATGATTTAATAATGCTTTATGACCTTCTTTATCAAGGTGTTGTTCATAGCTGTCTACTAATGTAGCACTAAAGAACTCACCAACTGAACCAGAACCATAACTAAATAAACCGATTGTTTGTCCGCTTTGTAGGTCTCTATTTTCAAGTAAAGAAATTAAACTTAAATATAAAGAACCAGTATAAATGTTTCCTACATAACGGTTATAGTATACAGCATCTTCATAGCCAGAAATTAAACGTTCTTGTGTCGTTTCATCAGCGTCATTAATGATTGAGTCTAAAGCTTTTTTACCCATCTTAGTAAATGGCACATGGAAGCATAGTGATGCAAAGTCAGATAATGATTTGCCTTCACGACGTGCATATTCGTTCCAACTTTCTTGGAATGATTTAATATATGCATCTTTAGATAACGCACCAGCTACTAAAGGATATTTATGGCCTGTTGGTCTCCAGAAGTCATAGACATCTTCTGTATAAGCAACGGCATCATCATTTAATGCTAAGATACCTGGATTATGTGCAATAACCATAGCAACGGCACCAGCGCCTTGGGTTGGTTCGCCACCAGATTGAATACCATAACGTGCAGTATCGCTAGCGATGACTAATACTTTTTCTTCAGGGCGTTTCTCAAGATAATCTTTCGCAAGTTGAATGGCAGGTGTTGCTGCGTAACATGCTTCTTTCATTTCAAAACAACGTGCAAATGGTTGAATGCCTAGTAAATTATGAATTTGAACTGCAGCTGCTTTAGCATTATCTATCGCAGATTCAGTTGCTACAATGACCATTCCAATATGTTTTTTATCATCATCTGTTATAATATCTTTAGCAGCATTAGCCCCCATAGATACTATATCTTGTGATACGGGACTAACCGCCATTTGGGTTTGACCAATACCTATTAAGAATTTATTTGGATCAACTTGGCGTGCTTCTGCAAGCTTTGCCATGTCTACATAGTATTTAGGGACGTAAAAGTTAATTTTATCGATACCTATAGTCAAGGGCACAACATCCTTTCGTAAATGAATTTTATAAGTCATATTAATAGTAGCTATTTAGGACATTTTCAGTTACAATGCTGACTAATAGAAAGCGTTTTCATTCAAAGTGTTTAAATGCAATAACTCATGTTATTTAATATTATAAAATAATAAAATACGTGATTATGCAGGACATAACATTGAGTGTTAGAGACCTTCTATCGGCTATTATTAATAATCATATTAATAGTTATTTTACCAAATTAAATAACTAAATTACAATTATATATAAACTACATACAAGGAGATATAGAATGAAAAAAATTGCTATTGTAAGTGCAAAAAGAACGCCAATCGGCAGATATAAAGGGAAACTAAGAGATTATTCAGCAGTTGAACTTGGTACAACTGCATTAAAAGGCGCAATTGAAGCGGCAAATATTGATCCAAATATAATTCAACAAGTTATCTTTGGTAATGTATTACAAAGTGGTGTAGGTCAAAATCCAGCACGACAAATTGCAATCAAATCCGGTGTACCTGATACGACGCCTGCGATGACCATTAATGAAGTGTGTGGTTCAGGTCTTAAAGCCATTATTCTCGGTAAACAATTGATTCAATTAGGCGAAGCTGATGTAGTTGCAGTCGGTGGGGTTGAAAGTATGACAAATGCACCGCAATTAATTTTAAAAGAGGGACAAGAACCTGTTGAAAGTTTCATGAATGATGGTTTAACAGATGCGTTCCATTATGTACCAATGGGTGTGACAGCAGAGAATATCGCTGAAAAATATCATATCACACGTGAAATGCAAGATGAATTTGCTAATAACTCACAAGTGAAAGCAGCGAAAGCAACACAAGACGGTAAATTTAGTAATGAAATTATTGGAATGACTGATGCTGAAGGCGAAGAAATGACTTCTGACGAAGGCGTACGTCCGAATAGCAGTGTTGAAAAACTTGCGACATTAAAGACGATTTTTAAAGAAGATGGTACGGTAACTGGTGGTAATGCATCAAGTATTAATGACGGTTCATCAGCACTTATCTTAATGGAAGAAACATATGCTAAAGCGCATGGCTTCGATATCTTAGGTATCGTAGGTGATTATGCTGAAGTTGGTTGTGATCCTCAATATATGGGTTACGCACCATTCTATGCTGTTGAAAAGTTACTCGAAAAAACAGATAGCAAGATTGATGATGTTGATATTGTCGAAATGACCGAAGCCTTTGCTGCACAAAGTATTCCAGTTAAAGATAATCTACATATTCCAGATGAGAAATTAAATATCTATGGTGGTGCCATTGCATTAGGACATCCGATTGGTGCAAGTGGTGCACGTCTAGTAACAACATTAGTTAATGCGCTTGAGCAAGAGCACAAACAAACGGGTATTGCCACAGCTTGTATTGGCGGTGGCCTTGGTATCGCTTTAATGATTGATAAAGGGGAATAGAAGATGAAAAGTTTGGACAAATCATTTCGACATTTAACTCGTGAAGATAAATTAAAGCAACTTGTTGATTATGGATGGCTAACAGATGACAATTATGATGTATTGTTAAATCATCCTATGATTAATGAAGAAGTGGCAAACAGTTTAATAGAGAATGTGATTGGACAAGGTACATTTCCAGTAGGCTTGTTACCAAAGATTATTGTTGATGATAAGGAATACGTAGTACCTATGATGGTTGAAGAACCGTCTGTAGTAGCTGCAGCCAGTTATGGTGCTAAACTTGTAAATCATACAGGTGGATTCAAGACAATTAAAAGCGAACGTTTAATGATTGGTCAAATTGTCTTTGACGGTGTACATGACACAGATGATTTAGCGCAAGCGATTCAAGCAATTGAACCACAAATTAAGCAGATTGCTGCAGAAGCATATCCATCTATTATTGAACGTGGGGGTGGTTATCGTCGTATTAAGATTGATACTTTCCCTGAAAGTTATTTATTATCACTGAAAGTATATGTCGACACGAAAGATGCGATGGGCGCCAATATGCTTAATACAATTTTAGAGGCAATAACTGCGCATTTGAAAAATGAATTCCCAGACCGTGATGTCTTAATGAGTATCTTATCAAATCATGCCACTGCATCTGTCGTGAGCGTTCAAGGTGAAATAGATATTCAAGATTTAAATAAAGGTGAACGTACCGGTGAAGAAGTAGCACAAAGAATGGAACGTGCGTCAGTACTTGCACAAGTCGATATTCACCGAGCAGCGACACATAATAAAGGTGTGATGAATGGTATACACGCAGTCGTGTTGGCAACAGGTAATGATACGCGTGGTGCTGAAGCAAGTGCACATGCATATGCGAGTCGCGATGGTCAGTATAGAGGTATAGCAACTTGGGAGTATGACAAAGCACGTGGTCGCCTCATTGGTACGATTGAAGTGCCAATGACATTAGCAATTGTTGGTGGTGGAACGAAAGTATTGCCTATCGCAAAAGCATCACTTGAATTGTTAAATGTAGCATCTGCACAAGAACTTGGCCAAGTTGTTGCAGCAGTAGGATTAGCTCAGAACTTTTCAGCATGTAGAGCGTTAGTTTCTGAAGGTATTCAAAAAGGCCATATGAGCTTACAATATAAATCATTGGCTATCGTTGTAGGTGCTCAAGGCGATGAAATCGCACAGGTAGCTGATGCGCTAAAACAAGAACCAAAAGCCAATACTGCAACAGCACAACGTATTTTAGAAGAATTACGTAATAAATAATGTAAAGGCGTAAGCAGAATGATCATGATAAATGGTCAGCTGCTTACTTTTTTATACAGTTTAAGCGGTAAATAGAAACTTAAAATGATATATAAATAAGCCACTCATTATGACCAAAGTACCGATACGAAGTACTTTAAACATAATCAGTGGCTTATTCTCTATATGCAAAAGGAAATAAATTTAAAATTAATAAATATAATTATAACTACTTGCGGCTGCTTTACTTAGGTAGCGAGTGCCGTATGCATTTGGTCTATTGTAGTTATATTCTGAAACTAAAATGCTTCCATTACCATAAACACGTTCAACAACAGCAACATGACCATAATAACCTGCAGTAGATTGCATAACTGCGTAGCGTTTAGGTGTATGACCAGTTCTGTAACCAGAGCGTTGTGCATTGTAATACCAATATTTAGCGTTACCCCATCTATTTGATACAGGTTTACCTAATTGAGCACGACGTTGATATGCCCACCAAGTACATTGACCTTTCGTGTAATAGTTATATGAAGCAGCGTGAGATACGTTTGTGTGTTCAATATTTTGATATGCGAAAGTCCCTGCGAACATAATGCCAGTAGCTAATAAAAGACGTGAAATCAATTTTTTAATTTTCATTTGTTCTCCTCAAAATATAAAAGAATTAAAAACTGTATTCATCATATACGGTAAAAATGTTTAATACAATATAAGAAATCAATTATACAAGTAAATGTAATATACATGAAATATAACTATAAATTTTGTAATTAATTTTTCAAAATGTGAATTTTACTAAATAAAAAGGGTATGAGAGTTGAAGTTATGAAAATTGAGAGGAAAATAATTTTGTTTCAATTTTTATGACAAAATGTAAGTATTGATATCTCGTCGCGGTAATACTGAAAGAATGTTTGATGCCTAATAAAAAAAGAGTGCCATAAAGGCACTCCCGGTGAGATGATACGTCCATGATGTATAATTACATAATTAGAAATCATACATTTGTGAATTGGTTAAAAACAGCCAATGCTCTTTTAACGATCGTCACGGGTATGTTTTCTGGGCATGGATTATTTCGAAAATATGACAATATTTCTATTTGGCTCTTCACTGTTCTAGGGAAATTGCTATCTTGATTAATCCAATTTACCAATTCACCTAATGGTGTGTCATCACCAACAAAATTTTGCATAAATTCATAAAAGCTCAATGCCTCACCTCTTTAATCAAATTGAGCCTATGTGATTATAACATTTTTTGCGATAGAAACATATAGCTTGAATAGTTTATATTAAAATATTGAATTTTTGTAATTATACATTTAAAAGGAATTTTAATTCGGATTCACGTGCTAAACTGTTCCCGTTTTTAAATTCCTTTTTCATTTATATCAAGATATTTCAGCCTAAGTTATCTTTTAGCTAGTGAAAGTGAGTGGTCCGTCAATAAAGTGAATTCAACTTAGAAATTTACAAATAAAGTAAGTTGGGATTATAACGAATTCATTATGAATTATGAGCAACTCCCATGTATAATATAGGTATAACGATAAGTAGAGAAGGTGAGCATTTGGATATCAAACATATGAAATATTTTATGGAAGTAGTTAATCAAGGTGGTATGACAAATGCGTCAAAATCTTTATATATAGCACAGCCAACGATTAGTAAGGCGATTAAAGACATTGAGAATGAACTCAATATGTCCTTGTTTGATCGTCAAAAGCGTTATCTTGTATTAACGGACGCTGGTAAAGTCTTTTACAAGAAATGTGAAGAAATTATCGCACTATATGATAATATTCCGTTTGAAATCAATGGCTTATTAGGATTAGAAACTGGACATATTAATATTGGAATGTCAGCAGTAATGGATATGCAACAATTTATCTATATCCTTGGAGAGTTCCATAAACTTTATCCAAATGTTACATATAGTTTAAATGAAAGTGGCGGTAAATCGATTGAAACACGTCTCATTAATGATCAAATTGATATCGGTATTACCACGATTCCAATTGACGAGAATATCTTTGATTATCTCTCACTATACAGTGAAGATTTAAGATTAGTTGTTAGTGAGGAACATGAACTTGCTACACGCGAATCAGTGACTATGGCTGAACTGAAAAATGAAGACTTCATACTCTTTAATGAAGATTTCTATCTTAATGATAAAATCATCGCAGCTGCTAAAAATGCTGGCTTTATTCCAAATACAGTTTCAAATGTTTCACAATGGAACTTCATAGAATATTTATTACTTGCACATTTAGGTGTGAGTATCTTGCCAGAACATATCGCTAATATGCTGAAAGAGAATATTAAAAGTATCAAGATTGAAGATACAGGTATGAGTTGGGAATTAGGCGCAGTATGGAAAAAAGACAAATTATTAAGTCATGCAACATCAAAATGGATTAATTTCATGAGCGAACGCCTAAAATATGATTAAGGTATAGCGCATATAATATAAGCACTTTAAAGTAACCATTTATTATGGATACTTTGAAGTGCTTTTTGTTATAAAATTTTTGCGAAAATAAATGAATTCATGCTATCCACGATAATATGTTAAGCGATTACATAGAAAAAAACTATAGGTGGCATTTAAAATGGATATTTTTCTATTAAACCATTTTAAATTAGAATTTTGAATATAGGTTTAAATTTCATTGTAACAATTTCGACATATTTTAGTGGAGGGTCAGTCATCTTGAAAAAAGCATTATTAGTTGCCAAAATCATTGTTCAAATAGCCATTATCATAGTCATCAGTTATATAGGTAGTTTTTTACAAACGTTGCTGCACATACCGTTAGCTGGAAGTATAGTGGGGATGATGTTACTTTATCTCCTATTAGAATTTAAAATCATACGAATGGATTGGATATCTGAAGGCGCAGAGTTCTTACTCGCAACCATGGTCTTCTTCTTTATTCCATCCGTCGTAGGTATTATGGATATTGTTTCTAATATCACACGAAGTTATATCATATTCTTCCTTCTAATAATTGTTGGTACAAGTTGTGTAGCACTTGTCTCAGGTTATATTGCTGAAAAGATGGTTAAACAACCTGACGTAAAGAAAGGTAATCAATAATATGAACTTGCTACAAGCTACATTAATGATATTGTTAACCGTCATCATGTACCTAATTGCCAAAAGACTCCAACAAAAATATGATAATCCTTTTTTGAATCCAGCATTAATCGGTTCAGTAGGAATTATTATCATATTATTATTAACCAATCAGAACTACCACGACTATATGACCGGTGGTAAATGGATTAATCATCTATTAAATGCTACCGTTGTATGTTTGGCTTATCCACTATATAAGAATCGACATAAAATCATCGACAATTTAAGTATCATTTTTTCAAGCGTGTTGGCTGGCGTGATACTTAATTTTGTGTTAGTGTTTACCTCGTTAAAGTTATTGGGTTACGATGAAGAAACGATTGTAACTATCTTACCCCGTTCAATAACAGCTGCTGTAGGTATTGAAGTATCTCAAGAATTGGGAGGTACAGATACCATTACAGTATTATTCATTATTACTACTGGTTTAATTGGTAGTATGATGGGTTCAATGTTATTAAAAGTTGGTAACTTCAAGACTTCAATTGCCAGAGGGTTAACTTACGGTAATGCATCACACGCTTTCGGTACAGCCAAAGCGTTAGAACACGACATCGAGTCTGGCGCATTCAGTTCAATAGGAATGATTTTAACGGCTGTAATCAGTTCGATACTCATTCCAATCATGATTATTTTATTCTACTAAGGGAATATGTATTAAGTACTCGTTTAAGATATGAAAGGAGCTATTGTAATAATGGCGAAGATTAAAGCAAATGAAGCATTAGTTAAAGCGTTAGAAGCGTGGGACATTGATCACTTATATGGTATTCCAGGTGACTCAATCGATGCAGTAGTAGATAGTTTACGTACAGTTAGAGATTCATTCAAATTCTATCACGTACGTCACGAAGAAGTAGCAAGTTTAGCAGCTGCTTCATATACTAAAATGACAGGTAAAATTGGGGTTGCATTAAGTATTGGTGGTCCTGGTATTGTCCACTTATTAAATGGTATGTATGATGCTAAAATGGATCGCGTTCCACAATTAATTTTAGCTGGTCAAACTAACAGCACTTTATTAGGAACTAAAGCATTCCAAGAAACAAACATTACTGACATGGTTTCAGATGTTTCTGTATTCAATCATCAAATTCAAAAAGGCGACAATGTATTTGAAGTTGTAAACGAAGCAATTCGTACTGCTTATGAAAAACGCGGCGTAGCTGTTGTTGTTTGTCCAAATGATTTATTAACTCAAAAAATCAAAGACACTACACACCGTGCAGTTGATACTACTAAACCAAAAGCACCATCTCCAACATTACGTAGTATTAAAAAAGCAGCTAAATTAATCGATAAAAGTAAAAAACCAGTTATGATTATTGGTGTTGGTGCACAAAACGCTAAAGATGAATTACGTGAATTTATTGAAGCAGCAAAAATTCCAGTCATTCATACGTTACCAGCTAAAACAATCTTACCTGATGACCATCCATATAGTATTGGTAACTTAGGTAAAATTGGTACTAAAACATCTTATCAAACAATCCAAGATGCTGACTTATTAATCATGGCAGGTACAAACTATCCATATGTTGACTACCTACCTAAGAAAAATATTAAAGCAATCCAAATTGACACTAACCCAGATGTAATTGGTCATCGTTTCAGTGTAAATGTTGGTGTTGTTGGTGATGCTAAAGTAGCTTTCCATCAATTAACTGAAAGCATTAAACACGTACCACAACGTGCATTCTTAGACAAAACGTTAGAACGTAAAGCTGTATGGGATAAATGGATGGAACAAGACATGAACCAAGAAAGCACACCAATCCGCCCAGAACGCTTAATGAAAGCAATCAGTAAATATAGTAACGATGATGCGGTATTCTCAATCGATGTTGGTACATCAACAGTTTGGTCTACACGTTATCTAAACCTATCTGTAAATAATAAATTTATTATTTCTTCATGGTTAGGTACAATGGGTTGCGGTTTACCAGGAGTGATTGCTTCTAAAATTGCTTTCCCTAAACGTCAAGCGATTTCAATTAGTGGTGACGGTGCATTCCAAATGGTAATGCAAGACTTTGCAACTGCTGTTCAATATGATTTACCAATGACAATCTTTGTTATGAATAACAAACAATTATCATTCATTAAATATGAACAACAAGCTGCTGGTGAATTAGAATATGCCATTGATTTCTCTGATATGGACCATGCTAAATTCGCTGAAGCTGCAGGTGGTAAAGGTTATGTCTTAAAAGACCCTAGCCGTATCGATGAAGTTGTAGAAGCTGCATTAAATGAAAATGTACCAACAATCGTTGATGTACATGTTGATCCAAACGCTGCGCCATTACCAGGTAAAATTGTTAATGAAGAAGCAATTAACTATGGTAAATGGGCTTACAGATCAATTACTGAAGATAAAAAATTAGACTTCGACGAAATTCCACCAATTTCAGTTGCTGCTAAACGTTTCTTATAATATATCGAATATTTGAAAACTGCCGACAAAGTTTAAGACTTTGTTGGCAGTTTTTTGATATCAAATAAAATTTTTATTGCTATGCATATTATTTTCGAAATAATAGCAATTTGTAACAAAAAAAGTATTGAAAACGTTTTACTAAATATATATAATAATATGGAATTGAAAAAAGAACTGCGTGTTACTATTAAATTAGGCATAAGCAAAAATAAGAGATTAAGATACTTTAATATCTTAATTAGAATACACACTTGAAGGATTAGTATATCTACACATACTTTATCTAACTATCTAAAACGACGTGTATTCTTGAAAGTAGACTAGGAATCATCCTATGTATTTCTGTATTTCAGTATAGAAATGCCTACGATGATGACCTTGAACGTACTTTTCTCTGTTTTGCTTATGTCTTTTTTGTTGTCCATTAAGTTCAATCTAACATGAAGGGAAAAAGAATTATGTTTAAGAAATTTTTCGGTCAATTGCAACGTATTGGTAAAGCTTTAATGTTACCAGTTGCTATTTTACCAGCTGCCGGTATCTTATTAGCATTCGGTAATGCTATGCACAATGAACAATTAGTTAAACTTGCACCTTGGCTAAAAATGGATGCTTTCGTCATGATTTCATCTGTTATGGAAGCGGCTGGACAAATTATTTTTGATAACTTGCCACTCTTATTTGCAGTTGGTACAGCACTTGGATTAGCCGGTGGTGACGGTGTTGCCGCACTAGCAGCTTTAGTAGGTTACTTAATCATGAATGCCACTATGGGACAAATTATGCATATCACAATCGATGATATTTATAGTTATGCTAATGGCGCTAAAGAACTCAGTCAAGCGAATAAATTACCAGCATATGCCTTAATCTTAGGTATTCCAACACTTCAAACAGGTGTGTTCGGTGGTATCATCATGGGGGCACTTGCTGCTTGGTGTTATAACAAGTACTACAATATTACATTACCGCCATTCTTAGGGTTCTTTGCCGGTAAACGTTTCGTGCCAATTGTGACATCATTAGTTGCGATTATCACTGGTATCGCATTATGTTTTATTTGGCCTCCGATTCAAGATGGTTTAAATGGCTTATCTAACTTCTTATTGAATAAAAACTTAACGTTAACAACATTTATCTTTGGTATTATTGAACGTTCATTAATTCCATTTGGTTTACATCATATTTTCTATGCACCGTTCTGGTTCGAATTTGGTCATTATACAAACCATGCAGGAGAACTCGTTCGTGGTGACCAACGTATCTGGATGGCACAATTAAAAGACGGTGTACCGTTTACAGCTGGTGCATTCACTACAGGTAAATATCCATTCATGATGTTTGGTTTACCAGCAGCAGCATTTGCGATTTATAAAAACGCTCGCCCAGAACGTAAAAAAGTAGTCGGTGGATTAATGTTATCAGCTGCTTTAACATCATTCTTAACAGGTATTACAGAACCATTAGAATTCTCATTCTTATTCGTAGCACCGTTATTATATGTTATTCATGTATTTTTAGCAGGATCATCATTCTTAATCATGCACTTACTCGATGTTAAGATTGGTATGACATTCTCAGGAGGATTTATCGATTATATCCTTTATGGTTTATTGAACTGGGATCGTACACATGCATTATTAGTTATTCCGGTTGGATTAGTTTATGCAGTTGTTTATTACTTCTTATTTGATTTTGCAATTAGAAAATTCAATCTTAAAACGCCTGGTCGTGAAGATGAAGAACAAGAAATTCGTAACTCAAGTGTGGCGAGATTACCATTTGACGTATTAGATGCAATGGGTGGTAAAGAGAATATTAAACATTTAGATGCGTGTATCACACGTTTACGTGTTGAAGTGAATGACAAATCTAAAGTAGACGTTCAAGGATTAAAAGCATTAGGTGCTTCAGGTGTGCTTGAAGTGGGTAATAACATGCAAGCAATCTTTGGTCCTAAATCTGACCAAATTAAACATGACATGTCATTAATCATGAAAGGTGAAATCACGAAACCTAGTGAAACAACAGTTACTGAAGAAGTATCTGATGAGCCAGTTCACTTAGAAGATGTAAAAGAAACAGAAATCTATGCACCAGGTACAGGTCACATCATTCCATTATCAGAAGTACCAGACAAAGTATTCTCTGAAAAAATGATGGGTGACGGTGTAGGGTTTGTTCCAGAAAAAGGCGAAATCGTGGCACCATTCGATGGTACAGTTAAGACAATCTTCCCAACTAAGCATGCGATTGGATTGGAATCTGAAACTGGTGTGGAAGTTCTTATCCATATCGGTATTGATACAGTGAAATTAAACGGTGAAGGTTTCGAAAGTTTAGTTAATGCAGATGAGCCTGTAACACAAGGGCAACCATTAATGAAGATTAACCTAGCTTACCTTAAAGAACATGCGCCAAGCACAGTTACACCAATCATTATTACTAACTTGGGCGATAAAACATTAACAGTTGAAGATGTTGAATCCGTAGATCCAGGAAAAGCAATTATGAAAATTAAATAATATTAAAATAAACCTCTTGTCAGTAGTAATGACAGGAGGTTTATTTTTATCGGGAAAATGAACTACCAAAGTTCTATAGCACTATAAAGTAATAAAACTGTGATAACTACATTAATGATTTTATAATGTTGTTGATAGATTCGATTCATCATTTGTCCTAAAAGGCTCCATACGATTGCGCCTGCAATACCAATAACAATGAGTAAAACCGAGCGTACAAAAGTAGAATTCCAAGTATCAGGTAAAGTGAACGTTGTTAAGCCAGTTAAAAAATATAACATTGCTTTAACATTCGTAGCTTGAATCAATATACCTTTGAGTACAGGGCGATCTAAAGCCTCTTTTGCGCTATCTGGCTTTGAAATCAATACATGATACGCAAGATATAATAAATAAATCGTACCGATAATCTTCATAATGATAATAAAGCTATGATTATGTTTTAATGGTTCTGAAAATAATAAAGCAATTGCTAGTGTAAATAAAATACCTATGAACACACCTAAATTAAAAGGTAAAGCTCTTATGAAGCCTTTACGTTGACCTTCAGACATTGCCATGATGGTATTAGGTCCAGGTGTGAATGACATGGTAGTAATAAAAAGCAAGTAAGAGAACAATGCGCATCACTCCTCTCGAAAAGTTGAATAAATCTATTTTAACACCAATTTAAATAAAAACGAGATTAAATTTTGATAATTCTGATATTTTTAGTTATATTCCATGTAAAAAAGACCTTTAACCATTGACTACGCATTTTGAGATAAAAGCTTAGAATGGCTAAAGGTCTTATAAAAATTGATAATATAAAATGATGATTATGAATTATTGTGTTACATCATTCTCTATAAGTAATTTAATTGCTTTATGATCTGTAGCATTTCTGAATAAATCATAGGCATGTTCAATATCGCTTAACTTGCTATAGTGTGTAACCAATTGTTCTGGTTGAATAATTTTACTTTTCAAAGCTTCTAATAATTCTTCGGTCGTATTGGCTGAAACTAAACCTGTTGTGACATTAATATTTTTAATCCATAATTTATCAATATCGAATTGAACAGGTAAACCATGGACACCCACGTTAGCAATTGTGCCATCGATGCCAATTAACTTTTGACATAAATCAAACGTTTGTGGAATACCAACAGCTTCAATGGCTACGTCTACACCACGATGATTTAATGATTTAACTTGGGCGACAGCGTCTTCAGCATGAGTTGAATTAATTGTATGTGTAGCACCTAATTCTTTCGCAGTTGCCAAACGGTTATCATCTAAATCAAGCATAATAATTTTAGAAGGTGAATAGAATTGTGCTGTTAATAATGCAGCTAAACCAACTGGGCCTGCACCAACAATCGCAACAGTACTACCTGGTTTCACTTTACCTTTCAAGACACCAATTTCATAGCCAGTTGGTAAAATGTCAGAAAGCATAACTAATGCTTCGTCTGGCAAAGATTCCGGTGCATGATATAAAGAGTTATCTGCGAAAGGTACTTTAACATATTCTGCTTGTGTACCGTCAATTAAATGACCTAAAATCCAGCCACCATCATTTTCACAATGTGCGTAGATACCTTTCTTACAGTAATAACATTTACCACATGATGATATACAAGAGACAATGACTTTATCCCCAACTTTGAAATTATTAACATTAGAGCCAACGGACTCAACGATACCAATACCTTCGTGACCAAGTGTTGTGTTGGCAGGTACTTCCGGCGTATCACCTTTAATGATGTGTAGGTCGGTACCACAAATAGTCGTTTTAACCATTCTAATAATGGCATCTGTACTCTCAGTAACGACTGGTTTGTCCTTGTCGATAAGTTTGGCTACGCCGGGCTTTTCATAGATATAGGCTTTCATGAGCATTATCCTCCAATATATGTGAATATTTTCACAATAAGTATATCATGTCTATATTTGTTTGTATTTAATTAAAATAATATATAATAAAATTGACATATATTATTGTTAGAATGATAGGGTACAGCTAAAATGGCTACACAGTTAAAGTAGATGAAAAATACATTCAATCGGCGTAAAATAGAGCTATATAGTAACTTAAAGGAGCTTAACATGATGTCAGAAGAAGGTTTACTAGTAGCTGAAAGAGAAATTGAAGTCAATAATTATGATATAGATGCAATGGGAATTGTAAGTAATATTGTTTATGTACGTTGGTTTGAAGATTTACGTACCATTTTTATTAACAAATATATGACATTTTCTGAAATGATGAAACAACATCTTTCTCCAATATTAATGAAGACAGAAATCGAATATAAAGTGCCGATTACAATTCATGATAAACCAGTTGGTAGATGTTGGTATGTGCAAGGTAGTCGTATGAAATGGGTATTCAAATTCGAGATTGCTTCAGGAGATAAAGTCCATTGTATTGGTTATCAAACTGGCGGTTTCTTTGACTTAGAAAGACAACGCATCACAAAGATGCCTGAAGTCTTTCAAGATTTATTAAAATAAATGAAAGTAAAGGTGAGCGGATATGGCAGAACAACTTACAAGTATGAGTCAATTTTATCAATTTATTCAAACGCATGATTTAGCTGTGATTCATGTGATGCGAGATAACTGTTCAGTATGTCATGCCGTTTTACCACAAATTGAAGATATTTTAAAAGACTATCCACATGCGCCACTAGGTGTAATTAATCAATCAGAAGTAGAAGAAATTGCTGGAGCGTTATCAATCTTCACTGTACCAGTAGATTTAATTTTTATGAATGGTAAAGAAATGCATCGTCAAGGTCGCTTTATTGATATGCAAAACTTCGAGCGCCAATTGAAACGAATGCATGATAGTTTATAGTAGTGGAAAAGGAAGTGGGACAGAATTCTTTTTAAATTCGTTGTCCCACTTCCTATTCGCTTATATGCGATTCATTATAGTATTAATAAGGTTATCTGCACGTTGTTGATAGTCTGCGATGACCTCACCTGATTGTTGTAATTGAGATAATTCTGTTTCTGATAGGGTTAATTCAATAATACGATCAGCACCATTTCCGTTAATAATTGTAGGCGTACCGATATATAAATCGCTCAGTCCATATTCGCCTTCGACATAACTTGAAACATTCATAATAACATTCTTATTGAAAAGGATTGCTTCTACGATGCGAACTAAACTTAATGAGATGCCAAAATTGGTTGTGCCTTTTCGAACATAAATATCATAACCAACTTGTGTCGTTTGAGTTGAAATCGATTGCTTAAATGTCGCAATATCCGTATCATTGCTCAATAAATCCAACACAGGTTCTCCTGCGATTTGTGCATGTGACCAAACTTGAACTTGAGAATCACCATGTTCGCCAATCACAGGCGCATATACATGATGAGGTGCCACATCAAAGGTACGACTTAAGAAGAACTCGAAGCGGGCAGTATCGAGTGATGTTCCTGAACCAATGACTTTGTTTTTAGGAAAATGAGATACCTGTTTGACGACATAACTCATAATATCAACTGGGTTTGAAGGCAACACAAAATAACCGTCAAAGCCGTTATCAATAACTTGTTGAATCATCGGTACAAAGATATTGACATTATCTTCAAGTAATTTAAGACGTGTTTCACCTTTAGCTAATTTCGCACTAGCACATATCACCACAATATCCGCATCAGCACAATCGGCATAAGTTCCTACATGAACGTCGACAAAGTTATCACTAAAAGGGGTAGCATGATTCAAATCCCACACATCCGCTTTTGCTTTATCTTCGTCAATATCAATGATTGCAAGTTCATCTACTAAACCTCTCGCTACAATGGCATGTGCGAAAGCAGAGCCCACATAACCACTACCAATCAGTACAATTTTATTCTGTGTCATGATTCATAACCTACTTTCATTTTCAGATTGAAAATTCTGATAATTTAGTATAAGAATATCATTTTGAGCAAAAAAAGAAAATGTCTGGGAATACGTCAGTTTGTAGTGTGATTTACTAAAATAATATGATGATAGGGTTTATAATAAATAAGTGTATAGGAGGTCATGGAAATTATGAAAAAAAGATTATTAACTGTTGCTACGTCAGCGCTATTAGGATCACTAGCATTCGTTAAAGTGAAAGAAAAAAGAAGTTATAAAAGTGTGTTGACTGAAAAATATATCCGTATGTCAGGAATGAAAAAGACATTTGAAAATGTCGAAGATGCTAAGAAAGCGTTGGAAGAAATGAAAGAAGTTACGGCAGGCAAATACGGCGGTACAAGTTACGAATTCCAACATGATGTGAGAACAAAAAGTTGGAATGGCTCATTGACCTATGTCATTAATGATAAACGAGATCGCCTACAACGCGTTATATTATACATTCATGGTGGCGCTTGGTTCCAAGATCCATTAGATGACCACTTTAATTTCGTTGATGAATTAGCAGGTCAACTTGATGCGAAAATCGTTATGCCAATATATCCTAAAGTGCCTCATCGTGACTACCGTACAACATTTGAATTGCTAACACGTATCTATGAAAAGAATCTAGCTCAAGTTGATCATCCACAGCAACTCACGATTATGGGTGATTCAGCTGGTGGTCAAATCGCTTTATCTTTTGCTGAATATTTAAAACAAGAAACTGAGTTTCAACAACCTGGTCACATTGTAATGTTATCCCCAGTGTTAGATGCAACATTTAGTAATCCAGATGCGAGAGACTATGAAAAAATTGATCCAATGTTAGGGATAGATGGTAGTAAATACTTCATTAAATTATGGGCAGGTCATTTACCAGTTGAAGATTATAAAATTTCGCCTATCAATGGTGACTTAGAAGGTCTAGGACGTATATCCATTTTTATTGGTACGAAAGAAACACTTTATCCTGACGCGTTACGTTTATCTAATATGCTCAATGATAAAGGTATTGAACATGACTTTATTCCAGGGTATAACTTATTCCATATTTATCCTATCTTCCCATTACCTGAAAGACATAAGTTCTTTGCACAAATTAAGAAGATTATGTCAGAGGGAAATGAGCAATAGCTGACTGAATTGAGAAATAGCTAATTTTAAGTAATTCACAATTCAAGTCATCCTTGTGGTAGGGATATAAAATATTTTAAAAACTGATTTTACAAGTAAAGTAAATGGGAGCAAGAGCCTGGGACACAAATAATATATTAATGTTATTTCGCAAATTCGCAGTAGCTGACTGAACTGAGAAGGCACTTAAATCAAGCTTTTCTCAGTTCTAGTCATCCTTGCGGGCGGGGCCCCAACAAAGAGAATTTCACTAAGAAATTCTACAAGCAAAGCAAGTTGGGAGTGGACGACGAATTTAAAAAGCATTCTGTCCCACTCCCTTGCCCTTTTTAGATTTCTTCAGGCTGTTTTTTTAAGGATAGTATCAGAATTAAAATGAGTATTAATACGATACCAATTACCTGACCAGTTTTAAACGTTACACCTAACCATAAGGCACTTGTGATAACTGCAATAACTGGTTCTATCGTACCAAGTAATGTTGTTTCCTTTGGAGAAAGGTATTTTAAACTATCAATAAATAAATAGAAGGCAAACGCTGTACCTGCAATAATACCGAATAATAAATAAATGATTGTAGATATAGTCATATCACCGAATGAAATATCCCATATAGGATGTTTAAAGTTCATGGCTAAACCTGAAATAATCATGGCCCATCCTACGATTAAAATGGAAGGGAACTTTTCAAGTAAACCAGTAGCATAAATGGTATAGAAAGCGAGTGCCAATCCTGCAATAATGCCCCACATAAGACTAACGGGTGAAACAACTAAATGAGAGATTGAGCCATTCGTTAATAACAAGAAAGTACCTATTAATGTCATTGCAATTGCAAACACATCAAATGGTCGAAAGACATCAAGCCCTCGTATAACGAACCAAATAATAATATAAACTGGGGCAATATATTGTAAGAGCGTTGCTACCGCAACATTACCAGTTGCAATCGAAGCCATATACGCATATTGAACGAACAACATTCCGATTAAACTATAAATAAGTAAACTGATAATCGTTTTTAAATTAGTAAATACTATAAATATTGAACGTTTAGGGTGAAGTATTTTATAAAGTGATAATAAAAAAATACCACTTACTAATAATCGTGCAGTTACATACCAATCAACATTAATATGACGCTGATTAAATAGCAAATCTGATACGGTTCCTCCTAATCCCCATAGTGTCGCACCAATAATTGCGAAAAGGACACCTTTTAATCTGTGATGCGTTTGATTCATATGATACACCTCCATAACACGATTGTTTTACTATAAATCTCATAATATAATGTTATTAAAGTTGATAATACTCAAATAATGAGTAAAAATATCAAAATATTGAGGTGGTTTAATGATTTCGAAAATGATGCTCTCAGAAGATTTAGAAGAGAAAATTAACTACCCTGATCGTCGATGGCCTCATGTTATATTACATACAACTTTAAATGAAACGGTACTAGGCTATATTCCGCTGCATTGGCATTACGCATTACAATTTATGTACGTAACTGATGGTATCGTTCAAGTTAAAATTGCAGATAATGAATTAGAAATTAAGCAAGGGGAAGGTTTATTTATCAATTCTAATGTTGTGCATGAAATCCATGAAATAGTGGAAAATTCAAAATTTTATTGTTGGAATATTGGCTTACCTAATGTTACTGAATATATTAATTTTACGTATGTAAGTCATATCATAGAGCAAGCACAAACCATTCCTTTCATTAAATTAATACGTGATGTGGAAGAGGATAATCATTTATTGAATAGCATTGAAAAGGTTGGACGTATATACATAGCACAAGAAGGATACTATCAACTTGAAATACTTAGTGAATTTTATCAATGTCTAAATAAACTATTGTTAATTTTCCAAAAATATAAGGAAATCAATCATTATTTCTTTGATCCTAGGGTGAAACAATGTATTGAATATTTACAAAGTCATTATTCATCGAAGATTAAACTATGCGATCTTAGTCATATCATTCATATGAGTGAAGCGGAAACGATTAAATTATTTAAACGTTTTGTAGGGGATACACCGTTTAATTTTTTACAGAATCATCGTCTCGAGCAAAGTGCGAAACAATTAATGTATGTACATAGCAATGTGACAGAGGTCGCGATGAATTGTGGTTTCTCTACGACGAGTTACTTTATTCAGAGTTTTAAACGTAAATACAACTTAACACCTAAACAATTTCAAATTAAATATGCAAAATATATTAAATAAAGCAGATGCGATATCTCATCATTCGGATGAGCTTGCATCTGCTTCGTTATGTTTAGAATTTGAAATTGTATTTGAATGTGTCGTGTTATGTTCTTTCTTAGCGACTTCAGAAGTAGCTGCAGAAGCTTTGTTTAATTTCATGTCGTTTACATTCTCATTAGAATCTTTAGTTACGCTATTAATATGTTGATGATCAGTGTCTAAAACTGAATTACTCATATCATTACCTTGTAAACTACCTACAAGAATGAACACTAAATAACTTGAACAAGCTAATAATACTATTGCTAGATAAATGCCAACTGCGATTTTAACCGGTTTAGCCATCGTTTTATCCATCAATATCCTCCTAAAGTTGTACCTTAATTTACTTATAAAGTAACATCTGATTTTTAAGATAGTGTAAATAGGAAGTAAATATTTCATTATTTATCTGCAAAGTCTAATTAATTATTAAGTTTCTCAAAATAATTTTGAAATTTCTCTTTAGTTTTAATCATATTTATTTATAAAATCTAAAATTTTTAACGTCTGTTAATAATATTTTACATAATATTTACATTGTTAAAACTGACTAAATAAGGAAATGATAGCATACATTTAGTTAGAAGAAATGGTTAGTTTTTATGAGCATCATAATTAGAAACTAACTATTTTTAATATCTTCTATATTAATATGTTGCTAAATCTTCATTATACATATTCAATTAGAAATATATTCATACAACTTAATACAAAACTATCAAAGAGAGGGACTATATTGTGATTCTCATAATAATTTGTATCGCATTGATTTTATGGTTAGGGGTCAAAGAGAAAAAACGCCATACAAATCGACTTAATAAAATTCCTTTAAGAATCAATATTAATGGTATTAGAGGAAAATCGACGATAACAAGAATGATATACAGTGTGTTAAGAGAAGATCATTATCATGTTATTGGTAAGACGACAGGAACAGATGCACGTATGTTGTATTGGTTTACTGATAAAGAGTATCCCGTTGTACGTAAACCACAAGGTGCCAATATTGGAGAACAACGTGACATCGTAAGAAAAGTCGTCAAACAAAAAGCGGATTCCTTAGTTAATGAATGTATGGCGGTTAACCCTGATTACCAAATTACATTCCAAAATGATTTAGTAAGAGCGAATATCGGCGTTATTGTCAATGTGATGGAAGACCATATGGATGTGCTCGGCCCCACACTACAAGATATTGCGCAAGCTTTCACAGCAACTATTCCTTATAAAGGAAAGTTAGTCGTTATGAAAGATGACTTCACACAATTCTTCGCGAAAGAAGCAAAAAAACGTAAAACAGAATTAATTGTTGTAGATAAAGATGAAGTTCCTGAATCGTATTTACGAAAGTTTCCTTACCTCGTCTTCCCAGATAATGTAGCGATTGCCTTGGGGGTTGCTGAAGCAGTTGGCGTAGATAAAGATACTGCGTTACGAGGTATGTTGAATGCACCGCCAGACCCTGGTGCAGTTGAAATTAAGTACTTCAATGCAAATAACACGCGAAATGTATTTGTTAATGCTTTTGCAGCCAATGAACCACAATCGACAAAAGCAATCTTAAATAAAGTTGAATCATATAATTATCCATACACTAAAAAGGTGGTCATTCTAAATTGTCGTTCAGACAGAGTGGATAGAACACGCCAATTCGTCGATAACTTTATCGATGAAGTAGATTTCGATACTTTAATTTGTACTGGAAAAAGTACGCAAATGGTCACTGATTTAATGCAACATTTGCCTGAGAAAAAGTATCTAAATTTTGAAAACCGTGAATTCCCAGAAATAGAAAAAGCCATTATTAGAGAATCACAAAATGCGCTTATTTTCTGTGTAGGTAACATTCATGGTCCAGGTGGTAGAATCGCAGAATTCATAGAAGGGATAGAATAAAATGATAGGTTCAGAATTATACTTCTCCCTATTTGTCGGCATTGTATTAAGTTTAATCTTTGCAGAGAAATTTGGGATTAATCCAGCAGGACTCGTTGTACCGGGTTATTTAGCACTTATTTTCGATCAACCCATTATGTTGTTATCAGTATTAGTTATTAGTTGTTTAACATTTTTCATTGTTACATATGGTGTAAGTAGATGGGTTATTTTATACGGTAGACGAAAATTTGCGGCGATGATATTAACAGGTATGGTACTTAAATTTATCTTCGACTTAATATATCCTCTAACTCCTTTTGAAATGGTAGAAGTATCCGGAATCGGGGTTGTTATTCCTGGTATCATCGCAAATACAATTCAAAAACAAGGTGTCGTGATTACGTTATCAACAACAATGTTATTAACTTGTATTACATATGTCATCTTATTCTTATATAGCTTTATTAATTAATCGCGAGCAAGGAGCGCAGAATAATGAAAAAGAAAAAACGGTTAACAGCGAGCGAATGGTTACTCAAGCAATCTAAGCGACATAAACGTCGAAATTTTATTTATACATTAATCGTACTCATTGTTGCACTTGTACTTCTAGTATTTGCCATACGTGCTGTAAAGGTTGAACCAGTAGCGGCAATGCCAAGTTCTGGTAACGATAATATCCGTAGTACATATTTAGGTAATGTCACACTCAATAAACATATACGTCAAATGGACTTAAATGATGTGTTTGCGAGTTTAAAAGAACCACTTCAACATAGCGATTTTTCAACAGCATCGCTATTGGTAAGTCACTTTTCAAAAAATCCAAAAGATAATATCAAAAAGAATATTGAGAATATCATGTTCTTAAAGAAACAAAATATCAAGAGTGTGAATTTAATTAATAACACGATTGATAATGTACAAGCTCAAGATTTGAGTAAACAAGTTGAGGCGCAAACGGATTACAACTTTATGACTGGTAACGGCTCTAACCCGATTAACAGTAAGACTGTTCAACAAGAAGTGAAGGGTAAAAAGATTGCCAATGTATCATTTACAGATGTTGGCTCAAATTATGAAGATCCGTTGAAGAATACGACGTCAATTAGTTTGGATCCTAATATCTTTGTTCCGCTAATTAAGAACTTGAAAAAGAATAATGATTTAGTCGTGGTTAATGTTGACTGGGGTATACCTAATGAACGAAATGTAACAGATCGTCAACGTGAATATGCACATGCTTTAGTTAATTCTGGTGCAGATGTCATCATAGGTCATAACTCAGTTGTTCAAAAAGTTGAAAAATATAAAAACGCAAGCATCTTTTATAGTTTAGGTAATCTAACATCAGATTCCTTCTTATCTAAAAACCAAAAAGGAATGGTAGTGCAACACGATTGGAATGGTAAACACAATCAATTCAGCATTACACCCGTACGTTCTGCTGATGGAAAAATTACGAAAGACAACATGAGCAAGATGGAAGCACAGCGCTATTACAATAATATTAAAGATAAATCAATTCACCTGAAAAAGGAGAATGGAGGGTATCACTTTGAATATTAAGAAGCATTGGGTAGGTATCGTAACAACGCTCATTATCATTGTTATTCTATTGATGGTAACGTTTGCGAAAGCGAACGAAGGCCTTGATAATTTCGAGAAAAATGAATTGAAAAATACAACGGAGCAATACTTATCAAAAGGGGCCAGTTAGTATGAATATTTATAGTAAAGTGACGCTATCAGTCATTTTAGTCATAACAATTCTAGTATCATTTGTTTTCTATTATTTTAATAAAGAGGATCGACCTGATAAAGATACGCTATTTGAAAATAAAATCGCCAAACATAAAGCATCAGGAAGTAATAAAAAATACGGCGTTGCTTCTAACAATGCGATTGCTACGCGAGTAGGTAATAAAATTATTGAAGATGGTGGTAATGCCACTGACGCAGCCATCGGTGTGTCGTATGCACTAGCGGTTACCGAACCACATTCATCAGGACTTGGTGGCGGTGGTGCTACGCTTACATATAATGGTAAAGATGGCGAAGAACCAAAAATGTATGAGTATAAAACATTGTCTTCATATAACTATAAAAAAGGCGATAAAATCGGTACACCTGGTTTCGTGCAAGGTATGCATGACTTACACGAACGTGAGGGTAAAATGGACGAAAAGAAAATCTTAAACTATGTAATTCCGTTAGCTGAAGATGGCTTCGAAGTGGATTCAGAGTTGGAACGTAGTTTGAAATTATATGGTTCAGATATTGATCGAGATTCACCATTCTTCAAAGGTAATAAAACTGTACGTGAAGGCGATGTCGTTAAACAACCTGCCTTAGCTAAAACAATAAAAGGTATTAGAGATAAAGGTACATCATTTTTCTATAAAGACATGGCTAAAAGCGTATCAAAACAAATTGATAATGAATTGACTGAAAAAGACTTGTCATCTTTTAAAACAGAAGAGAAGAAGCCGGTATCTACTAAGTATTTAAATAACACAGTGTATTCAGCTTCAAATCCACTTGGTGGTTCACTGATGTTACAAGGTTTGAAAATTGACGAAAGTGAAGATGCAAGTAATCAACGCGCTGATTTCATTAATGGTATTGTTAAATCTCGTGACGTCATGTATCGCAACCGTGATATAGTTAATGGTCAAGAGGCAAGTAGTGATACGCATCTGTCTCAAGATTATTTATTAGATAATTTAAATAACGTTAATAGTGGCGGGAATAACGGCGACAATAGTAGTAACTTTGATGCATCAATGGAGACGACAAGTACAACGCACTTTGTTGTCATTGATAAAGAGGGGAAACTAGCAAGTACGACGAATACGTTATCTAGTTTCTTTGGTTCAGGAAAATTTGTCAAAGAAGGCTTCTACATGAATAACTCATTAACGAACTTCTCAAATGATCCTAACAGTCCAAACTACGGTGCGAAACATAAAGCACCACGTTCTTATACTGCACCATCAATTGTAGTAGGACCCGACTTCTATATGGGTATCGGTACACCGGGCGGAAATAAAATTCCAACGATACTAAATGAAGTCTTGATTGATTACTTAAGAAATGATGGTACATTACAAGAATCGATAGATAAACCTCGTTTCTACAATGATGGAGGTACAATCTATTATGAAAATGCCATGAGTGATGAGGATATTAATACATTCAAAAGTATGGGCTATGGTGTGAAAGAGAAACGTAATGATGCGAACTTTGGTAGTGTTCAAGGCGCAATATATAATAAAAATGATAAAACAGTAGAAATCGGACACGATGTTGGTAATAGATAACCATAGTTGAATAGAATAATGAAGTAAGACTCAAGAGATAATAAAAAACTCTTGAGTCTTATTTTATAAATTTATAGCGATTAAACGCTTTTATAACTATTGAAATTATAGCTAGAATAGATATGATTAAGATAAAGCACTTTAAATTTAATTAGAATAATATATAAATCGAATAATGATTAAATTGCCTTTCTATATTAATAGATTTACTGATTAAGATACTTACATAAAGGTGGAATGGTCATGGAAGCAGTTGTATTGGGAATAGATTTAGGTACTAGCGCAGTGAAAATAATTGCTGTAAATCGTCAAGGAGATGTTATTGCATCTACAAGTGAACCACTAACATTAGTGCAACCACGTGCAGGATATAGCGAACAAAATCCGAAAGAATGGTTTGAAGCGGTTAAAACAGGTATTAAACGGATTAATCAATCATCGGAAATGTCTGATTATGTTGTAAAGGGCATATCGTTCTCAGGGCAAATGCATGGTTTAGTTGCATTAGATCATCATAATGAACCCGTACGTCATGCCATATTATGGAATGATACACGTAACTTTGAGCAGTGTCAGCAAATTAAAGCTATCTATGGTGAACGCCTCAATGGTAATCCTATTCTTGAAGGATTTACATTACCTAAAATGTTATGGGTCCAGCAACATGAACCAGAGCTATGGAAGCGTGTGCGTGTATTTGTCTTGCCAAAAGACTATGTGCGTTATTGTTTAACTGGAAAGATTCACATGGAATATTCTGACGCAGCAAGTACGTTATTGTTGAGTCCTAAGACGCATGATTGGACACGTGATGTAGGTGAACGTTTAGGTATTGGTGACGTTTATCCCCCTTTAGTACGTTCAACTGCCTATGTTGGCGATGTGATGAAGGACTTAGCCGTAGAGCTAGGATTTACAGAAGATGTTAAAGTTTTTGCAGGTGGCGGAGATAATGCATGTGGTGCCATTGGTGCTGGTGTCATTAATGGCGATGATACATTATGTAGTATCGGCACGTCAGGTGTCGTATTAACTGTTGAAAATGAAGGCAATACCGAATATACCAATAACATTCATTTCTTTGATCACAGTGTGCCACAAACATTTTATGCGATGGGCGTAACACTTGCAGCAGGTTATAGTCTCAACTGGTTAAAACAAACCTTCTTTGAAAATGAAAGCTTTGACGACATTGTGAAACACGCAAGTACCTCAACCATCGGTGCGAATCATCTCTTGTTTGCTCCGTATTTAGCTGGTGAACGAACACCACATGGTGATGCATTTATTCGAGGAAGTTTTATTGGTATTAGTGGTAGTCATCGAAGCGCTGATTTTGCTAGAGCAGTGCTTGAAGGCATTACATTCTCACTCTATGACTCTATTCAGCTTATGAGAGAAGCTGGAAAGCAAATCACCCACATTACTTCAATTGGCGGGGGCGCTAAAAGTGATTTTTGGCTACAAATGCAAGCAGATATCTTTAATGCCAAGATTCGTAAATTAAAACACGAAGAAGGACCAAGTATGGGCGCAGCGATGATTGCAGCATATGGACTTGAATGGTTTGATTCGTTTGATGACTGTGTGGCATCGTTTATAGATATCGCATGTACGTATGAACCCGATTCCAAAAAACATGAAACGTACGAAGCTTATTACAATATTTATCGACAAATTTATCAACAGACACATCAACTTACAGAAGATTTATTAAAAATTGAAGAATAAAGATATTAGGAGTAGTACAAAATTTATTTTAAGAGTAAAATAAATTTGTATTGCTCTTTTTGTATGACTTGAAATATTTTGAAATAAAAATAAAATTGAACATGCATTAATGACAAGGACTATGAGACGGTATTGAAGGAATGATGTATATATTGCGATAAATATGCAATATAACTGAAAATATCAAATATTGTGAATGTCTTTGGGAAGGTTTACAAGGCTTAATAGCAGAGTGTAATATGTTAAGAATAAATTAGTAATTTACAATTAATTGAAAAAGGAAAAAAATTAAGACTCAAAAAGTATCAAAATGTGATTTTTTTCACAAATTTAACTTATTTATCACTTAATGTGTCTTGAAATCGTTTTCTCAAGGGTGTACCATGTCTATGGTTAGTAAATAAATAGAAAGAGGTTTTGGGGAATGAACATTATCTTAGGAGTGGGTACACTCGTATTAGTGCTTATCGTTATGACGTTATTCTTAAACTTTGCGCCATACGGTAAACAAGGACTACAAGCATTATCAGGGGCTGCTTGTGCAACATTCTTGCCACAAGCTTTCCTAAGTTACGCTATTGGTGGCGTATTCCATATTCACTTTTTTCAAACAATTGGTGATTTAGTTGGAAGTTTGGCAGGGGTTGCAGTTGGTATATTAACATGTTTAAATCTTGGCGTTTCACCTGTCTTTGCTGTTATTGTTGGTTTAGTATTACATGATTTTAAATTACTACCAGCTTTCATTGCAGCTTATTTAGTTGCTTTCGGAATCAAATTTATTGAGAAAAAAGTTCCAGAAGGTTTAGACTTAATTGTTGTTATCTTATTAGCACCAGCTATTGCATTTGGTTTAGCAACGGTTATTAGCCCAGGAGTTATGGCCGTATTACATCAAATTGGTGGTGCGATTACTTCTGTAGGAGATAGTCATCCATATGCGTTAGCAATCATCTTAGGATTAGTTATTCCAGTAACGGGTATGACACCATTAAGTTCAATGGTATTAACAAGCTTACTTGGATTAACAGGAATTCCAATGGCTATCGGTGCTTTAACATGTACAGGTTCTTCATTTGTTAACGCTGTATTATTCAGCCGATTAAATATTGGCGGAAGTAAATCTAAAGCATTCGCAGTATTTATTGAACCATTAACTCAAATTGATTTAATCGCAAAATATCCATTACAACTTTATGGTACGAATGCAATTGTTGGAATGGTAAATGCATGTATTGTAACATTTAGTGGATTAGTCATTGGCGTTAAAGGTATGGCTACACCAATCGCTGGTGCTATCGTATTATTCGGATTCAATAATCCAACTAAATCTGTCATCACTATTATTGCAGTTGCAATCACAAGCATTATATTAGCATTTATCTTCAGCACATTAATTAAAAAATTCAACTTAATGGATATGAGTTTTAAAATGCCTGGTAAACAGAAACAACCTAAGGAGAGTGTTTAAGTATGGCTACTAAAAAAAGCTACGATTATCAAAGTGCATTTGATATCATCGGCCCTGTAATGATGGGACCTTCAAGTTCTCATACAGCGGGTGCTGTTAAAATAGGAAATGCTGCTTATACAGTATTAGGCGGCATGCAACCTGAAAAATTAACGATTCATTATTACGAATCCTTTGCAAAAACACACCAAGGTCATGGCACAGACTTAGCAATTATTGGTGGTTCAATGGGTTATAGTACATTTGACAGCCGTATTAAAGAATCAACATCAATTGCTAAAGAACAAAATATTGACGTAGATATTATTGAAGAAGACGGACCAAGTATTGGCGAACATCCTAACTGTGCATACTTAGTAGCTGAAGCGCAAGGTCGTCACATTGAAGTCATCGGTAACTCTATCGGTGGCGGAACAATTAAATTACGTAGAATTAATGTTGAAGGACTAGAAGTCAACTTTAATCATGGTTTACCACTTTTAGAAATGGACGGTAAAATTAGCAAATCAGAAGTAAACCATTTCTTAAATGATGTTACTGAACTTGGAGCAAAATTTGACGAAGAAATGATTGATACGGGCAATGATCATAGCTTAGTTGTCATTCCACTATCAAAAGCATTGCCAGAAGCAACATTAAATCAAATTAAAGAAAAATATAGTCATTTAAATATATCCTATATTAAATAGAGGGGGATTAAAGATGTTTGATTCAATTAGAGAAACGATAGACTACGCAGTTGAAAACAAAATGTCTTTTGCAGATATTATGATTCAAGAAGAGATGGACCTTTCAGGTCAATCTCGCGAAGAAGTTAGAGATACAATGAAACAAAACCTAGACGTTATGCGTGATGCTGTAATTAAAGGAACTACGGGCGACGGTGTTGAAAGTGTAACAGGTTATACTGGTCATGATGCGGCAAAAATTCGTGACTACAATGAAAACAATCATGCACTATCTGGTCATGAAATGATGGAAGCAGTCAAAGGCGCTGTAGCTACTAATGAAGTTAACGCAGCAATGGGTATCATTTGTGCGACTCCAACAGCAGGGTCCTCCGGTACCATTCCGGGCGTATTATTCAAATTAGAAAAAACACATGGCTTAACTGAAGATCAAATGGTTGATTTCTTATTCGTATCATCATTATTTGGTCGTGTCGTAGCAAACAACGCAAGTGTTGCAGGTGCTACTGGTGGTTGCCAAGCAGAAGTTGGTTCAGCTTCAGCAATGGCAGCAGCGGCAGCAGTAGCAATTTCTGGTGGATCACCAGAAGCATCAGGACATGCAATGGCTTTAGCTATTAGTAACTTATTAGGTTTAGTATGTGACCCAGTTGCTGGTTTAGTTGAAATCCCATGTGTGATGCGTAACGCGATTGGTTCAGGTAATGCTTTAATCTCTGCTGACCTAGCCTTAGCAGGCGTTGAAAGCAGAATTCCAGTAGATGAAGTTATCGAAGCTATGGATAAAGTAGGCCGTGGCTTACCAGCAGAACTAAGAGAAACAGGTCTTGGTGGTTTAGCTGGAACACCTACTGGAGAAGCTATCAAGAAAAAAATCTTCGAAGCATCTGAAAATCCAGTTAAGAGCTAAGATGAACATAAGCTAAATTCAAACGTTCTTGAGTGTTATTTAACATTCAAGAGCGTTTTTTTGTTTCTAAAAATGAAAGCGCTTTAATTAAAATTACTGAAAATTTAAAAAAGTTGTTGCAAAATTTCACTCTTGTGTATAAAATAGCTCAAAAGGGGATGATGATATGCTTAGATTATGTATCATCTTTTTAGTATTCGTGACTAACACAACTATTACACATTTATGGACAGTTGAGGGAACATGGGAGAACCTTTTATTGCAATCAATGTCATTAAGTATGATTATTGTATTCCTGTTTTATTATGTGAGTTTTGTAATTGCGGAGAAAAAGAGGAAACAAATAGAAATGTTACTTAAAAAAGAATTCTTTCACGAGAAGGAAGACCTTTTTGAAAAGGACGATAAAAGAAAAGTAAGTGAGTAAAAGGGGCTCACTTACTTTTTTATTTAGCATGTAAATCATATTGATAGAATGCTAAATCTAACCAACGTTCAAATTTGTAACCAACATTTTTAACAGTACCAGCATGTGTGAAGCCAAATTTCTCATGTAATCGAATACTACTGTCATTGGAAGCATCGATACCAGCTACAATGGTACGATAATTACGTTTTTTAGCGTCTGTGATTAAATGACTTAACAATTTAGAAGCAATACCTTGGCCTCTATAATGCTTATCAACATAAATAGAATGTTCAATGGAATATAAATAAGCAGGCCAATTTCTAAATTGACCGTAAGTAGCAAAGCCAACTGTTTTTCCATTTAATTCGTAAACAAATATTGGTTCATTCGCAAGGACTTTCGCTTCAAACCAACTTTCACGTTCATTAAGATTTTGTTCGTCGTATGTGTAGACTGCTGTGGTATTAAGAATTGCATCATTGTAAATTTCTAGTATCTCTGGCAAATCTTTGCGTTCTGCATTTCTAATCAAGTTGACACCTACTTTTCAAAGTTTCTTTTATATTACATCTTAGAAAATGCTTAATGCAACTATATGTTATTAAATATGACACAATTTATAAAAGAGAATTAAATTAAAACTTCTAAATAAAAATGGTATACTATGTGCAAAGTAAGACACTTAAAAGGAGTACTTAAATAAATGAAAAATTGGACAAATCGATTGATGACCATCATTGGCGTGGTTCTTATCTTAGTAGCAGTGTATTTATTTGCTAAACCACATATCGATAATTATCTACATCAAAAGGATAACGATAATAAAATAGAACAATATGATAAAAAAGATGAAAGTCAGCAATCAAGTAATAATAAAACACCAACTATCCCGAAAGACAAAACTAAAATGGCAGGGTATATCAGTGTACCTGATGCAGAAATTAAAGAACCAGTATACCCAGGACCCGCGACACCAGACCAATTAAATCGTGGCGTCAGTTTCGCAGAAAAAGATGAATCATTAAGTGATCAAAATATTTCCATCGCAGGACATACTTTTACAGATAGACCACACTATCAATTCACAAACTTAAAAGCTGCCAAAAAAGGAAGTATGGTCTACTTCAAAGTAGGTAAAGAAACGCGTAAATATAAAATGACGAGTATTCGTGATGTTAACCCAGATGACGTTAAAGTCCTTGATGAACATAAAGGTGAAAAAAATCAATTAACCCTCATCACTTGTGACAATTATAATGAGAAAACAGGCGTTTGGGAAAAACGTAAAATCTTCGTAGCTAAACAAGTTAATTAATCTAATTAAACATTTCGATTTAGGGAAGTAGAATTTCTAATCGAAATGTTTTTTTTAATAGTTGGAATATGTGTCATTAATATAATTTTGTTATAAGTTAATATAAATATTTAGTTGTTAAAAATATAATATGGTGATATTCTTAAATGGTGTCTAATATCTAGTTAAAACATCAAGGAAGTGACAACTGTGAAAGATAAATCAACTAATAAATTAGGACCATTCTTAAATAAGCATAATAATTATTCTATTCGAAAATTCACCGTAGGTACAGCCTCGATTCTTATAGGATCAACCTTGTTTTTCGGTTTAAGTAACGAGGCACTAGCACAAAGTGATAACGGAAATCAGTCATCAGTAGAACAAAAAGCTAATGGACAATCAATCGCCTCCTCCCAAATAAATGAGGAAAATGAAGCGAAGATTGAATCAAGTAATATTAACCAATCTGTTTCTGTTCCAAATGTTCATGAACAAACTACAGAACCTAAAGATACAAAAGTTTCTCAAACTACACCTAGCAATCAATCTTCAAATGATACTAGTGATATACCTACAATAAATAAAAGTAATCCCAAAAATGAAAAACATAATCAAGAAGACAATAAAGATAAGAACTTAGACGAAAATATAAAAGAAAATAAAGAAATGAGTCAATCAGAAGATAAAGCTACTTCTTCAAAAGTTAAGCATTCTGCTTCAAATGATAAAGCTACTCCTTCAAAAGATAAAAAAGATAGTACTAAAGAAGTGGAAGAAAACATTCAATCAATTGATCATTCAAGAGTTAGAGTGGCTAGAGATGTACCTACATACCCAAATGGTGATGTAGAAGTTGATACATCCGAATTACCAGAAGCACCACAAGAATTTATTGATAAATATAATAGTGCCTCTGATAAATTAAAGCTAGTTCGCGAATTATTAACTGATTCATATAATGAAGCGGATGTAACTGAAATACTCAGACGTTTAAATATTGATTTAAATAAAAAAAGTGCACAAGAAGCTTTTAAAGCTGTTATGGCTGCGGGTATCAAATATGCTAATGAACAAACATCTCGTTACACTGTTTATGCTGTAACACCAAGTAGTTCAACTAATATAAATAATCAAAGTGTCAATACAGTCGCAGATTTAAAAAGAGTTACAAACATTGACCCTTCTAGAGGGTTGACTATAAATGGTAGAGGTAACAGTGCTGTAAGACAAACACCAGCTCGATATACAGTTCACGTTAAACCTAATAGACGAAACAATACAATGGACTATACGATTACTTGGCACGTAGACGCTTCAGCAATTGAAAGAGCTCATGGTGCTGATATAGGTGGATTCAAATTTGGTTCGGGTTATAGATTACCAAGTGAAATCCCAGGTACTTTACGTATCACTGGCCCATATGGACATCAATATAGTAGAAATTTAATTCAGGGTGGACGTGCCAATTTCCCACAAGGTTATGCGCCTATAGAGAATTTTAATATTACGCGTAATGAGGTGCAAAATGGGGGCGAAGTAGAGTATAAATTTAAAGTTCCAGTGCGCGATTGGAATGGTGATTTAGGATTTAATGGTTATGTAATGATGTTCGAGAATGGTAGTGAAATACCTAACAATAATATCACTCCAACATCTCATCAAAACTATTTCTATGATGAAACTAAAGTTCAAGGATATAATCCCAATGATCCTCGTTTAATATCTACAGATGATAGCTCTGAAGTTCAAGTCGTACCATTCCAAACTGAATATGTCATTTCAAAAGATTTACCTGTTGGTCAACAAGAAGTTCAAAGAGAAGGTCAAAATGGGAAACGAGGAACATTATATACTAGTGTAAGTTATAATAATCAATTAATAGGCAGATTCGTTAAACAAACCTATGATGTAGCACCAGTGAATAAAATTGTAAAAATAGGTGTAGGTTCAGTTAATGACTCTAATCTCAATGGACCGTTAGCACCAATACTAGAACCTCAATTATCAGGTGATCATGTCATTAGTGGTGAAACAAGTCCGAATGCTGAAGTGACAATTTATGTTTCAGGTAATGAATATCATGTCACTGCTAATGATAGTGGTCATTTTACATATAATTTACCAAGCTATACTTTACGAGAAGGTGACCATATCTCAGCTATTGCTACAGTGAATGGCAAGAAAAGTAATCCAGGGAAAATGATTATTCCAAGAGATGGAAGAACACCAAATCTTAATACAAATGTTCAACGTGGTGAAAATAATAATAAACCAGGAAGCTGGGTAACTGTAACGAATGCAACAACGGGTCAACAAATTAGTCGTTTCTTTGTTCCTGATGGTTTACCTGGTCAAGATGGGCGTTCAATAACTATTACAAATGAATATTTAGATCAAAATACAGGGGATCGTGTTATTCATTTTAGTGATGGTCGAACAATTCGTATTCCAAAAGGACCAAAAGGAGACAAAGGCGATCGTGGAGAGACAGGTGCAACAGGAGCGAGAGGCCCGCAAGGATTGCAAGGTCAACAAGGATTACAAGGTCCTCAAGGATTGCAAGGTCCAACCGGCGCTCAAGGACCAGCTGGTCCACAAGGTCCAGCCGGCCATTCAATTACTATTACTAGTCATACTGTTGATGCAAACGGTAATACAATAATAAGATTTAGTGATAATACAACACTTACAATTCCAAAAGGTCAAAAAGGTGATAAGGGAGACCGTGGCGAAACAGGCGCAAGAGGTCCACAAGGACTTCGAGGTGAGACAGGCGCAACAGGAGCGCAAGGCCCAGCCGGTCATTCAATTACAATTACAAATACTTCTGTTGATTCGAATGGAAATACAGTTGTAAGATTCAGTGATAATACAACACTTACAATTCCAAAAGGCCAAAAAGGTGATAAAGGCGAACGTGGAGAAACAGGTGCAACAGGCGCACAAGGTCCACAAGGACTTCGAGATGAGACAGGTGCAACTGGACCAAAAGGAGACAAAGGTGACCGTGGAGAGACAGGCGCAGCGGGAGCACAAGGTCCAGCCGGTCATTCAATTACAATTACAAATACTTCTGTTGATGCAAATGGCAACACGATTGTGAGATTTAGCGATAATACCTCAATTATAATTCCTAAAGGACTGAAAGGTGATCGAGGAGAAACAGGCGCAACAGGTCCTAGGGGAGACAAAGGTGATCGTGGTGAGACGGGAGCAAGAGGTCCACAAGGATTGCAAGGCCCACAAGGATTGCAAGGCCCACAAGGATACCGTGGAGATACAGGGGCTCCTGGTCCACAAGGTCCACAAGGACAGGCGGGTCAATCTATATCCATTAGACGTATTACTAAAGATCATGATGGAAATACAACAGTTGAATTTAGTGATAATTCTTCAATGATTATTCCAGCTGGAACACGTGGACAAGATGGCACATCAGTTGGTTTACGCTCTATAAATAAAGAAAGTAATGGGGACACAGTTGTCACTTTTACAGATGGAAAAACGATGACAATTCCAAAAGGAGATAAAGGTGACCGTGGTGAAAATGGTGCAGATGGACACTCAATTACTATAACTTCAAATACTGTAGAGCCAAGTGGTGACAGAAAAATTGTCTTTTCAGATAATACTACGCTTATTATTCCAAAAGGAGACAAAGGTGATCGCGGTGAAAATGGTACATCAGTAGGAATTACAAATATAGATACAAATACAAATGGTGACAAAGTGGTTCATTTTACAGATGGAAAAACATTAACAATACCAAAAGGACAAGACGGAACCTCAATAGGTATTAGAACAATTACACCACAAGCTAATGGAGATATCATAGTTACATTTACTGATGATAAAACAATGACGATACCAAAAGGTGAAAAAGGAGACAAAGGTGACCGAGGTGAAGTCGGTGCAAGAGGCGCAGATGGTCGTTCAATAACTATTACTTCTAGTACAGTAGAGTCAAATGGTGATAGAAGAATTGTCTTTTCAGATAATACATCAATAGTTATTCCAAAGGGCGATAAAGGTGATCGTGGTGATAACGGAACGTCAGTAGGAATTACAAGTATAGATACAAATGCAAATGGTGATAAAGTAGTTCATTTTACAGATAATAAAACGATGGTTATACCAAAAGGTCAAGATGGTACATCAATAGGTATTAACACTATTACACCACAAGCCAACGGAGATACTGTTGTTACATTTACTGATGATAAAACAATGACGATACCAAAAGGTCTTAAAGGCGATAAAGGAGACAATGGTACGTCTATTGGAATTACTAATATTGAAACAAGTAGTAATGGCGATAAAATTGTTCACTTTAGTGATGGAAGAACAATGACTGTACCTAAAGGCCAAGATGGCACATCAATTAGCATTCAATCTATCACTCCACAGGAAAACGGAGATACATTAGTCACATTTAGTGATGGTAAGTCGATGACGATACCAAAAGGTACTAAAGGCGATAAAGGTGACCGTGGTGAAGTCGGAGCTAGAGGGGCAGATGGGCACTCAATCTCTATCACATCCAATAATTTAGAGCCAAACGGTGATCGTAAAATTATCTTCTCTGATAATACGTCTGTCGTTATTCCAAAAGGTGATAAAGGAGAAAAAGGCGATAATGGTACATCTGTGAGTATTACAAGTATAGATACAGACTCAGATGGCAATAAGTTAGTACATTTCAATGATGGAAAAACGTTAACAATACCAAAAGGACAAGATGGTACTTCAGTTGGTATTAGAGTAATTACGCCTCAAGATAATGGTGATACAATAGTTACGTTTACTGACGATAAAACAATGACAATACCAAAAGGAGCTAAAGGAGACCGAGGAGAAAATGGACACGATGGTCGTGACGGTACATCAGTAACGATTACCAATACAACAACAGATGGTGATGGAAACAAAGTTATTACCTTTAGTGACGGCAAAACAGTGACAATTCCGAAAGGTGCTAAGGGTGATCGAGGAGACAATGGTCAAAATGGTCAAGATGGTACGTCAATAAGAATTACGAACACAACTACTGACGGCGATGGAAATACCGTTATTACCTTTAGTGATGGAAGAACAGTAACGATACCAAAAGGCGCTAAAGGAGATCGAGGAGACAACGGACAAAATGGCCATGATGGCCAAAACGGTACATCAATCACGATTACAAGTACCACAACAGATAACCAAGGAAATACAGTGGTTAACTTTAGCGATGGACATACAATCACCATTCCAAAAGGAGACCGAGGAGAAAATGGACATGACGGTACATCAGTAAGTATTACAAGAACGGAAGTTGATGAATCAGGTAATACAATTGTCCACTTCAGTGATGGCAAACAAATTAGTATTCCTAAAGGTCAAGATGGTCGTTCTATTGATATACAATCTGTTATTAAAACACCTCAAGGTGATACAGTCGTTACGTTTACAAATGGCAAAACAATCACAATACCAAAAGGAGATAAAGGTGATCATGGAGAAAATGGCCAAGATGGTGCATCTATAAGTATTTTAAGAACAGCCCCTGATGCAAATGGAAATACCGTCATTTACTTTAGTGATGGTAATCAAGTTACCGTACCAAAAGGTCAAGACGGACACTCAATTGGTATTCAAAATATTGAAAAACAACCAAATGGTAATACTGTAGTAACATTTACTGACAATAAGTCAATTACGATTCCTAAAGGAGACAAAGGTGATCATGGAGAAAATGGCCAAGATGGTCAAAATGGTACATCTATAAGTATCACAAGCATAAATACGGATACTGATGGTAACAAAATCGTTCGTTTTAGTGATGGTAAAGAACTTTCAATACCGAAAGGCCAAGATGGTCGTTCTATAGATATACAAACAACAACAAAATTACCAAATGGGGACACAGAAATAACATTTACAAATGGTAAAACAATTGTTATTCCAAAAGGAGATCGAGGAGAAAATGGACATGATGGTCGAGACGGTACATCAGTAACAATTACCAATACAACAACCGACGGTGATGGAAACAAAGTTATTACTTTTAGTGATGGCAAAACAGTGACCATCCCGAAAGGAGCTAAAGGTGACAAAGGTGATAATGGCCAAAATGGTCAAGATGGCAGATCAATCACGATTACAAACACAACTACTGATGGTGATGGGAATACAGTTATTACCTTTAGTGATGGAAGAACAATAACAATACCAAAAGGCGCTAAAGGTGACAAAGGTGATAATGGCCAAAATGGTCACGATGGTCAAAATGGTACATCGATCACGATTACAGGTACTTCAACAGATGATCAAGGAAATACAGTAGTTAACTTTAGCGATGGACATACAATCACGATTCCTAAAGGAGATCGAGGAGAAAATGGACATGACGGAACATCAGTAACGATTACCAATACAACAACCGACGGTGATGGAAACAAAGTTATTACTTTTAGTGATGGCAAAACCGTAACCATTCCTAAAGGAGCTAAAGGAGATCGAGGTGATAACGGTCAAAACGGTCAAGATGGCAGATCAATCACGATTACAAGCACAACTACTGATGGTGATGGGAATACAGTTATTACCTTTAGTGATGGAAGAACGGTAACCATACCAAAAGGCGCTAAAGGAGACAAAGGTGATAATGGCCAAAACGGTCATGATGGAACATCTATAAGTATTATTAATACCGACACTGATGGAGATGGAAATACAGTTATTCACTTTAGCGATGGCAAAACGGTGACAATACCAAAAGGCGCTAAAGGAGACAAAGGTGATAGTGGCACATCAATTACTATTACAAGTACAGAAACAGATGAACATGGTAGTATTATTGTTCATTTTAGTGATGGTCATTCAATTACATTACCAAAAGGTCAAGACGGTCATTCAATTGGAATTCAAACAACTGAGAAAACGCCAAATGGAGATACAGTGGTTACCTTTAGTGACGGTAAATCAATTACAATACCAAAAGGTGAACGTGGCGATAATGGACATGATGGTACATCAGTAACTATAACAACCACTGATACCGATGGAGATGGAAATACAATCATTACCTTTAGTGATGGCAAAACAGTTAAAGTTCCAAAAGGCCAAGACGGTCATTCAATTGAAATACGAGAAATTACACATAATCCAAATGGCGATGCAGTTGTTACATTTAGTGATGGCAAAACAATGATAATACCAAAAGGTGAACGTGGCGAAAATGGTCATGATGGCACATCTGTATCTATAACTGATACGCATGTGGATGATGCTGGAAATACTGTGATTACGTTTAATGATGGTAAACAAATTTCATTACCAAAAGGTCAAGATGGTCACTCGATTGGAATTAGAAATACTGAAAAAACGCCAAACGGAGATACAGAGGTTACATTTACTGACGGCAAATCAATTACAATACCAAAAGGTGACAAAGGCGATCGTGGTGAAAATGGCGCATCTATAACTATTACAAATACTGATATTGATAATGATGGAAATACAATTATTACATTTAGTGATGGCAAAACAGTTAAAGTTCCAAAAGGTCAAGACGGTCATTCAATTGGAATTAGAGGAATTGCGCATAATCCAAATGGAGATATCGTAGTTACATTTACCGATGATAAATCGATTACAATACCAAAAGGAGAAAAAGGAGACCGTGGTGAGAATGGTCATGATGGCGCATCAGTTACAATTACTAGTCAAAGAATTACACCTGAAGGAAATACAGTAATTGAATTTAGTGATGGTCATTCAATTATAATTCCTAAAGGTAAAGATGGTCATTCTGTTACAATCAGAGCAACTCATAAAGATAAAGACGGCAACACAGTAATTGAATTTAGTGATAATAATGTCATTACAGTTGAAAAAGGTCGAGATGGACGTAACGGTCGAGACGGACGTGACGGACATAACGGTTATAATGGACATAACGGTTATAATGGTCACAATGGCTATAATGGTCACAATGGCTATAATGGTCACAATGGCTATAATGGTCACAACGGCTATAATGGCCACAATGGCCACAATGGCTATAATGGTCATGATGGTATTAAAGATCGTTCAGTTACAATTAGGGGAATTCACAAAGATCATCAGGGTAATACTGTTATTACTTTTAGTGACAATAACAAAATTGTAATTGAACGTGAGAAAACAAGTCAGCCTAAAGTGAATCATGAAAATCAAAATATTGTAAATAATTATTATATAGATAATAGTAGAAATACAATCATTCTATTAGCTGACGGTAGACAAATTACTGTTCCAGGCAGAAATGGTCGTCCAGCTATAATTAACTATTACTATCTTGATGAAGAAGGAAATATTCACATTGAATTAACTAATCATCCAAAGATAGTTATTCCAAGAAAGCCAATTCAAGTGACGCAAATAATGCGTTATGATTTTGGTGATGAAATTAGCGAAGTGATAGAAGATTATGATTATAATAGCTATAAACATCATCATCCTTATGTTGGAAAATATATTTCTCATCATGGACATGGTTATACAATGACTGACGCAATGCATCAATACAGAAAAGTAGTAGCTCAGAAATATGCGTTGCCTTCTACTGGACAATCAGATTCATTATCTTTAGATTATCTAATGCTATTACTTGGTAGTATATTAATACTTGGTGGATATCGTTTAAGAACAAATAAATAAATTTAAATAATATTTATATGAAGTCTTTCCTTTCCTAAGGAGAGGCTTCATTTTTTAAAATTGAAAGTAATTTCAAAAGGTGAATTTTGTTTCATCATTATTCTTGAAACTTCAATGGATAAATTTAGATAGTTATAATAAAGATAAATATTATGAAGAAACAAAGGGGGAACCTTTATGGTTAAAGCTATTGCTGTGGATATGGATGGTACGTTTTTAGATTCTAATAAGCATTATGATAAAGACCGTTTTGAGAAAATCTTTAAAGCATTGAAAGAACGGAATATAGAATTTATCGCTGCGAGTGGTAATCAATTTGCGAAATTGAAATCAATCTTTGGAGAACGTGATATGTTCTTTATTTCTGAAAATGGGGCAGTTATTTATAAAGGGGAAGCATTATACAATTATCGTAGTTTTGATAAGGATATTTATACTGAAGTAGTAAACTATTTAAATCAAGATAGAAAACTTGATGAATTTATCGTATGTGGTTTGAAAAGTGCGTATATTCTTAAAGAAACAAGTGATGCATTTAAAAAGGATGCACATTTTTATTACCATCAATTAGAAGAGATTGATTCTTTTCAACCTTTACCGGATGATGATTATGTTAAAATTGCGCTTAATATCAATAGAGAGACACATTCAACGCTTGATACGGATTTAGAGGAGAAGTTCTCAGATTCAATCAAACTAGTATCGAGTGGCCACGATAGTATTGATATCATTATGCCAAATATGACAAAAGGTCAAGCACTTCAAAGATTATTAGAAGAATGGCACATGTCACCATCAGAATTAATGGCTTTTGGAGATGCAAATAATGACAAAGATATGTTAGCATTTGCAGAACACAGTTATGTAATGGCTAATAGTCATGATCCGTCTTTATTTGACGTTGCTAAAGCAGTCGCACCGAGTAATGATGAGCAAGGTGTACTTCAAATCATTGAACAAGAAGTCTTAAAATAAATAGAACATAAAAAAGGTGAGTCCCCAACGATTGAGGATTCACCTTTCGTATATTTATAAATAATATCTTAGTTTAATTGAGTTTCACATTTACCTGTATTAATTACAGATAACGCAGCATTTAATCCGCCTTCAACTAAGTTTCTTACAGCTTCGTCTGAGAAGAATGCAATATGTGGTGTAACTAAAATATTTGGATTTTCGATTAATTCTAATAAAGTTTCATCTTCTACTTTTTTATCTGTCCAATCATATGTGAAGTATGGTGCTTCATTTTCGTACGTATCGATTGCAGCGCCATATAAAGTACCATTGTTCACTGCTTTAATTAATTCAGGTGTGTCGATAACGGCACCACGAGCAGCATTCACTAATACAGCACCTTTTTTCACTTTAGAGAACATTTCTGCATCAAATAAGTGGAAACTTTCTTTATTAGCTGGTACATGTAATGAAATGATGTCAGCATCAGCAATTGCTTCTTCAACAGAATCTTTATATTCTAAGAAGTCTAAAGCATTGTTTGGATATGCATCATAACCAACTACTTTAGCACCGAAACCAGAGTAAATTTTACCAGTTGCAGCACCAATACGACCAGTACCGATAATAGCTACAGTCATGTTTTTAACAGGGGTAGACATGATAGGTGCAGCCCATTTGAAATTATGTTCTTGAACACGTTGTTCAATTGCAGGGAATCTACGAACTAATTGTAAAGCAATTGATACTGAGTATTCAGCAATTGTTTCAGGAGAATAGCTCGGTACATTTGAAATGATGATGCCATGTTTTTTAGCAAGATCTAAATCATACATATCGAAACCAGCTGTACGTTGTGCAATTTGTTTAATGCCAAATTCTTCAAGTTTAGGATAAACAGAATCTGCTAATTTACCAAATTGCATTGTTGTAACACCATCGAAACCTTTAGCTAATTCAACTGTATCTTCACTTAAAATTTCTTCAGTTGTAACAACTTCTACGTTGTTAGCTTTACCCCAATTTAAAGCGTCATTTTTCTCGTAATCACGAGTTCCGTAAAACATAATTCTTGTCATTATAATAACCTCATTTCAATTTATAAAGATTGATAATTTTAATAATTAAGTAGTTTGCTGAAGTTGTCTATAGAAATGCGTCTTTATAATTAGAAAATGATTTGAAACATCTCTATTACTTAACTTACAGATATATTATATTGTGAATTTATTCACAAATCAATAGGTAATATGAAATTTATTTTTAAAATGTTAAAAATTTCACATAAAATTGGTGCTTTTAGCGAATTTTCATGAAAATTAACTAATAAGCGTATAACTTTAGGCTAATTGATTACTCATATATAATCAAATTAGTAACTACTAAGGAGGAATTATTTCATGAATGAGATGCAAGAGACAATTATAAAAGCGTTTAATTTTAGACATGCGACGAAAGTATTTGATACTACTAAACATGTTAGTGATTCAGAATTCCAAACGATATTAGAAACGGGACGTTTATCACCAAGTTCATTGGGATTAGAACCTTGGCGTTTTGCTATTATTGAGGATGAAGAAATAAAAGAGAGACTTAAACCTTATAGTTGGGGTGCACAAAAGCAACTAAGCACAGCAAGCCGTTTTGTGATTATTCTTGCACGTAAAAATGTCACTGCTGATTCAGAATACGTACAACATATGATTCGAGGTATAAAAAAATATGAAGAAAGTACGATTCCTGCAGTTGAAGATAAATATAATAATTTCCAAACAAACTTCCATATTAATGATAATGAACGAACATTATTGGACTGGGCAAGTAAACAAACCTACATTGCATTAGCTAACATGATGACGTCTGCAGCATTATTAGGTATTGATTCATGTCCTATGGAAGGATTTGATTTAGATAAAGTCACTGAAATCTTAGAAGAAGAAAGCATTGTTGATACTGAACATTTCGCACCTTCAGTAATGGTTGCTTTTGGTTATCGTAAGGAGGAACCGAAAGAGAAAGTTCGCCAACCAGCCGATGATGTTTATGCATGGTATTAATTCAATGTTTTACAAGGGAGCTTAACGGCTCTCTTTTTTTATGATGATAGTTCTTTTAATAGATTCGTTAAGCAATCTTGATCGTGTTTAAATCATGGTACATTTGGAAAATTAAATACAAGCAAGATAGTGTATTTATAAATCTAAATAGGGTAGAATGACAATAGCATTAAGCAAGCGCTTACATTTAATTATGAACATAAATATGATGCGCACATAGTTTTTCATAAATTGATATAAAGGGTGATGAACAATGGCAAAAGTAAACGTTAGAGATTTTATTGAGGAACAATACGGTTTATTCATCAACGGTGAATTTCAAGCAAGTGAAAGTGGAGACACATTAACTGTAACTAACCCAGCAAATGGTGAAGATTTAGCTAAAGTAGCCAAAGCAAGTAAATCTGATGTTGATAAAGCAGTACAAGCTGCACAAGAGGCTTTTGACAGTTGGAGTAAGACATCTAAAGAAGAACGTGCGGATTATTTATTAGAAATTAGTCGTCGTATCCATGAGAAAGTGGAACACTTCGCGACGATTGAATCATTACAAAATGGTAAACCATATCGAGAAACATCTACAATTGATGTGCCATTAACAGCAAATCAATTTAAATATTTCGCTAGTGTATTAACAACAGACGAAGGTTCAGTCAATGAAATTGATGAAAATACAATGAGTTTAGTTGTTAATGAACCAGTCGGTGTTGTCGGTGCTGTAGTAGCATGGAACTTCCCAATCCTATTAGCATCTTGGAAATTAGCACCAGCATTAGCTGCAGGTAATACAGTAGTTATTCAACCATCATCTTCTACACCATTATCATTAATCGAACTTGCGAAGATTTTCCAAGACGTATTACCAAAAGGTGTCGTCAATGTATTAACTGGTAAAGGTTCTGAATCTGGTGATGCAATCTTCAATCACGAAGGTGTCAATAAATTATCATTCACAGGATCAACAGACGTTGGTTATGGCGTTGCAAAAGCAGGTGCTGAACGTATCGTACCAACGACATTAGAACTTGGTGGTAAAAGTGCGAATATTATCTTTGACGATGCAAACCTAGACCAAGTTATTGAAGGTGCGCAATTAGGTATCTTATTCAACCAAGGTGAAGTATGTAGTGCAGGTTCACGTTTATTAGTACAATCTTCAATTTACGATAAAGTAATGCCTAAATTAAAAGAAGCTTTTGAAAATATTAAAGTCGGTGACCCATTTGACGAAGACGTTAAAATGAGTGCACAAACAGGTCCAGAACAACTTGAAAAAATTGAAAGCTACGTAAAAATTGCAGAACAAGATAGCAGTGCGAACATCTTAACAGGTGGACATCGTTTAACAGATAACGGCCGTGACAAAGGTTACTTCTTCGAACCTACTATTGTTGAAATTAAAGATAATAGTCACCAATTAGCTCAAGAAGAAATCTTCGGACCAGTCGTTGTCGTTGAAAAATTTGAAGATGAAGCTGAAGCAATCAAAATTGCGAATGACTCAGAATACGGCTTAGCTGGTGGTATCTTTACTACTAATATCAACCGTGCATTAAATGTTGCTAAAGCAATGAGAACTGGACGTATTTGGATTAACACTTACAACCAATTCCCAGCTGGTGCACCATTTGGCGGATATAAAAAATCTGGTATCGGTCGTGAAATTTATAAAGATGCGATTAAAAACTATCAACAAGTTAAAAATATCTTTATCGATACAAGCAATGAAACTAAAGGATTATATTAATAGAGTTAGATATATTGTTGGCAGGGCGTTTCAAACGTCCTGCTTTTTTCTTTATAAAATTGTAAACTCTGTTCTTTTATATAAAATATTAATATTATTGTAGTTATTTTAATATAGATTTATGACGACTATTTATAAAGATAAAATATGTATTTTATAACTTGTTTGTTTAATTTAGAGTGGTAAACTATTTTCAAATTTATTAGTGAGGTATAATTATGAATTTAGAAGAAAAAGCTTATGTCGAACAACAAGTTGTAAATCAATCTAGAAAAACAAATATTGCATATTTATTTTGGTTCTTTTTGGGAGGTTTTGGTGCTCATCGATTTTATATGGGTAAAACAGGATCTGCAATTGCTTTATTATTAGTCTCATTAATTACAGTTTGGTTTACATTGGGTATTCCAACATTTATTTGGGTAGTGATTGATGCATTTTTAATACCTGGATGGATTAGAGAGGATCAAGAAAGAATACGTCAACAAGTAACTACAGAAGTAAACTTTATGCGTGGAAAATAAATAAACAGGGTAGCCGTTGAGGGCTACCCTGTTTTTGTGATTATCCTGGAACTACGCTTGTATCACTATGAATCGTAATGTCAAAGCCTTCAGGTGATGTGATATTTTCTTCTTTAGCGTTTGGTTTATATATATCAAAGTGAACTAAGCCATAAGTGTTCTCATTATCTGTTCTAACTTGATTTGATTGCCACACATTTGTCGCAATATGGTGATGGTATTTCTGAGTTGACATGAACAATGCTTGAGGGAAATTAGAAATATGTTCTAATCCAATTTGGTCAATATAGAAATTACGGGCTTGACCGATATCATTTGTTTTAAGATGTAAATGTCCGATTTTACCATCAGCTGGCCATCCTGACCAACCGTCTTCAGTTCGTTGTGCGATTAAATCATCTGCATCTACAGCTAAAGTGTCCATTTTGACGAAATTACCATCCCATTGCCATTCTTCAGAAGGACGGTCTTGATATACTTCGATACCATTACCTTCAGGATCATTAAAGTATAAAGCTTCACTTACTAAATGGTCACCGCCTCCAACTGGCACATTCAAGCGACTTGCATGAAATAAGAAGTTCGCTAAATCAGTGCGTGTAGGTAGTAGATATGCAATGTGGAATAAGCCTGCTTCGCGGAAACCAGGATGACGTCCATCTTTTAAATAACGTAATGTTAATGTGTGACCATGCGCGCCCACATTAAAGATGACTTGATGATCATTTTGTTCTTTAATTGAAAATCCAAGAATGTTTGTATAGAAATTTGTCATTTTAGTTAAATCTTCGACATTTAGAGTAATATTAGTAACTTGAGTTGCTTCAGTTGTATGAAATGAATTCATGTATATACGTGCCTCCTAAGATGAGATACTCATCATTATCTATTATTTATATTAAGTATAATAAATATACTACTTATTTTGCTAATTAGCAAGATAGTTGTTTGTGATTGATAAAAGCACTAAAAAAGCTTTTAGACTTAATCAATAAGACTAACATAAAAGTCCTATTGTAAATCTAAAAGCTATATTAATTGTTACATATGCTAATTTCTAAATAAACTTAAATTAATTGTTATTAAAAAGATTAACCTAAATAGACATCTTGATAGTCATCATTTTTTTCTAAAACATCTTTTGCGAACGGGCAAGATGCGATAATTTTTAAATTATTTTCACGCGCATGGTTAACAACAGCTTCAACTAATTTTTTACCTAAGCCTTGACCACCTAACTCATCTGCGACACCTGTGTGATCAATATCAATTTCATTATTGTCGACTTGTTTAAAAGTAATCACTGCTTGTGCATTATTTTCATCTTCACCAACATAAAATTTGTTTGTACCTTGTTTAATTTCTTCAGCCATTTAACGTCACTCCTCTAATAATGTCATAGTAGTATATTTCACTTTTTAAGACATTTAAAACATTCTATAAATTATATTTAGTATGCAATTATTATAGAAATGATATAATCATGAATATTGATTTTTTGCATTATTAAAGATATAGTTGAGAACGAAATAATTACGCTTTGGAGGGTTCTGTGTGAAACGAATTGGGTTAGTCATATTAGTCATGGTCTTGAGTATTACACTGTCAGCATGTAGCACAGAACAGTATACACATAAGCAAAAAGAACATGTCTCGACCAAAAATAAGATTAATATTTATACAACTGTATTTGCATTTAAAAGCTTTACTCAACAAATAGGCGGTAAATATGTGAATGTTGATACTATTTATCCTCCAGGAGCTGATATGCATACATATGAACCAACGCAAAGAGATATGATTAATATTGCGAAAAGCGATTTGTTTATTTATTCAAGTGACGATTTAGACCCTGTCGCTAAAAAAATCACACAATCAATGAATAATAATAATATGAAATTAGCAGTAGCTAGCGGATTAAATCATAAAGATTTGTTGAAAGAAGATGACGACCATGATGAACACGAGCATGAACATCATGAGGAAGAAGGTAGTCATGACCCACACGTATGGCTAGACCCTGTATTAGATAAACAATTTGCGTTAAAAATAAAAAATGATCTCATTAAAAGAGACCCCAAACACAAAATATATTATGAACATAATTATAAAAAGTTAAATAAAGATTTAAGCACTATAGACCAAGAATTGAAACATATTACTAAGCATCCGAAAAGAGATAAAGTGATTATTTCACATGATTCATTAGGCTATTTAGCACAACGTTATCACTTTAAACAAGAAGGTGTCAGTGGTATGAATAACGAAGAGCCAAGTCAAAAAGATATTCTGGCACTTATTAAACAAATTAACCAAACACATCAACCATATATTTTATATGAACAAAATATCACTTCTAAGATTACAAACGTGATTCGTGATGAAACTAAAGCAGAACCTGTTAGCTTCAACAACTTATCGGTATTGTCTAAATCACAAGCTAATGATGATTCATTAACATTCCAATCTATTATGAAGAAAAATGTTAAAGCATTAGACAAAGCGTTGAATCAATAACTAATAAAATCCCCAATTCCTTTCAATAGGAATTGGGGGTTTTTAGTGACGATTATTCATATCTAATATAGCTTACCGTCGTATTATAATATTCTTCTAAACCATGGATACCGTCTGCACCACCAAGTCCAGATTCTCTCCAACCTGCATGATAGCCGTTCACCACTTCTTCAGCTTCACAGTTAGCGTAAACTTCACCGAACTTCAAGCGTTCTGTTGCATCCATCACTTCTTTTAAATTCTCTGAAAAGATATAAGAAGATAAACCAGCATTTGTGTCATTTGCTGCTTCAATAGCTTCATCGAAATCACGATAAGTTGTAATTGCTAATACAGGGCCAAAGATTTCTTCTTTAAAGGCACTATCGTCTTTTTTAACATGATCTAAAATCGTAGGCTCATAGAAGAAACCATCACGGTCTAATTTATGACCACCTAAGACTAAGTCAGCACCATTTTTAATCGCTTCTTGAACTTTGTCATCAATACTGTCTAATTGAGTTTGATTGATGATGGCACCATAATCCGTTTTTTCATCAAATGGATCACCAACGTGTAACGCACTCATACGTTGTTTCGCTTTATTTAAAAATTCATTATGCACATCTTCATGAACAAAGATTCGTTCTGGACAAGTGCAGACTTGGCCAGCATTATTAATACGAGCTGTTACAATATAATCCACTGCTTTATCTACATTCGCATGTGGTGTCACTAAGACAGGTGCGTTGCCTCCTAATTCAAGGTTAACTTTTTTTACAGTATCCGCAGCATTCTTATAAACCGCTTTACCGGCACGCATACTTCCTGTTAAAGATACGAGTTGAATATCTTTGTGTGTGACTAATTGTGTGCCAACTGTTTCGCCAGTACCTGGCACAATTTGAACTAAACCAGCTGGAATCGTTGAAGCACGGAATAGTTCAGCTAATTTTAATGTTAATAGAGTTGTTTCTTCACTTGGTTTAATGACAACTGAACAGCCTGTTACCAACGCTGGAATCACTTTACGCATTAAGACCATAATTGGTGCATTCCAAGGCACGATGCCCGCAGTTACACCAATTGGTTTTTTCGTTAATTGAATCGTTTCGTTGGCTACACTATTTTGTAGAACTTCACCTTTATTATGCATACTTAGACTTGTCATATAGTCGATAAATTGCACAGCTTTGTCGATTTCACCTTCAGCTTGTGCTAACGTTTTACCTTGTTCTTTAACATACAATTGAGCTAGTTCGTCTTTATTTTTCTCCAATAAAGGGATTAATAATTTTACATGCTCTGCACGTGTAGGCGCAGGTACTTGTTCCCATTCAAGTTGTGCATGTTTAGATTTTTCGATTGCCTCGTTAACTTCATCCTCTGTTGCGAAAGTAATAGTATCAAATGTTTCACCAGTGGCTGGATTGATAACGTCCATTGTGTCATTGGATTTACTTTCTACGAATTCATTGTTAATAAATAATTGATTGGTCATATGAGACACCTCCAAGATATGTATTCCCTTAACCTAATTGATGTATGCTTATTTTTAATTTTTAGGAAAAGTTAAATCAAAGAAAAAAGCATCTCACAAAATGGTAAAAACATAGTAAAATACTACTAACAAACTAAAGTTTTGACTTTAAAATTAAAGGTCTATACCATTTGTTTCGAAATCGAAATAAATGAAGAGGAGGTGGAAAAATGGATAGAACGACACATTCATTAAAAGCATTTGTTGGTTTAAATCGATCCCTAGATACTTTAGAAAAGATAGTACAACAAGATGTGAAAAATTATGGACTCAATGTCACTGAGTTTGCAGTGTTAGAACTACTTTATAGTAAAGGTCCACAACCTATACAACGTATTAGGGATAGGGTACTTATTGCGAGTAGCAGTATTTCATATGTTGTGAGTCAATTAGAGGAAAAAGGGTGGATTATTCGAGCTAAAGATCCAAGTGATAAGCGTGTATTTAATGCCACATTAACTGACAAAGGACAAGCATTTATGGCAGAGATATTTCCACAACACGCTGCAACATTAGAACAAGCTTTCTCAGTATTAACAGACGAAGAACTCACTACAATTCAACAAGCGTTCAAAAAATTAAGTGCACAGTCCACAGAAGTGTAAACTGGTGCACTTTTATTTATCACTGAAATTACATCGAAATCGAAATAAAATAGTGACAACGGTTATTTGGAAATGTATATAAAAAGAAACTTGAGGTCATTTATCTCATAACTTCAAGTTCCATTACGATGAATTGTTTTTTTATAATAAATACAAATCGAGTGTATTATTTAAGTGAAGTAATATGCTTAAAGCCTTGATATAAAATTGGGATAAGGAGTATGAATCCAAATAATCCCATAATTGGGAAGACTTTTCCGATTAAAGAAATGAAACCAATAAATGTACATATAAATGTAATTAAAGCCATCACGACAATGAGTATAAAGTAACCTTTGGAAAAGGGCGCTGTAAATCGTGATGCGAAGGCATACATTAAACCAACAATCGTATTATAAATTACTAGAATCATAATTATCGACATCATCGTGCCTAATATGGGTGAAATTTGATGAGCCAATAATAATGTAGGTAACGCCACAGATTTAATATGATTGAACTCCGTTACTAAGCCTAAATTAATCATTAATAATAAAAAGGTAATAATGATACCGCCTAATAAACCGCCCCACAACGCTGACTGACGCTGCTTCAAACGACCGCCCATAACACTTAAAAAGCTAAAAGCAGCTGCAATTTGTAAACTAGCATAATTTAAACCGTCAAACCACCATCCTAAAGATAGCGTATGACGAAGTTCAGCAAAATGATTGGCAGCCGAAAAATTCAAATCTCCAACTGAAAAATAATAAATAGCAATAATCGTAACTACAATAACTAAAAAAGGTGTAACCATCCCTAATACAGTAATTAAACGATCAAACTTTAAAAATAAAGTGACTAAGATTAAAAGAACGAGTAGTAATGAACTTAACCAATATGGTAGACCGAAACTTTCTCGAATGGTAGAAGCACCACCAGCTGTCATAATGATCGCTAATGAAAATAGAAAAATAGTCAAAATAATATCAAAGATACGTGCGATAATTGGATGTAAATAATAATGAATTGACTCAGAATGATTATGAGACTTTAAAGTAAAGCCTGTATTTAAAACAAATATCCCACCTAATGTGACAATGGTTCCAGTTATTATAATACCAGGAACACTGTAACTTCCATTACTAGTGAAAAATTGGAAAATTTCTTGTCCAGTCGCAAAGCCAGCACCCACTACAACACCGACGAACGCGAACGCAACCATAATGGCTTCCTTAAAAAGACGCACGATAAAAAACCCTTTCAATTAATAAATATCTTTATGTAAAACGCAATTATCTATTTTAGACGAAACTAGACCAGAAATAAATAGGAAAGTTTACTCGAAGTGAACATTGTGTGTCCGAAGTGGTCATTAACAGAATGATTAAAGAATAGTAATGCAGACTTAAACAAAGTTTGATAGTATTACACAGTATTATAAAAAACTTGAAATTAGTTGAGGAAGGTGTAGGTATGTCTATAGATTTACCTGTCATGTTAATCATTGTCCTGTTTTTAGCATTAGGCATATTCAGTCAATGGTTAGCGACACAAATTAAATGGCCATCGATTGTCGTCATGTCAATTGTTGGTTTATTAATAGGGCCCATACTTGGATTGGTCAATCCACAAGATACATTAGGTTCGGAAGTATTTAGTCCTATCGTTTCATTAGCTGTGGCAGTTATTCTTTTTGAAGGTAGCAGTAACTTAGATTTTCGTGAATTAAAAGGGATATCTAAAGCAGTGATTCGTATTATTACTATAGGCGCAGCTATCGCATGGGTACTAGGTGCCATTGCATTACATAAGATTTTAGATTTTCCAATAGCAGTGTCAATTGTGATGGGTGGTCTCTTCTTAATTACAGGACCAACGGTAATTCAACCACTCTTGAAACAAGCGAAAGTGCGGAAGAGCGTGGATTCGATTCTTCGTTGGGAAAGTATTATTTTAGACCCAATTGGACCCATTCTTGCATTAACCGCATTTTATATTTATCAAATTATTGAACAGGGTATCGGTTTCGAAGTCATCCTACTCTTTATTTTGAAAATCATCGCAACAGCCGTTATCGGATTTGGGGCATCATTCATTTTCAACGGTTTGATTCAACGCGACTTTATCCCGCAAAATTTAATGCCATCGATTCAATTAGTCTTTATCTTGTTGGTATTTAGTATTTGTGACCAAATATTACAAGAATCTGGATTATTAGCTGTAACTATTTTCGGCTTAATGATGGCGCGCTATAAACGTCATGATTTAATTTATAAAGAATCTGATCATTTCATTGAAAATGCATCATCCATTCTTGTTTCTACCGTGTTCATTTTAATTACGTCATCATTGACGTCATCTGTATTGATGGATGTCTTATCATGGCAATTAGTAATCTTTGCCATCGCAATGATCGTATTGGTACGTCCAATTTCTGTTTTATTATCAACAATAGGTACAGAAATTACGAAAAGAGAACGTGCTATCGTGGCAATGATGGCACCAAGAGGTATTGTTGTTCTAACAGTAGCCCAATTTTTCGGAGGATTATTCTTAGATGACCACGTTAAAATGGCAAGTTACATCACACCCGTTACTTTCGGCCTAGTATTTATTACTGTAGTTATTTATGGCTTTAGCTTTACACCGTTGAGTAAGTTATTTGGCATAGCAAGTACCGAACCACCAGGTGTGATTATTGTAGGAGAAAGTGAATTCTCATTTCATTTAGGAACGAAATTACGCGAACATGATATTCCAATTATGGTGTTTAATTTATTTGAGAATACATCGGATAAAGCAGAAGAACTTGGCTTTGAAGTATTTAAAGGTAATTTATTATCAAGCAGTGATCGTATTTACGCAGATTTAATACGCTATAATAAATGTCTCTTAATGACCAAATCATTTATATTTAATAGTTTAGCCTTTAATGAATTAGTACCAGAATTTGGTTTGAACAATGTCAGTATGATGCCAGTGTCATTCACAGATGACCAAGCACGTAATAACTTAAATGGCCCATTACGTAACCATATTTTATTTGATGAAAATCATAGCCCAAGATGGTTCGACAATACTATCGCAAATAAAAATATTATTGAAATTTCAGCTGAAGAATACGATAACATTACCGATAATGACATGATTATTTATCATGTTGATGATAGTAATGTCGTGTCATTTAATAAAAGTACTAAACCTATACCACAATATGAACATGGCGTATACGGCATCTTAAAAGATGTGTATTAAATGACATTACTTTGTTAGAAGGCATTCATTAATGACATATATTAATTATAAGAACGGTAGGTAACCCTATCGTTTTTTTAGTATAAAAAATAAACGAATGGCACGGATCTCCTAACCATTCGTTTTAAATATATAGTTCTAAAATGTATAAAGGAACTTAAGTGTGTAAACACTAAAGTAAGAAATTCTAGACATGAACTACGAATGACGTTGTGTGACGCCTGAGGGAATAGGATGAGTGTCGAGACCGCGGCTCGACCCAGCCCCCTAGGCAAGCATCACAACAGAATGAGTAAATGTTCATCTAAGAATTTCTTTAGAGGACTACAGGCACGAGCCTTTCCCACAGGAAAGCGTCGCAACAAAAGAATATTATCCATCTAAGAGCTGCTTTAGAGACGGCACCCCAGGAACGCGAAGCAACTTATGTGAGTATTTATCTATCTAAGAACTATTTTACAAGACTGCGGCTCGACCCAGCCCCCTAGGCAAGCATCACAACAGAATGAGTAAATGTTCATCTAAGAATTTCTTTAGAGGACTACAGGCACGAACCTTTCCCACAGGAAAGCGTCGCAACAAAAGAATATTATCCATCTAAGAGCTGCTTTAGAGACGGCACCCCAGGAACGCGAAGCAACTTAAGTGAGTGATTATCTATCTATAATCGCACTTAAAGAACTACTTCAAATATCTATCGTGCATTAATAATTTCAAGATACGGATTTGTTCTTTCATGACTTTACCATCATTCGTGTCTCTTATCTTTTTACGTTGCAATTCCTCATCCACAACACGACGCACTGATAATTCATCTGCACCATCTGATAACACCTTATCTTTAGAATCAAAATGTTGGTGAGCAACAAGCTGCATGCCAAATGAATTATATAACAATGTATATCCAGCAATACCTGTCGTCTTCTGATACGCTTTTGAGAAACCGCCATCTATAACTAACATCTTACCATCAGCTTTTATTGGATCCTCGCCATCAATTTCCTTAACCGGCGTATGCCCATTAATAATACGTCCTTCATCTGGATTCAATCCGAAGTCTTTTAACATCTTGCGAATCATATCTACATCTTCACGTAAATAATAATACGGATTTTTAGGTTCTTTGTGAGATGCTTTGTCTTCTATAAAGTAACGTTCAAACGTAGTCATCGCTCTTTTACCGAACAGCGAACTATATTTACCCGTCCATAAATACCATACTAAATCCGTTGATAAATCATCTGTTAATTCTTTATGGTCATATGCATAACGTACATGTTTCTCAAACACATCTAATAAGTCACGACCTTTATGAAGCTCGTCTTCAATTTCAAATGATTCCATTTCACCATTTTCATCTACTGGAATACAACCATGAATTAGTAAATTGCCATTATACGGTAAGTATAAGTTACCTTTTTGCATTAAGAATGACATGTGGCGTTTCAATTTCTCAGATTGCTGGAATGAAAGTAATAATTTATTGATGACATCCTCTTCCTCAGGTAGTAATTTTCCAGGATCTTCTGGGTCAATTGTACTGAAACATGTATCTTTTAAAGGATATGTTTTGCCATAAATCGTGATTTCATTTGTATCGTAGTTGACCTTTTCCAAGACTAAACGATCTTCCATTTCAAAGTTAGGACGACGTTTAATAATTGGCATTTCAAGTTTAAATTGAATCATTGCGATAGCTTGATGAATCTTAGTAATTTGACTCTCTTCTAATTTAGATAATGCTGCTGGTTTATCAGGACGTTTCTTCGGTTTAAAAGCAGGATTATCACCACTATAGTATTCTTCAGCCAATGTTAATAATGGGCGTAAGTTAATACCATAAGCGTCTTCGATAATATCTAGATTGTCATAACGCGCACAGATGCGGAGTAGGTTAGCAAGGCATACTTTAGAACCTGCGTAAGCACCCACCCATAAGACATCATGGTTACCCCATTGGATATCGACAGAGTGATAGTTGATAAGTGTTTCCATAATCTTATCTGGTTGTGGTCCACGGTCATAGATATCACCAACAACGTGTAAATGATCTACGACAAGTCGTTGTACACTATAGGATAAACCGATAATTAAATCATCAGATTGTTCTAATTCAATAATTTGGTTTACAAGTGTTTCATAGTAAGATTTTTTGTTATTAAATTCATTACTTTTATAGAGTAATTCTTCAACAATATATGTAAATTCTTCAGGTAACGCTTTGCGTAATTTGGAACGTGTATATTTTGAAGAACAATACGTAATCAATTCAATTAAGCGTTCAATGGTAGTAATGTACCAAACGTTCAATTTACCTTTAGAATCGAAATTATTTTTGACGAGTTTTAATTTTTCTTCTGGATAATACACAAGTGCTGCTAAGTCATCAATTTCTTTTTGAGATAATTTATCTTCATAGATGTCATTAATCTTAGCTCGAACATTTCCTGAGCCGTTACGCAACACATGTTGGAATGATTCATACTCGCCGTGTAAGTCGCTGACAAAGTGTTCCGTACCTTTAGGTAATTCTAATATAGATTCTAAATTGATAATTTCTGTCGCTAATTTCTCTGGACTATCAAATTGTTGTGATAGTAAGTCTAAATATTTTTCTCTTAATTCACTTTCAGTCGTTTGAGTCATATGATTTTTCACTCCTGTGTGGCATTATTGTTTATTTTTGAAAAGGGTGGTCAAATTATAAAACCGCTTACATTGATTATCTTTAAAAAGCATCACTTTTTCAATGGTGATGCTTAAGAAACACAAAATTGATTGTCTAACTTTTGAACTTTAATAAAATGACTGTCAATAAAGAGAACTTTATTGACAGTCAGTATAATTATTTAACGCGGTTTTTATTTTTAAAGAAAATTCTATATAGCACGTAAAGTACTGCAAGAATGATAAGGACGTACATAATATAAGAATATGTGTGTAAACCAGCCATTAAGGCATCGAAACTACCACTTAACATACGACCTAGTAAGATTAGAGCAAAGTTCCAAATCGTAGTACCTAGTAATGATAAAACAGCGAATGTGATAACATTCATCTTATTAATACCAGCTGGAATTGTTATTAACACACGCAATACAGGGATGAATCGACATAGCAGTACCGCCCATGCGCCATAACGTTTAAACCAATCATTCGCACGTTTCACATCTTTACCTTTAAGCTTGAACCATTTCCCATGTTTATCAACAAAGCGATAAATACTTTCCTCATTAATCAAACGACAAACATAGTATAGGATTAATAACCCGATAAATGAGGCGATAGTTGAAATAAGGAATAAGACTGGAATCGAAAGGCCTGATTTAACTGACATTAACCCAGCAAACGTAAGTATGATTTCAGAAGGGACGACAGGTAAGACATTCTCTAATAAGATTAAAATGAATATCGCTGTATAGCCCCATTGACTAATAAAATTAGTAATTAATTGTTCCATTTATTAATATGAACTCCTTTTATTGAAAGCTTTATTTGTGAAATAAAAAATTCATAGTAAATTCATTATAATAAAATTTACTATGAATTGCTTGTATAAACCTACGACTCTTATTATTTTAACGCTTTCAAATAAGAATGATACAGTTGATATGCTTCATCATCATCTTCTATGCCATAAACGTTCATACGTCCATCCTTGAATAACGTAATGTCATACGTACCATCTTTAATTAATTTGGCAAATGAAGTTGCTTTAACAATATCACCTGGGAAATGCTCGGCATAATCAAATACGCTTGATTCATATCGAAACAAATACGTCTTGTCACATAAGCTTTCAATCTGTTGTTGCTGTTTCGTTTCAAGCAATGTGTACTTTTGATGTTCACACACTTCACAAGAAGTATCTTTCAACACATCGACATTCATTGCTTTATACTCAATATTAAATGCATCAAGTGTGATTAATTTTCTTGAAAAGCCGTGCCCTGATAAATAGCGGATTGCTTCGGATACTTCGTAACTTGCGACTTGTGCAATAACAGGTGGTAGTACACCGTTAATTGCACAACTTTCACCACTTGAAGGCATCTGTTTGAGTAAACATTTAAGACAAGGCCCTTCAAAATCTATACCATAAACGGTACCTTTACTGCCGACTGCGGCACCATAAACCCAAGGTATTTGATATTTATGGCACGTTTCATTGATAAGATAACGTATTTTAAAATGATCCATGCCATCAATAACGATGTCAGGTTGTACTTCTTGAAAGAGCGTTTCAATATTTGTTGAATCTATTTCTTGATAATACGTTGTTACATCCACATTTGAATTAATGTGTGCAATTTTTTCTTTAACGGCATGTACTTTAGGTGTCATATTTAGAGCATCATCCTCGGTATATAACGCTTGACGATGCAAATTAGACACTTCAACAATATCCATATCTACAATGGTTAGATGGTGAGCACCCATGCGCGCAAGTTGTTCAGCAACGTGACTGCCTAAGGCACCGGCACCTAGGATTAAAATATTGGCATGCATTAAGGCTTCTTGGCCATTTTCACCAAAAGGAGAAAATCGTGTTTGACGATGATAACGTTGCATTATAAGAAGCCTAAACCTTCTGTAGGGCTTGATGCTTGTGCAGTATATTTAACCGGGATTCGGCCAGCTTCATAAGAAAGGCGACCGGCATGAATACCTAATTTCATTGCTTCAGCCATCTTCACTGGGTCTTTCGCGCCTGAAACGGCAGTATTTAATAGAATGCCATCCGCCCCTAATTCCATTGCATGACATGCGTCTTTTGGTGAACCAATACCTGCATCAACAATCACAGGCACATTAGAATTCTTAATTATATAACTTAGGTTGAGTTGATTGTTAATGCCACGACCAGTGCCAATTGGTGACGCAAGTGGCATCACAGCATGTACGCCTAGTTCTTCTAAACGTTTGGCTAAGACGACGTCATTTGAAATATATGGACATACGATATAGCCTTTGTCTAATAATACTTTACAAGCTTCATATGTTTCGAATGGGTCAGGTAATAATGTTTCATCATCACCAATGACCTCAACTTTAATCATGTCACAGACACCGGCATGCTTTGCGATTTCGGCAATACGAATCGCTTCTTCAGCTGTTTTCGCACCTGCTGTATTTGGAAAAGTGATGAAATCTTTTAAATTAATGTTCGCAAGTGGGTTAGGTAGATTCTTGTCGTATAAGTTCATACGTCTTACTGCGAATGTAAGTACATTTGTTTCTGATGCTTTAATGGCTTCTGTTTGGATGTCTTCATTTTCAAATTTACCAGTACCTAATAACAAACGAGAGTGTAATTCTAAGTTTCCAATTTTAAACATGTTATCCGCCTCCAACAAATTCTAATAATTCTAATTGATCATCTTCACGTACAGTATGAATGTCATAATCATCTTGTTTAATTAATGTTTTATTATGTTCAACGATGACACGTTCAGGGTCGAGTTCTAATGAAACTAACACCTGATTAATCGATTGTTCAGAATCAAATGTGAAAGCATCGCCGTTAATGATACACTTCATTATTTAGCCTCCTAGATACATTGAATGATTCATAATTGCGTAGTTTAACGCCTGTAAATAGCCAATTTGCGATATCGCGTCCAATGACTGGAGATAATAAAATGCCATTGCGATAATGACCTGAAATGACATATAAGCCATCATCGATACAATCCATGATTGGCACTTCACCTTCAGTGTATGGACGAACACCTGACCATTGTTTAATGACTTTGCCATGAGCTAGCTCAGGAATACGTTCATTGGCGTAATGATGAAGCCAAGAAATTCCGTACTCTGTATTGCCAACTGAATAGTTGTCGAACTCACTTGTTGCGCCAACTAAGAAGCGGTTAGGTTGTTTAGGAACAATATAACAACCATTTGTCATAAAGATCGTCTTATCTAAATCGAGGTCATCATGTTCAATGAGTAACACTTCACCCTTAACACCAACGACATGTCTAGGAAGGTGATAGTGTTCTAACAATTGCGATGTCCACGCGCCACCAGCTACAATCACTTTCTTCGCATAGAGTGTGTCATTTGACGTAGACACTTGATAATAACCATTATGGCGCTCGATTGCTGTCACTTCAGTATTAAAATAACGTTTCACTTGACGTTGTTGTAATGACTTATAAAGTGCTTTCGTATAGTGATTGGCATTCACTTGGCCATCGTTCGGAATATAAATAGCCATCTCACTAGCTGTAACCGTACCATTGGTTAAATCAATTAAGTCATGTTCAGCTAATTCAACGACACTTTTATCTAAACGTTTTAAGAATTGATATTGAGAACGTAACTTCTCCACATCTTCAGGACGTGTAGCTACTTTAATTAAACCTGATGGTTGATACTCGATATCGATACCTGTTTCATCTTGTAAGGTGTCACATAGTTCCGGGAAAAGGGCACGCGATTCAAGCGCTAGTCGAAATAAATCAGTATCTTCAGTAAATTCATTCTGTGCACCAAGCATGCCACCAGCTTTATATGACGCATGCTTACCTGGTACATCACGATCAACAAGTGCAATATCCATTTGTGATTGACTTAATTGTCTAGCGATAGACATTCCAATTACACCTGAACCAATAATGAGAACGTCATGCATCTTTCAACCACTCCTTTCGTAACTGTTCAATTTGTTGTAAAGATGCGTTCATAAAGAAAGAAATTGCACATACACCTGCAAAGCCAGGAGGAAGTTTATGAATGGTATCTTGAGTTATACCTCCTATGGCATAAATTGGAATAGGTATTTGTAAAACATGTTCAATTTCTTCAGAGGATCTTGGTTGCTGATTTGGTTTAGACGGCGTCGCAAAAATATGACCATAAAAAACATAATCAAGATGTTGGTTGTAAGCTTCTTTAACTGAGGGTAGCGAATGCGTTGACATGCTAACTTCAATATCAGGATGTTGCTTTTTAAAATCAAAGGCGACTGAATCCGATTCACGACAATGTAAACGAGTGAGTTGTAGTTGTTGAAGTAAATCAATGTCGCTATGAATAATGATTTTTTCTTTAGGGAATCCCTGTTGAATTAAATCCTTAAGACATAGATATAAATCCTCATGAGACATTGGTGTGCGAAAGAGTAAACCGTCAATACCATCAGCAATGGTTAAGAAATGTTGCATATCTGTAATTGTTAAGTCTTTATACGGGGTTATAGCAATGAAAATGTGCATCACTCCTTAATAAAGATAAAAAAACGCTATTTCCTACGTAGGGAAATAGCGTTTGGCTAAACTTTACGATATCCTTTGCGCCACTTTCCTACGCCAGTACAAACTGGATCAGGTTCCAGGAATTATAAAGTTCGTTCTTTACTCTCAGCCTTAAACAAAGGCACTTCCAGTGGATGAATTATCATTTTATTTATTTTTATAATGATGAGCGTTTAATTTCAAATTCATTCTACAATTTTTTCCTGAAGAGTTCAAATCTAAATTGAAAACATAATTGACACGAATACATATAGAAAAATGCTCAATTTAATAAGAAATTTGTAATAACATATTGTAAACGATTTCAAAACCTGGTAATATATTTAAAAATAAATGTCGAAGCCCTATCACGACAGGGTTAAAAGGAGATAATTTATTTCGTATTAGGGAGTCTGTGAGTATATTAGACATCACAATTTAGAATCAACAAAATTAAAGGAAGTAGGAAAAAGAGAATATGGTACAAAGACAAAGGAAAAGTAATGTTCGTTGGTTTTTCGCATTAGCATTTTTTATTATAGGTGTCATTGCTTATATGGATAGATCGAATATTTCATATATTGCACCTCAAATGATGGAAGATTTACATATGACTAAACAACAGTTTGGTTTATTAGCCTCATTCTTCTCACTAGGTTATGCATTAATGCAAGTGCCTTCAGGGATGTTAGCTGAAAAGTTTGGTCCACGTAAGATGATTACTATCGCATTAGTATGGTGGAGCGCATTTACCATTTTTACAGGTATGATTAAACATCATGGTTTATTATATCTTGTGCGTTTCTTATTTGGTATTGGGGAAGCACCAATGTATCCATCTAATGCTGTATTTAATGCTACTTGGTTCTCTAAAGATGAAAAAGGTAGAGCATCTAGTATGTTATTAGCAGGTTCATATTTTGGACCAGTATTAGCACCAATCATTACAATTGCGATTGTAAATACATTTAATTGGCAAGCCGTGTTTTACATTTTCGGTGGCGTAGGAATTATCATTGCGATTTTATGGGGAATTATCGCTAAAGATTTACCAGAACAACATCGTATGGTTAATGAAGCTGAGAAACACTTCATAATGGAGAATCGTGATTTAGTTCAAACAAGTAAATCATTACCACCATGGAATCAATTCTTCCGTCGTGTGAGCTTCTACGCAATTGCTGGTCAATATTTCGTAGTACAGTTTGTTATTTCATTATTCTTAATTTGGTTACCAACGTATTTAACAGAACAATACCACGTCGAATTCAAACATATGACGATTAGTTCATTACCATGGTTTATTATGTTTATATTAATCTTATCTGCAGGTGCGATTTCAGACAAAATCTTACGCAGTGGTCAATCAAGATTTGTATCAAGAGGGTTAATCGCGATTGTAGGCTTCATCGTCTTTGCAATTTCAATCTTCTTTGCAGTACACACTGAGAACTTATATATTACGATATTCTGGTTGTCACTCGGATTAGGTGGTATGGGGATCTCAATGGGTATGAGTTGGGCTGCTGCCAATGACATTGGTCGTAACTTTGCAGGAACTGTATCAGGCTGGATGAACTTATGGGGTAACATTGGTGCCTTATTAAGTCCGTTCTTAGCAGGTGCTTTAGTTGCGTCACTAGGTTGGACAATGACCTTCCAATTATTAATTATCCCGGCTGTAATCGCCGCAATTTTATGGCTTTTTGTTACACCAGACAAACCACTTATTAAAGATGAAAGCCGTCAACTTAAATAATTAAACATACTGTCGAATTCGTTCGGCAGTTTTTTAATTTTTCAAAGAAATATCCATCGCTATTTGAAAAAGATGCACCAAGCATCGAATTGTTTATGAACACTATGAAAATGGTAAAATAAACTGAAAACAAATTTAAATATGAAGGTGAAAAGCATGATTATTATTAATGCAAAATTAAAAGTAAGTGAAGCACATCGTGAAGAATACTTAAAATTGATGGATAATTTAGTGAAACATGCACGTGAAGAAGAAGGTAATACGTTTTATAGCCATTACGAAGATGTCTCAGAACGTAACACATTTGTCGTAGTTGAGAACTATAAAGACCAAGACGCAGTAGCAGCACATAACAATTCTGATCACTTTAAAGTATTCAGTGATAATATTGGTAATTTTATTACTGAAAAACCTCAAATCGACATTGCAGAAGCAAAATAAGATTGTTTTATAATAGAAGTAAGGAGCGAGACGGTGAAATCTTTTTACAAAAAGATGGATGACTGTTTCGCTCCTCTTTTTTGAACTAAAATCATTTTTCACTCAAATATATTTATAGAAAAAGTGTTATCATAGTATATGTATGTTTTATAGAAAGGAAAGATAACATTGGGAAATGTTTTAAAATCACTTATTAGCTTTGATACAAGCAAAATTGACCCGATGAAAGGCCTTCGACAGGGGTTATTAATGATTATCCCCGCATTAGTAGGCTATTTCCTAGGTAATTTTAGTTTAGGATTGCTTGTGTCAACAGGGACATTAGCACATATTTATGTCTTTAAAAGCTCACCTCGAGCGATGATTAGAACTGTGATTTTGTGTAGTATATCCTTCGCCATTTGTATGGCATTAGGCACTCTCACAGTTACACAACCTATTCTTTACGGTGTCACACTACTTTTAGTGACGGTCATTCCATATTATATTTTCAGCGCATTAAAAATTGCTGGACCGTCATCAACATTCTTTCTTGTCACATTTTGTTTGCCAAGTAACTTACCAGTTGCACCCAATGAAGCCTTATACCGTGGTTTCGCTATATTAATTGGTGGTGCAATCGCTACGATCGTTGTGCTTATTACCATTCTTTTCCAAAAACAAAAAATCGAAAATCGAGCAATTAATGCTGACTTTAAAATGCTTGAGGAACTAATGCATAACTACAACGATACAGAGAAATTTGCAGAAAGTGCCAAAGCAGCAGTTACACAATTTAAAAATTCTGATGAATTACTTATTACCGCAACGGCTGGTATTAACCAAAATCTTAGCCAACGCTTCCAAAGATTATTGTTGCTACATACATCAGCACAAGGTCTCTATTCAGAACTTTTAGAGTTACATGAAAAGGGCATTCGTCCTATTCCTAATGACTTAATTGAAATGATGGATGTGACGATACGTAACGCTTACCGTCCAACTGGTGCACGTGAGAAATGGACGAAAGAAGTCGATGTGCATGACGATTTCGATAATTTACTACAATATATTTTGAAAATAGACGAGATTACCAATTTAGATTCTAATCAAATTGAACATGAAGCAAGTGTCAGAAAGCCATTATACAGTCAACGTATTATTCATAATTTAACGTTAGATTCTATCGTCTTCCGTAATACCTTGATTTATGCTGTGATTATGGCCGTAGCAATCTTTATTTCACTTGCCTTCAATATCCAAAAATCATATTGGATTCCATTAACCGCACATACCGTATTATTAGGCATGACAACACGTCGTATGCTTGACCGTTCAGTATCACGTGGCTTGGGTACAATTATCGGTACATTGTTATTATCAGCCATTCTGTACTTTAATCCACACCTAGTCTAAAAACTTATCTATTTCAATTGCATATACACGTATCTTTGATGTACTCATTGGTATTGTCATTGCGGTCGTAGGCATCTTACTGATTAATCGTCAAACAGCTTCTGCTATGTTACCACGTACAATTGCTGAAGTTGTGCGTAAAGAAGCGGTTATTTTTCAATATTTATTCTCTGAAAATAAATACGACGATGACGCACGCGAACGTAACGAAAGCTTAGAATTGTCTGTCAGAATGAGCAATATGACACAAATTAATAACTCAGCAAGTGGTGAGTTATTCTCAAATAAAGAAGTGATTCGTTATTATTATCCAAGCATCTTTGCATTAGAAGAAATTAACTTCATGCTTATGCGTGCCATGCAAGATAAACAACGTCAACGTATTTCAGATAAACAAATGGGTGAGTACTTAGTAACCTTTGAAAATTTAGCCAAACACTTTGAACTACAAAGTCGACTGGATATCAATGACTTAACAGACTTACCTCAATACAATTATCTAAAATCAGCATTGATGAAGTTACAAAATAATTGTGTTTATACACGTAAAGATATTGATGACGTTGAAGATGGCGCTGCAACGAAAGCTTAATTGAAACGTATTGAGGGGTTTCATTTTCAAGGAGAGTGGTAAAGTTAACTATTGATGAATAGAGGAGCGTGACACGATGCCTTGGACAATGGATGATTACCCAAATACTTGGAAGAACTTTGATGATTTAGAACGTAAAAAAGCAATTGATATTGGAAATGCAATGCTTAAAGATGGTTATAAAGAAGGCGATGTCATTCCCATTGCGACGAAACAAGCAGAAGAATGGTATAAAGATGCAAGTGATGATGCGTTACAAGAATTGAAACATAAGCACATCACACAACATCAAAAAGATGACTCCGCCAATCCAGAATTGAACAAAGAAAATGTGCATGTCTATTACGAAGATAACGAGTGGAAAGTAAAAACTGAAGGTGCTAAACAAGCATCTGATACGTTTGATAACAAAGAAGACGCAAAACAACGTGCACAAGACATTGCCGAAAACAGAAATACAAAAGTCATCACACATACAAAAGACGAATCATAACTACCACCACCTCAGTGCCATAACGTACTGAGGTGTTTTAATATATTCACACAAGTTGAGATGCTTGCCTAGGGGGCTGGGTTGTAAAGAAATTCTTAGATGAATATTTACTCAATTTTTTGCGACGCTTTCTTGCGGGAAAGGCTCGTGCCTGTAGTCCTCTAAAGAAATTCTTAGATGAACATTTACTCATTTTGTTGTGATGCTTGCCTAGGGGGCTGGGTCGAGCCGCGGTCTCGACACTCATCCTATTCCCTCAGGCGTCACACAACGTCATTCGTAGTTCATTTTTAGAATTTCTTACATAAGTGCGTTAGCACTTATGTTCATTAATAATCAACATAGGAGTCGCGCAACGCCATTTATTATCCATCTTTAGAGCTACTTACCTAAGTGCTATTGCACTTAGGTTCATTAAAATTACTGCTCCCCTAGGAGTCTTCACAACTCCACTTCGTAATCTATCATAGAACTACTTACTTCAGTATCCCAACACTGAGGTCCTTTTTATGCTTCTTTTTCAATTATCATCATAACTAGTCATACATGTCTAATTCAGTCGAAATACCTAGATAAATAAGGTGGTTATTATTTTTAGTTCGTCTTGCATTTCGATATAATATACTGTGATGAGCAAGGAGGAACTACTATGTATGTAGAGAGAAAACCATCATTATATATAGAAGAATTACGTAATGAATTTAAAGATAGTTTGAACCACTTTAAAGATGGAGATGAAGCTTTTGATAGATTAATCGGCTTTGTTGAACTAGATCATTTATATTCCTCAGCGTTAAAAGAGATAAGCACTAAATTAGATATATTAGATGACAATTTTAATCACGTATATAAACACAACCCTATCCATCACATGGAACGTCGGGTTAAAGAAATGAATAGCTTAGTGAAGAAACTGCAACGTAAGAATTTACCTATTAGTGCTGAGAGTGCGAAAGAGAATATTTTAGACATCGCAGGTATCCGCGTCGTTTGTAACTATTTAGAAGATATTTATGTTATTGAAAAGATGCTATTAAAACAAGAAGATATTAAATTAATAAGACGCAAAGACTATATAGAGAACCCTAAGGAAAATGGCTATCGAAGCTTACATATTGTGGTATCTATTCCTGTATTTTTATCGAATAAAGTAGAAGTAACACCAGTAGAAGTTCAAATTAGAACCATTGGTATGGATATGTGGGCAAGTTTAGAACACAAGATTCGATATAAAAATAATGCAAGTACCGAAGATTATAAAGATATGTTAAAAGATTGCGCGTTGGAAATTTCAGATGTAGAAGCAAAAATGCAATCCATTCACTCTGCTATTACAGAAAGTGATACGCATTAAAAGAGGCGGACAACGTCTCTTTTTTTCAAGTTTAGACAGAACGCAGACTAACTTATAAAAAATACTCAAAAAAAGCTTGCATATGACGTAACGTCATTAGCTATGTTCAATGTAGGAGGTGAACACTATGTCACATTATACAATTGGAGAACTTGCAAATCTCGAAGACATCACAGTTAGAACATTGCAATATTATGATCGTAAAGGATTGTTAACAGCTGAACGAGATATTGAATCTAATCGACGTTTTTATACTGACGATCATCACTATCAACTTCAACTTATTTTTATCTTGAAGAAATTTGGCTGCACCTTAGATGAAATTAAGACACTATTACATGATGACAGTGATATGCAAACATTGAAAATGATATTGCAACTGCATAAAGAAGAATTAGAAACCCATATTCACAGCGATAAAGAAATATTAAAGAATATTAATGAAGTACAACATTATATTTCACAACATTCAAGTTCTTCAATCAATCATTTATCTGACATAGACAAGGCTATGAAACAATCTACTACATTAAAATCACTTAAAAGTAAAGTATGGCTTAGCGCAGGCGTTATTGGCATAGTTCAATACACAGGACTTATTGCAAGTTTATTAAGAAGTTCAAGCAAACCATTTGTTGCAATCATACCAATCTTAGTCACTTATGCCGTTGGATTAACAGCATTTTACTACAAAAACATTTCATATCTGTGTCCAAATTGTCAGCATACTTTTAAACCATCATTGAAACAATTTATGTTAGCACAACACACTGCACAGACACGTAAATTAGAATGCCCTAAATGTCATGAAACACATTATTGCATCGAAGTGGCTGACGATAAAACGAAATAATTGCAATACAATTCCCGGTCTGACATGGCCGGGTTTTTTAATTCCATCAAAAAGTAAGCGCTTGCAAAATTACTCTCAGTATATTAACATACTTGTATACAAGTTGTAATTGCGTGATTAGGAGTGAAAGATGTGAATCAAAGTTATCCAGAACAATGGCTTGGAGGTATGTCAAAAGGCGAAGGTGTTGCTGCACAAATTCGCTTACAAATCGTGAACGGTGAGATTGAAGCCGATACACTGCTTACAGAGAATCAAGTTGCAAATCAATTTGATGTTAGTCGTTCACCAGTAAGAGATGCGTTTAAATTATTGCAAACAGATCAACTCATTCAATTAGAACGAATGGGTGCCAGGGTGCTTAATTTTGGTGAACAAGAGAAGAAAGAACTTTATGATTTAAGATTGATGCTTGAGTCATTTGCTTTCGCAAAAATGAAACACATTGATACCGCACCAGTTATTAAAGAAATGCATAAACACCTTGAAATGATGAAAGTTGCAGTCAAGTTTGAAGATGCTGAAGCCTTTACACAACATGATCTACAATTTCATGAAGCAACCATTAATGCTTCAAACCATCAATACTTACAAACCTTCTGGAAACATTTGAAACCAGTCATCGAATCACTTGTCTTATTATCAATGAGACATCGCATGGCACATAATAAAGCAGACTTTGAACGCATTCATAACAATCATGCAGTATTTATTGAAGCAATTGAACAATATGACTCAGATAAATTAAGAGAAGCTTTTCATTTAAACTTTGATGACGTCGGTAAAGATATTGAAAGTTTCTGGTTACGATAAATAGAGGAAAGAAGGAATACTATGAAGTACATGATTGGCGTAGATATTGGTACTACAAGTACGAAATCAGTATTATACGATGAAAATGGACAATTTATTATGAAGCATAATATCGGCTATCCATTACACACGCCAAATGTAGATGTTTCTGAAGAGAACCCCGATGAACTGTTCGATGCCGTATTGATGACAATTAAATACATCATAAGAGAAGCGGGCGTAAAGAAAGAAGATATTAAACTGATTTCATTTAGTGCACAAATGCATAGCTTGGTAGCACTCGATGCGCAGAATAGCCGATTAACAGAAAGTATAACTTGGGCGGATAATCGCGCAAGTAAATATGCTGAATTAATCAACAAAGAACATCACGGTTCTGAGATTTATCAACGTACAGGTACACCTATCCATCCAATGTCACCTTTATCTAAAATCTTTTGGATGAAACATGAACAACCTGAAATTTACAATCAAACTGCCATGTTTGCTGATATTAAGACTTATATCTTCTATCAACTGTTTGAAAAATATGTCATCGATTATTCAATGGCATCAGCTACAGGCATGTTTAGTTTAGAACAATTAGATTGGGATGAGGAAGCACTTTACCTTTTAGGCATCACACGAGAACAATTACCAGAACTTGTTCCAACTACACATATATCAAAAGGCATGAAAAAACGTTATGCCACACTAATGGGTGTGGACGAAAATACACCAATTATAGTTGGTGCTAGTGATGGCGTATTATCTAACCTTGGCGTTAATAGTTATAAAAAAGGCGAAGTCGCCGTCACAATCGGCACATCAGGTGCGATTCGAACAGTCATTAATAAACCTCGCACCGACTATAAAGGACGTATCTTCTGTTACGTACTAGACGAAGAACATTATGTCATTGGCGGACCCGTCAATAACGGCGGTGTCATCCTTAGATGGCTAAGAGATGAGCTCCTTGCTAGTGAAGTTGAAACTGCGAAACGTTTAGGGGTAGACCCATACGATGTACTTACTAGAATCGCTAGTCGAGTTAAACCTGGTGCTGAAGGCCTAATCTTCCACCCATATCTTGCCGGTGAACGTGCACCATTATGGAATGCAGACGCACGTGGCTCATTCTTTGGTTTAACTTTGTCACATCAAAAAGAACATATGATACGTGCAGCATTAGAGGGCGTATTGTACAACCTTTATACAGTATATCTAGCACTTGTAGAGGTAATGAACGAAACACCTAGCACAATCAAAGCGACGGGGGGATTCGCTAAGAGTGAAGTGTGGCGTCAAATGATGGCAGATATTTTCAATACAGACCTTATCGTGCCAGAAAGCTATGAAAGTTCTTGTTTAGGGGCATGTGTATTAGGACTTAAAGCATTAGGAGAAATTGATGATATTTCAATTATTGAAAAGATGGTCGGCACTACAAATTCACATAAACCAAATCCAGAGACGGTTAAGGTTTATCAAAAATTAGTATCTATCTTTATCAATTTAAGTCGTTCACTTGAAGAACGCTATGCAGAAATTGCAGATTTTCAACGTAAGCACATGGAGTAAATCAGTACATTAAAGGAAGAAAACAAAGGAGGATTTACTATGTTTGGAGATATTTGGCCACTTATTAGTGTGGTAATTGGGATCTTATTACTATTATCATTGATTATTTTCATGAAGTTAAACACATTTATTGCGTTAATCGTGACATCCGTTGTTACAGCAATCTTATTAGGTATGCCGCTAAGTAAAATAATGACTACCATTGAAACTGGAATGGGTAGTACACTCGGTCACATCGCTTTAATCTTTGGATTAGGTGCAATGTTAGGTAAACTACTCGCGGACGGTGGCGGTGCAAACCGTATCGCTGATACATTAATTGCGAAATTTGGACAAAAACATGTCCAATGGGCAATGATTATCGCTGCATTTATCGTAGGCATCGCATTATTCTTTGAAGTCGGATTAGTACTATTAATTCCATTAGTATTTACAATTGCTAAACGTGCGAAAGTATCACCACTGAAACTTGGTTTGCCAATGATTACTGCATTGTCAGTAACACACGGATTCTTACCACCACATCCAGGTCCAGTTGTTATCGCAAAAGAATTAAAAGCGAACGTCGGTCAAGTATTACTTTACGGTATTATTATTGCTATACCAGTAACAATTATCGCTGGTCCAGTATTTAATAAATTTGCTCAAAAACTTACACCAACTGCCTATACACGTGAGGGAGATATCTCAGCATTAGGTTCTCAAAAAGAATTTGCTGAATCAGAAATGCCTGGATTTGGCTTAAGTATCTTTACTGCTATATTACCAGTAATCTTAATGTTGATTTCAACTATCGTACAATTAGTGACAGGCCATGAAGAAGCGAAAAATCTATTTGAACAAATTGTTTACTTTATCGGTACTGCAGGCACAGCAATGTTAATTTCAGTTATCTTTGCTATCTTCTCAATGGGATTACATAGAGGCAGAAAAATGGACGACGTTATGAAATCGGCTACTAATGCCATTTACCCAATTGGAATGATGATCTTAATTATTGGCGGTGGCGGTACATTTAAACAAGTATTGATAGACGGTGGCGTTGGTGACACTATCGCGAAAATGTTCGAAGGTTCAACAATGTCTCCTATCTTACTTGCATGGATTGTTGCAGCTGTACTTCGTATTGCATTAGGTTCAGCAACTGTTGCAGCCATTACAACAACAGGTATCGTATTACCATTACTACAACATTCAGATTCTAACGTAGCCCTTGTAGTACTTGCTATCGGTGCCGGAAGCTTAATCCTATCACACGTTAACGATGCAGGTTTCTGGATGTTTAAAGAATATTTCGGCTTAACAGTAAAAGAAACTTTCCTAACATGGTCACTACTTGAAACCATCATCTCAGTATCAGGTATCATCTTTATCTTATTCATTAGCTTGTTCGTATAAATCAAAAGACTCATAACACTACAAAACGCCACTATACCCATAGTGGTGTTTTATTATGAATCTGGTTGATATAGATATTAATTGGAAAATAAGATACAATAAAAACAAATTCAAATTTTATTGTATTACAATGAATTAAAATGTATTAGGGATGTTTGTATGGAAAAAATTGAGAAAATCAATCTGAAAGACATTGATTTAGAACTGTTAAGTAATTCTAGAATCGATGAATTAGAGACAGAAATGGCAAAAACTAATTTTATCGATAAATTAGATATATTAATCACAGTACTTATTTTAAGTATTCTATTTATAGATGACTTTGCCTATAGCGAATACGTTATATTGATTATATCTATCATAGGTTTAATATATGCTTTTTACGTTACCTATGTGATGAGAAAAGCAAAATTAAAAATTGGGGAGATATTAACCAATGATAGTACCCCGCCTTTATTTGATGAACAAACGAAAATCAAAGTAGTTAGAGATAAATTTACAGATTTCAATACATATTTATTATTCGCTGTATTTACGGCGAACTTAATTGACAGTATTGTAAAAATATTTGCGATACATTTTTAATAATTTACTTTAGCCTCCCTCAATGAAATGAGTAGGAGGTTTTTTAGTGTCTTTTTGACCAACTTAGGATTAAACAGTAAAAAAAGAAAATCAGAAATTGTATCACACTTTAATTCTAGGCTATCGCTAGGAATGACGTATAAAGAGTGATAAACTAACAAATGATAAAAAAGACAGAATTTGCAAAGGAGTTACTCAAGTTTGAAAAAAATTACAAAAGCAATCATACCTGCTGCTGGTTTAGGAACGAGATTTTTACCAGCCACAAAAGCGATGCCGAAAGAAATGCTTCCAATTTTAGATAAACCTACGATTCAATACATAGTGGAAGAAGCTTCTCGCGCAGGAATTGAAGACATCATAATAGTAACTGGCAAACACAAACGTGCGATTGAAGATCACTTTGATAATCAAAAAGAATTAGAAATGGTATTAGAAGAGAAAGGTAAGACTGAATTACTAGAGAAGGTCAATTACTCTACAGATTTAGCTAATATCTTTTACGTGCGTCAAAAAGAACAAAAGGGCTTAGGACATGCAATTTACACAGCACGCCAATTTATCGGCAATGAACCGTTTGCCGTCTTACTTGGTGATGATATTGTGGAATCCGAAGAGCCCGCAATTAAACAACTAATGAATGTCTACGAAGAAACAGGACACTCTGTAATCGGTGTTCAAGAAGTAGATGAGCATGTCACACATCGTTATGGCATTATTGATCCACTTGGAAAAGAAGGACGCCGTTACGAAGTCAAACAATTCGTTGAAAAACCAAAACAAGGTACGGCACCTTCAAACTTAGCCATCATGGGACGTTACATATTAACACCAGAAATATTCGACTATCTTAAGACACAAAAAGAAGGCGCCGGCAATGAAATTCAATTAACCGACGCCATCGAACGTATGAATAGCGATATTCCAGTATATGCCTATGACTTCGATGGCAATCGTTACGATGTTGGAGAAAAATTAGGCTTCGTCAAAACAACTATCGAATATGCACTTAAAGATCCAAAAATGAAAGATGAATTAGTTCAATTTATTAAAGAATTAGGTTTATAGCCTTTAAAACTACAAATAGATAACCCCATTAAAGTCAAAACTACAAATTGACTCTAATGGGGTTTATCCTTGCCTAACTTCCTACCGCAGCAAGTATTCTAACAACACCTTATTTTAAATTTAGAGAGAAGGTATTGTTAGAAACCTGCTAAAAGAATAACCTCAAGCTATATACTTCTGAATCAAATGACGGTTTGGTTGAAATAATGGGATCTTGTAATAAATTCTTTTCTTATGGTTAAAAGTCGCGTCAACTGAAACAGAAGTATATAACCAACAAAGAATATAAATCCATCAACACGATGGAACTCATCTCATTTTCCGCTAAGATGAGCCTTCGGGGGATAATATGTAATGGTCATCCCCTTATTAAATTCTTCCCTTGTATTAGACCGAAATCTAATACATATATATTGTATAATATATATTTTGAATATAATACCTCTCGCAATATCAAACTTTTCACTAAAAATATCACATTTGATGATTTACCATGAATTTCGTATTTTTAACAAAAACAAAGAGATCCATCCTACTCTCTAATTAGGATGAACCTCTAAGGAATTTTATCAATTAAGGACCAGCTGAATCCTTATACATTAAATCGATTTAATGTAAGTTAATTATACTGTAAATAGTTGAAAAAATTAATAGAATTTAATATCAATATTTTGTTTAAAAATATCAACTCATAGTGTTTATGGAAAGAGAAAAGATAATCATGTTATCAGTGAAGTGATTTTTTGAGATTGTGGGAAAGATTCGAAAAAAGATATAATGGCTAAATTAATATTTTTTCATATTAATATTCAGTATGGTTTATTGATGTTAAGTTGATAAATATATAAAATTTATATACGCTTTAAAATTTTTTTATATTATACTTAATGTGAAAGAGTATCAAACTTTAATCTAATTTTATCAGTTTTATGTTATATTAGTAAAAAAAGTGCTCGAAATTAGAAATGCATTCATTAAATATAGTAATAAATTATTTTTCAAATAGTAACATTAAAATGCATATTCTTATTAACGCAATATAAAATATTTAGGAGAGAATTTTTATGCAACCATTTGTAAAATGGGCTGGGGGAAAACGTCAATATATTAAAACGATTATGGAAATGGCTCCTACTAATTTCAATACATATTATGAACCATTTGTTGGTGGGGGAGCTGTTTTATTTTCATTAAGCAATAGTAACTCAAAAATTAATGATATTAATACTCATTTAATTCATAGTTATCATGTAATTAGAGATAATCCTAATAAATTGATGGAATATTTAGACGATTATGATTCTATACCTCTAAATGAAGAGAAATATAAAGAAATGAGAGAAATTTATAATCAACACATTATTGAAAAAAGATATGATATAACTACTGCTGCATTATTTATTTACTTAAATAAACATGCTTTTAATGGTTTATTTAGAGTTAATAAAAAAGGTCTATTCAATGTTCCCTGGAACAAAAAAGAATTTGTGGCTTCTTATAATAAAAGTAATATAATAGAAATTTCAAATTTTCTTCAAACAGTTACAATAACAAGTACAGATTTCGAAGAGGCAGTTAGTGAAGCAGAAGAAAAAGACTTTGTTTTTTTTGATAGTCCTTATGCACCATTAAATGCCACAAGCTTTATTTCATATGATAAGGCTGGATTTTCTATTGAAGAACATAAAAGATTAGCAAAATTATATAAAAGTCTTACAGAAAAGAATGTCAAATGTATGCTAACAAATCATAATACAGAATTGATTAGAGAATTATATAATGATTTCAATGTCAAAGAAATTAATGTGAGAAGAAGTATTAATTCTGATGCTAGTAAAAGAGTAGGTAAGGAAGTAATTATTACAAATTATTAAAGGTGATGCTAGTTTTGAATGAATATTATGCTGAAAATGGAATTTGCCTCTTCAATGAGGACTCACTAAAGTTTTTAAAAAATATTACTGAAAATAGCGTGGATCTTATTTTTGCTGATCCACCTTATTTTCTCTCAAGGGGTGGTATCACTAATTCAGGTGGAAAAATGGTCAGTGTCAATAAAGGTGAATGGGATACTTTTATTACTTTGGAAGAAAAACATGCATTTAACAGACAATGGATAAAACTCTGTAAAAGCATATTATCTGATAATGGCTCTATTTGGATTTCAGGAACTTTGCATAACATCTATTCAATAGGATTTGCGCTAGAGCAAGAGGGTTTTAAAATTTTAAACAATATAACATGGGAAAAAACTAACCCACCTCCTAATTTAGGATGTAGAAATTTCACTCATTCAACTGAAACAATTATTTGGGCAAAGAAAGATTTGAAGAAAGCTAAACATACTTTTAACTACAATGTAATGAAAGAAATTAATAATAATAAACAAATGAAAGATGTTTGGAAGGGACCATTAACACGAAAAAGCGAAAAAAGTTTCGGAAAACATCCTACACAAAAACCCGAGTATTTATTGGAAAGAATAATTAGGTCCACAACCAATAAAGATGATTTAGTTTTAGACCCCTTTATGGGTAGTGGCACCACGGGAGTAATTGCAAAAAGATTGCAACGGAGGTTTATAGGTGTTGAGAAAGAAGAACCCTATATTCAAATAGCTAAACAAAGAATTATAAATACAGTAGTTCAGGAGGAATTTGAATGGTAATTGAAAGAGATTTTGATGAGTGGTTATCACATTTTAAAGAAAGTATTGCTACTTATGAATATTATATTGATTTCGAAAAAGTGAAAAGAAATGTTGATAGTATTAAGTTAGAACTAAATTTATTGAATTCACTTATAGGGTCAAACGATATTGAAAATGAATTTAAAAGTTTAGTTGAAAAATATCCTGAAGTGTTAAAATGTGTACCTATTTTACTAGCTATTAGAGGTAATGAAATAAGTATAAAAACTATTGATGAAGACTTAATTTTTAATTTTAAAAAACCAAATTATGATATTGAAAAATATTGTGAGTTTATGAAAGAAACTGGAATATTCGATTTGTTAGAAAATCATCTAATAAATAATTTGTTTGATTATGTTACAGGGGTTGAAACTGGATTAGATAGTAACGGACGTAAAAATCGTGGTGGGCATCTCATGGAAGATTTAGTTGAAGAAAATATAAAACAACTTGGTGTTGAGTATGAAAAAGAAGTGAGAACTGATAGATTGATAAAAGATCATGATCTAGATATTTCAACTATAACTAATAGTGGTAAGACAATTAAAAGATTTGATTTTGTAATATATCATAATAACATTATATACGCCATTGAAACTAACTTTTATCAAAGTGGTGGTTCAAAACTAAATGAAACTGCAAGAAGTTTCAAAAATTTAGCAGTGAATTCAGCAGATATTCCAAATTTTGAATTTGTTTGGATAACAGATGGTAAAGGTTGGAGAACAGCCCGAAATAATTTATCAGAAACATTTTCAATTATGAAACATTTATATTCTATAAATGATTTACAAAATGATGTATTAAAAATTATGTTGGATTTATAAAATAAAAGGGGGCTATACAATATGGCAAATATTAATGATTTTAAATTAGTTAATAAAAAGGCAAACAAATATTTTGAAATCTACGATTTTTCAAAAGATATTAGGGATGAGGATAAAACAAAGTTAGGTTTCTATTTATTTATACTTGAATGTGTAACAAATAATACAGACATTAATGAGTTGAAAAATTGTGTGATTGACACCGAATATAGAAGCTTAGTTTTCAATGAAAAAAATGATGATTTAGGAATAGATGCAGTATATATTGATGAAAATGATTTACATATTCAATTATTTAATTTTAAGTTTAGAAGCAAGTTCAAAGCTAATAAAGGACAAAATCTAAATAATTTATCAGATTCTGATAAATTTATGAAAGTAATAGAAAGTGAAAATCTAAATAATTTAACAAAAAGTACAAAAAATGTAATTTCAGAAATTATAGATAAATTAAATTCAAATGAACAATGGAAAATGACTTTGTATATGGTTTCAAATGAAAATTTTGGATTGGAAAAGAACCAATTCATGGAAAATTTTAGTGAAGTATATGACATGTCAATAAAATCTATTAGTTTAGATGATATTATAGGTTATGTTTCGGAGAAACATGATGATATTAATGCTAAATTTATAGTAGATAAAGGTTCTGTTATGCCTTATAAAGAAGATGAATTAGATTCTGATGATTCGTATTTAATCAAATTAAGTTTGGACATTTTAATGAAGATTACATGTAAAGATGTAATTTTAAGAAATGATATTGATGAATTTAATATTAAATCTATTGAAAAGTTAGAGTTTGAGCCAAAAATTTTAAATGATAATGTTAGAGGCTTTTTAGGTGAAACAAAATATAATACTAAAATAATTAAAACAATTGGAGAATCACCTCAAAATTTCTTTTTATTTAATAATGGTATCACAATAGTTGCTAATGATATTAAAGGAAAACCAATTAATGGTAAAAAGATGTTTAAGTGTGAACTTGAAGGTATGAGTATAGTTAATGGCGGACAAACTATTAGAAGTATTTATAAATATTTTGATGATGATAATTCACTCAATTCAAAATTAAGTAAAGCGTATGTACTAGTAAGATTTATTAGCACAGGAAATAATGATAAATTAAAAAACAATGTCGCTGAATACACTAATAGTCAAAATGCCATTTCAGTATTTGATATTAAATCAATAAATAATATACAAATCGAGTTAGAAAGATATTTAAAAGAAAATGATATTTTGTATGTGAGAAAAGCTGGGGACACTGGTAAAATTGAAGAGAACTATGAATATCGTATGTCAAAAGAAACCCTAGCTCAAATTCTTTATTCTGTCCAAGGTAATCCTGATAAAGCAACTAACCAAAAGAAATCTCTATTCAGTAATAGATATGATGAAATATTTAACGAAGAACTAAATTTTGATAATGTTATAGAATACATTAAAAAGTATAATGAAGTAGAAAAAATTTATAGTGAAAGCAGTTATAATGGATTTAATTCAAAATATTTATATATCTTATATATAAGTGAACAAATGAAAGGGATATCATTTGAAAAATGTATAGAAATTTTAGAAGAAGTTATTAGTTTATACAAAAAGGATGAGCAAAATTTATCTGATGCACGTAAACTAATTCAAAAAGCATTTAAAAGCAAAGTTGATGAAACTTTATCTAATTCAAAATTTGAATGAGTTATATTTTTAACTAAGATTTAGTGTTTCTATCTCTTTTTATATTATTATATGAGATTGATGAAATTTATTTAGTAAGGTTTGAGTCAATAATAATGTCTATACAGCATGTCTAACTTATATAATATATTTTTCAATTAAAAGAAATTCTAAGAATTATTAAAGGGAAGTAGCGAAGACTCCTGTGGGAACAGTACGAGTTGAAGACCTTAGAATTACCTACAGATTTATCTGTATGGTAATTCTGGCTGAAACTGTACCCACGGAAAGCAAAGCTACTGAACGAAATAATTTAATTAGAATTTCTTCTTTTTATTCTCAAACTTGATTTAAATTCAATATACATAAAAACGTTAAATAGGTTTTATTTTCAAAAAGTGAACTATTTGTGAAAAGTATCACAAATGTCTTTAAAATTTATGAAAAGGGTGTATGATATACATTGTAAGGAATAAGTAATGGGAGTGATACTGATGAGAAAAGTAATAGAAGAAGTTGTTTTTTCTGAAGAAGGCAGTTACGATATATATTTAAAAACTGGTGTGAACCAAGGATTGATTGGCGATATTAAAGATGGCTACTTAACAATCGACTCAATCCCATACATCGATGCCGAACGACTATATTATTACGGACTCGAACGTAAAACACTCGTTACAAATTAATACAAATTGAATGGCCTCCTATTAACATTCAAGAAAGTAGCATGCCCTCGTTGGTGAGCAGTCGAGGGCATACCATAAATATACCCCTAATCATTCTGGAATAATGTGTTGAAAGCCCACGTCTTACTTAGTGAGACGTGGGCTTCTTGATATGTTTAAACTTCTTTGAAATTCTTCTTAACTTCATTATATTGGTATTCTTGATTATATAACTTGAACTTATAACCATCCTCACTTGAGAAAGGCATACGCACATGTGGAATCTCTTCAATACGCGCAATAAATTCTCTTTCTTGACGTGTACGTTGACGCACCGTCATATCAAACCATTCTTCCTTCGTATATAAATCCTCGAAACGGAAAGAGAAACTCGTTCTGCTCTTCTCAGCTCGTAACGTTTGGATACGCTCTTCAAATGTCATAGTCATCCTCCTATCTTTCTATATGCCCAATGATGCCATTACATATTAACTTTAATACGTTTTACCCGAGAATACAATTCCTCGTAAGCTTTTTGATTATATTTTTCGAAAAGTAAGTAATACGGGTTTAACTCGGTCATAATAAGGAAATCTAATCAATGACACTAGAATAAAAGGGTGAAAAAACATGACAGAATTAAAAGAACGTGTAGCTATCATTACAGGCGCAAGCAGTGGTATTGGTGCCACAACTGCTAAAAAGCTTGCCAACGAAGGCGTAAAAGTCGTCTTAGCCGGTCGTAGCGAAGATAAATTAAAAGAAGTCTCAAAAGATATAAACGAAGGTGATTTCTTAATTACACCGACAGATGTGAAGCATAAAGACGACATAGACGCATTAGTCGAAAATGCGATAGCTAAATTTGGTAAAGTCGATATCTTAGTCAATTGTGCCGGTATTAATGGCTCAGCTAAGATTACAGACTACGATGTTGAAACATGGGATGCCATGATCGACACAAATGTTAAAGGATTACTATATAGTTTAAATGCAGTATTACCTCACTTTGAAGAACAGGGTCATGGCCATGTTGTCAATCTCGCATCTATTTCAGCAAACGAAGTATCTAAAGATAGCACGTTATATAGTGCAACAAAATCTGCAGTATTGATGATATTTAATGGTTTAGAGAAAGATTTAGCACGCACAGGTATTAAATCAACAAGTATCTTACCAGGTATGGTTGATACACCAATGACTGAGAAAACAGACTTCGGTGGCCGTAAGAAATTAGATCCTGAAAATATCGCAGACGCTGTCATTTATGCGTTAACACAACCTGCACACGTCAATGTAAATGAAGTCACAGTACGACCAGTGTAATGATGATTAAAGATGTTTCTTGTAAATTGACAAGAAGCATCTTTTCTTATGCTTTAAAATGATACACTAGTGATGAAGAACGATTGTGGGGGTATTCATTGTCAAAAAGGAGTGACGGATATGGAAACACGTCTTTATGAATTATTAGACTTATTAGTGAAGTATAATACGGAGAGCCCACCAGGAAGAAATACTGATCCTCTGCAAGATGAGATTCAACATTTATTAAAAGGATTCGGCTTTAGCATTCAACGTGAACAATTGTATAAAAATGATAGCGTGATTGTGGCGACATTAAAGGGGAGCGACCCGTCCGCACCAAAACTCATATTAAATGGCCATGTAGATGTGGCATCAGTCGATGATGATTCAAACTGGACCTACCCACCATTTGAGTTAACCCAAGTGGATGATTGGTTATATGGTCGTGGCGTGAGTGATATGAAAGGTGGCATGGCGGCCTTATTTTATGTTCTTGAAAAGTTACATCAAGAAGGACGCCAACCGAAAGGTGATATTATTGTGCAATCAGTTGTAGGTGAAGAAGTTGGAGAAGCTGGTACCAAACTAGCATGTGAAATTGGTCCTAAAGCTGATTTAGCACTTGTGTTAGATACCAGTGAGAATATGGCACTGGGTCAAGGTGGCGTAATTACAGGATGGATTACGATTAAAAGTAAGAACACCATTCATGACGGTGCACGTAGTCAGACCATACATGCAGGTGGTGGGTTATTTGGCGCGAGTGCCATTGAAAAAATGGCTAAGATTATTCGTGCATTAAATGAATTAGAACAACATTGGGCAGTGATGAAACATAGTCCTGGAATGCCACCAGGTGCAAATACGATAAACCCAGCTGTTATTGAAGGTGGACGCCATCCTGCATTTATTGCAGATGAATGTCGCTTATGGATTACAGTACATTATTTACCAAATGAAAGTTATGAAGACGTTGTCGCTGAAATAGAAGATTACTTGAATCGTGTGGCTGAAGCGGATATTTGGCTACGTGAGAACTCCTTACGCTTTGAATGGGGCGGCGAATCAATGATTGAAGACAAAGGCGAAATCTTCCCAAGCTTCACAATACCTACAGAACATCCTGGATTTAAACTATTACAGAATGCACATCGTGACGTACATGGTAGTGACATGCAACATGGTATGAGTACGACCGTTACAGATGGTGGTTGGACCGCACACTTTGATATCCCAACAATATTGTATGGTCCTGGTAGCTTAGAAGAAGCCCATAGCGTAGATGAGAAAATAGAAGCTCAAGAACTACAAACCTATAGCAACGTCTTATATCAATTCCTAAATCATTGGTATGACCATCCAGAAAAGTAATTTTAAAGATGATGATTGTTAAATAAAAATAATTATCTTATGAAATATAATATTTGGTAACAAAAGAGATATGCGATACCTAGGGGGGTTAAAATTATTGATGAACGTAAGTGCTAACGCACGTATGTAAGAATTTCTATAGAGGACTACAGGCACGAGCCTTTCCCGCAAGAAAGCGTTGCAACAAAATGAGGCATCGCTTTACTTCATGTGATATATATACACACAAAAAGGCAATGGTCTCGATGAAAGACCATTGCCTTTATTATATGAATTAAGAAGACATTACTTTTTTAATGATCGACGAATACGATTCATCCAATTCGCACGGCGTTTAGATACGACTGGCATACCTGAAGGTTGTGCTGAATTTCTCTTTAGTTCTTGGCCATACTTAATTGCCTCTTGCATTAAATAAACTTGTGAATTTAATGGTGACAAGTTGTTTTGAACATAGTGGTAATGACCGTGTTCATCTTGATAACGTCCTTTTTGGTTGTCAGATAATTGTAAGTTCATAAAGTCAACTAAACGTTTACCAATGTCTTTATCTTCAACAGGGAATAAGATTTCTACACGTTTAATCATATTACGAGTCATTACGTCTGCGGATGATAAGTAAATACGTTCATCACCATTATTATGGAAGTAATAAATACGAGAGTGTTCTAATAAACGTCCTACAATACTTACGACTTCAATATTCTCACTTATACCTGGAATACCAGGTTTCAAGCAACAAATACCACGAATAATTAATTGGATTTTCACACCGACTTGTGATGCTTCAAAAAGCTTTTCAATGATGGCTTTATCAGTAAGTGAGTTCATCTTCATCATAATCTTACCGTTACCATGTTGAAGATGACTACTGATTTCTTTATCGATACGGTCAATGAACACGTCGCGAATATCAAAAGGTGCCACAATAAGTTTATTGTATTCTGGTTTCACAGAATAACCGCTTAAGTAATTGAAGAAGTTAATCGCATCTTCTGCAATTTGTTTATTCGTAGTGATAATACCCATGTCTGTATATAATTTAGCCGTTTTATCGTTATAGTTACCTGTACCTAGGTGGACAAATGATGTAAGTTCGCCACCTATTCGCTTAACGACTAAGGCGATTTTACTGTGTGTTTTTAAATGCGTCATACCATAAATTACATGGCATCCTGCGTCTTCTAACATACGTGCCCAGTGGACATTATTTTCTTCATCGAAACGTGCTTTTAATTCCACAAGCACCGTTACTTGTTTACCTTTTTCAGCAGCTTCTTTCAAGCTGTTAATGATTGGTGAATCCTTACTTACACGATAAAGCGTTTGTTTAATCGCGATTGTATTAGGATCATCTGCCGCTTCACGAATAAAATCGACGATAGGTTCAAATGATTCGTAAGGGTGGTGGTAGAATATATCACGTTTCAATGCGAGCTCATACACATTATTATTGCCTAAAGAACGTGGGATTTGAGGTGAATATTTCTCGTAAGTTAAATAATTTAATTTATGAGACAAGTGATCCACTAAGCCGAAAATAAATGTTAAATCTAAAGGACCATTTAAGAAATACACATCTTGTTTGTCAACTTCTAGTGTTTCTATAAGCCAATCTAAATCATCCGGATTCGCTGTACGGCCATCTACTTCTAAACGTACTGCAGAACCACTCTTACGTTCTTTAAGGAAACGTTCAATTTCGATTAATAAATCTTCCGCGCCGTCTTCGTGTATGGTTAAATCAGCATTTCTTGTGATTCTGAATGTAAAAGTGTTTAAAACTTCATATCCAGTAAATAAATAATTGATGAAGTACGTAATGACGTCTTCAATCATTACGACATACTGTTTAGATCCTTCATTATACGTAAGGAATCTAGGAATAAGCGATGGGATTTGAACTATGGCGGAATTTATCGCGTCTTCCGTATCAATGTCAACGAAGATATTTAAACTTTTATTATTTAGTTTAGGGAATGGGTGATACGCATCAATACCTAATGGTGTTAGTGTTGGTAAGATGGTTAATTTAAAATCTCGTTCTAATTTTTCTAATAGAGACTGAGATAAATTATCAGGTTCACACATTACGATGTCGTAATCTTGGAGTTCAGTCATTAATTCGTTATAACGTTCGTATTGTTTATCAACATATGTTTTAGCTTTTTCTTGAATGGCGTCAACTTGTTCTTGTGGCGTCATTTGTGCTTTGTTTTCAGGTTTGTCATACCCCATTTTAACTTGGTCTTTTAAACCGGCAACACGCACCATGAAGAATTCATCTAAATTTGAGCTAAATATAGACACAAAATTTAATTTTTCTAGTAGCGGATTATTTTTATCATAGGCTTCTTGAAGTACGCGATAGTTGAAATCTAACCAACTTAGTTCGCGGTTGTTGTAATACTGTGGCAAGCTAATATCATTTTCTCCCAATTGAGTTTGCATTCCAAATACACCTCGTCATTTCCTCAAATATACTTCGTTTATTCAATTGAATAAGTAAAAGACATAACTATCTAACTTTAAGATATCATACTTATTTTAAGATTTTGTAAAGATGATGGAAACTTTCCCTTTAAGTATCTTTTCGATATGTTTTTTTTGTCTAACAGCCTGATATTCTTCAGCGATGGGTTCTCCTCCTGCATAAAATACAGTTAATTCATAATCTTCATCGCCTTTTTTCTTTTTCTTCAATTTGACATCTTTTACGAAGTCAGTATGTGAAATATTTAAGGCATTGATGAATTTAATGATGCCCCCAAGCATTTGAATCATATCCATTTCTTTATCGCTAAACCACTCTATTTCTTTGCAGTAGAATTTGAGCAATGATTTATTTTTAAAGCTAGCGAGTAGTGCTAATTTAACGCGATCTTTGTGCGTATAACCATTAATCATTGAATTGGCAATAATGTAGAACGTATGTGGTGAGCTAGAATCTGAATCGATAAAGCTACCTAAATAGTAAATGTACGCGCCTTCTTCAAATAGACGTTGGTCGTTATCGCTAATTTCTAAATCTGTATTGTCGATAAGTTGTGATAATAAAGATTTAGCTAATTTTAGACGTGCTTGAGAACTAACATCTTCAATTTTGTATTCACGGGCTAAGAAATGTATAGCTTCCTTACGGATATTATTTTCATCATAGACCTCAGGATTACGTTCGCGTACTTGTTTAATAATGTAGCCTTCACGTAACCCATTTCTTGAAAATGTAAATTGTTTGGCGTCTACTTTTTTATATAAAGCTTTAAAAACAGAAACAGATGGTAGGATAATGTCGACACGGTCACGACTTAAGCCATCAAGATTGGTTAAATCATCACGAGAACTCTTACGAATAATGTCGAAGACCTCATCGATATCTTTATTCGTCATCGTATAATTGTGGACGCCACCGATAGGATACGCATGTTCAGCTTGATGTATACGTGCTACGTTACGTGCAGATCCACCCACGCCAACAAGTGCGACTTCTTGATTTTTAAGCCAATCTAATGAATCAAATTGTTGTGATAGGAATTTCTCCATATCTTTAATCGCACTTTTATCATTATGATCTTTACCTTCGAAGAATTTACGTTTTAACGTTACAACACCGAATGGAAAACTATGAGATTCGAATAACTCTTTATCTTTAAATAAAGTGACTTCGGTAGAACCACCACCAATATCGACAGATACACCGTTCTCGATTTCAGTCGTATGTGTGATCGCATAGTAACCATAATAGGCTTCATCTTCTTCTGGAACAATTTCGATATCAATGCCTACATCTTTTTTAACTTCTTTAACGATTTCGTCATTATTTTTAGACTGACGAATTGCGGCAGTCGCAATCGGATGTAATTCAGTCACATTGAATTTGTCTGCAACTGATTTAAAGCTATGTAGCGCATCGATTAGAACTTTAATACCTTCTTTACTCATTTTATTTTCTTTAGTGAGATATTGGCTGAGTCGGGCAGGTGTTTTAATGTTGAGCAGTTCATTAATACCTGTCGCTTTATCAAATTTGAAAATAACTAACCTGATGGTATTTGATCCAATATCTATTAAACCTATGCGTTCTTCCATCGTGTCCTCCTAAATGACTAGAATATATGTTGATTTAAATACTTATCTATACTTATATTTTACCGTAATATTGCGTATTGAAAAAGGGAATAAGAGGCGAAATCTTAGTTTATATATATGAAAAAACTCAAGTAAAAATTCAATTTTAATAAAATGAATTTTCACTTGAGTGTATGAATGTCATGATCGTTATTTAGGTATTTTGACAGGGCCACCTGGTCCCATTGGAATGCCAATTAAGTACCAAATAATAACAAATATTGTCCAAGCGATACTCAATGCTATCGTATATGGCATCAGGCTTGAAAGTAGTGAGCCAAGTTTCATATTTTTATCATACTTTTGCGCATAAGAAAGCAATAATGGCATGTAAGGCATCATCGGTGTAATTGGATTCGTAACCGAGTCACCTACACGATAAATCATTTGTGTGAAAGCAGGATGGAAACCGACTAGAATCATCATCGGTACAAAGATGGGTGCGAGAATACCCCATTTAGCTGAAGCACTTCCGATTAACATATTAATTAAACTACTTAACACAATAATACCGATAATCAAAACAATACCATTTTGATGTTGTAATAGCTTCGCACCATAGACGGCTACGATAATTCCTAAATTACTCCATTGTAAAAACGCAAGTAATTGTGCTGCAAAGAAAACAATTAAAATAAATGAGCCCATTGAACCTAATGACTCTGAAATCATAGTACCTAAATCTTTTGTACTTTTAATTTGTTTACTCATGACACCGTAAATAACGCCAGGAATTAAGAAAAGTACTAGGATAACAAGACCAACGCCATTGATTAATGGTGAGTCATCGATTAAGCTACCTGTCTTTGCATTACGAAGCCAACTTGATTCCGGAATACAACAGATAATGAGCGCGATAATTAAGACGATAAATGAGATGTTTGCCCATAAAAGTGCTTTCTTCTCTACAGGTGTTACTTTAGATGATGTTTCTTCGCTTTCGTCTATCGTAGATTGACTTTCGTCGTATTTTCCTAAATGTGGAATAACAATTTTCGTTGTTACAAAGTAAATGACTGGTAGCACTAGGAATACACTGGCTGCGATAAAGTACCAGTTCATTGCAACATTGATTTTTATGTGGTCTGAAACAATTTTTGTTGCAGGTTCTGTAAAGGCATAAACCAGGGCATCTTGCATACCAATTAATAGGTTTGCACCAAATCCTCCAACGGCTGCTGCATATGCCATTGTTAAACCTGCGATAGGGTGATAACCAATTTTAATAAATAACATTGCAGCAAGTGGTGGTAAGATGACGGTTGCTGCATCACCTGCTAAACTACCTAGAATTCCAATTAAGATTATCGTAGGTAAGATCAGTTTATTTGAAGCCTTATTTACAACAGAAATCATTAATTTGTCAAAGTAACCTGTCTTTTCAGCAGCCCCAACACCAATCATCACGGCTAATACTAAACCGAGTGCTGGGAATTCTGAGAAATTTTTAATTGCATCATTCATAATCATCGCAATGCCGTTTGTACTAATAATACTTTTGGCATGAATGATTTTTCCGCTCCCGGGATGTTTAACTGAAATATTAAATAAAGACACGATCCATGTGATAACAGCTAAACCGACACACATGAGAAAGAATAAAACTGCTGGATCTGGTAATTTATTACCAATTTTTTCAACGCCATTTAAAAACTTAGTCAGTAAAGATGGTTTATCTTTTGTATTTGTGGTCATAAAAATGGCCCCCTTTGTGAGATAACGTAAAGTATAACAAACTAATTTTTAAAATATAGCAATATTCAGAAATTTATATATAAGATTTATTTATTACAAGTATAAGAATAATTAAATTAAGCGTTCATTCAAAAGAATATTAAAAATTTGTTTGATTAAGCGCTATCATTTTCAGAATAGGGTTTGAGCGCATTTGAAAAGTGGAACATAAGAACTGTATACAAAATCTAAGTTTCTTAAATAGATTGGAAATTGGGAGTGAATATATCTATGAAACGATTAGAAAATAAAATTGCAGTTATTACAGGTGCAAGCACAGGCATTGGTCAAGCATCCGCTAAGGCTTTAGCCAACGAAGGTGCGCATGTACTTGCTTTAGACATTTCAGATGAATTAGAAAAAACAGTTGAAGCGATTAATAACAGTGGAGGTAAAGCAACTGCCTATAAAGTGGATATCTCAGATGATCAACAAGTTCAAGACTTTGCAGAAAAAGCTAAAGCGGAATATGGGCATATTGATGTTATCTTTAATAATGCTGGTGTTGATAATGGCGCAGGACGTATTCATGAATATCCTGTGGAAGTGTTCGACAAAATCATGGCCGTGGATATGAGAGGGACTTTCTTAGTAACCAAATTCTTGCTACCACTCATGATGGATCAAGGTGGTTCAATTATTAATACGGCATCTTTCTCAGGACAAGCTGCTGACTTATATCGTTCTGGTTACAACGCAGCTAAAGGTGCGGTCATTAACTTTACGAAATCGATCGCCATTGAATATGGTCGTGAAAATATCCGTGCTAACGCGATTGCACCAGGTACCATTGAAACACCATTAGTTGATAATTTAGCGGGTACGTCTGAAGATGAAGCGGGTAAAACATTCCGTGATAATCAAAAATGGGTAACACCATTAGGTCGATTAGGCAAGCCTGAAGAGGTAGGTAAACTTGTCGCATTCCTAGCGTCAGATGATAGTTCATTTATTACTGGTGAAACTGTGCGAATTGACGGCGGTGTCATGGCATACACTTGGCCAGGCGAAATGTTAAGTGATGATAGTTGGAAACATTCAGTAGAGTAAAAGTGACACGTGATATTTAGCAAACGTAAAGACAATTAAATTTAATATACGATAATAAAAACCCCGGTCTAATACCATAGACTGGGGTTTATTGACGTCAAATGACGTTAATCTTTGTTGGATTAAGCATATTACACGCGAGTGTAATAATGCGTAATTTTCATGATATATCTCTAATTATCAACTTCATCATATTTTAATGAGTAAGTTACCATTTGATTCTATTATAAGCATCATCGTTAAGTGAACGGACAATTTCAGTTACAAGACGAACTGAATTTTCATAATCATCTGTATGGAGAACTGACACATTTGAATGCATATAACGTAAAGCAACGCCAATAGAAATGGTAGGGATACCTTCATTAGCTACATGGATACTACCAGCATCTGTACCGCCGCCAGCAGTTGTATCCCATTGCACAGTAATGTAATGTCTTTTCGCCACTTCTTTAATATGTTGACGTAAACCTTGATGCGCTACATTAGAGGCATCCATTAAAATCACAACAGGGCCGTTACCTAAAGTTGTGTCGCTACCAAGGTTGTTCATACCTGGTGTGTCATATGCGACAGCTACGTCTACCGCGATTGCGAGGTCAGGTTTGATTTTATTTGCGGCTACTTTAGCACCACGTAGTCCAACCTCCTCTTGAACTGTTGCACCTGCATATAAATCTACACCGATATGTTCATCTTTAAGTCTTTTTAATACATCGACAGCAAGTGCACAACCATAACGATTGTCAAACGCTTTGGCAGTTAAATATTTGCCATTCGCAAGTTGTTCAAATTCACTATATGGCGTAATCATATTGCCGACTTCGATACCATGATTTTCAGCATCTTCTTTACTTCTCACACCGATATCAATGAACATATCTTTAATTTGAACAGGCTTTTTGCGTTCTTCTGGATCTAGTACATGTGGTGGTTTAGAACCAATAATACCGCGAATTTCAGTACCATCGTCAGTTGTAATTGTTACTTTTTGCGATAACATGACTTGATTCCACCAACCGCCAATAGGTTGGAATTTGATGAAACCATTGTTGTCGATTTTGGTAACGATAAAGCCAATTTCATCTAAATGACCAGCTACCATTAGTGATTTAGAGCCATTCTCACTGGCTTTTTTACCAAAGATACCGCCTAAGCCGTCTTCAACAATCTCATCACTCACTGGTGCTAGATATTCACGCATCTTTTCTTTAACGTTTTTTTCGTAACCTGCTATGCCATTTACGTCCGTTAACGATTTAAGTAATTCAATTGATTCTTTCATATGCATACGCTCCCTAACGTCAATATTTACCCATATTGTAGCATGGTTTAATTTAATTTTCTGAAAAAAGTGTTTGTCAGTCGAGATATACGGCTATGTTATATATAATTAGATGTAGTTAGTGCTATTATTTAATATGAAAATTACATATATGGAAGTAGATGAGTATTATGAAAAAGTTCTTAACATTAATGACTATCTTGGTGCTAAGCGTAGGGTTACTAGGTGCGTGTAGCAAAGAGCGTTCTAAAACATATGAAGGCGATATGGACGGTAAACATGTCCTAACAACACTAACTTATAAAAAAGATCGTGTGTTAAAACAGTCGACTGTAGCCACATTAAAATATAATGATTTGGGCATGTCTAAAAAAGAGGCGAAAGCATCATTTAAAGACGATCGTGGCATGAAACATTTAAAAGGTGTTTCATATGACTTAGATAGTAAGCATGGAAAAATCGTAGAAACGATTGATATTAATTATAAAAAAGCTAATATCAAAAAAGTTGAAAAATACTTCTCATCCATTTCAACTTCAGATGATGATAAAAAAGTGAACATGGATGGCACAGTAAATGAGTTGAAAAAACTAGGATTTAAACAAAAAAGTAACATGACAGATGACGAATAATTAATTTGAAAACCAGTAGTGCCAATTTTAAATCGCACTACTGGTTTTTTAGTTTAAATCGTGTTTAAAGCGTAATCTAAATCATTAATAATATCTTCGACATTTTCTGTACCAATAGATAATCGAACCATTTCAGGAAGTACACCTGATTTACGTTGATCTTCTGCCGTCAATTGTTGATGTGTTGTGCTAGCAGGATGGATGACTAATGATTTAGAATCACCTACATTAGCCAATAAAGAGAATAATTGTAATTCATCTACAAAGTGCGCGATATCGTCAACTGAACCATCGACGCCAAATGTCAGAATCGCACCTTGTCCTTTAGGAAGATACTTTTTAGCTAAGCCATGATATTTATTGTTTTCAAGGCCAGGGTAATTAACCCATGTCACTTTAGGATGTTTTTCTAAGAATTGAGCAACTTTTAAAGCATTGTCAGAATGACGTTCCATACGTAAATGAAGCGTTTCAAGTCCAATTAAGAATTCATGGACATTATATGGCGATACTGCAGAACCTAAATCACGTAACAGTTGAACGCGTGCTTTCGTTATGTATGCCGCTTCACCAACATCTCTTGTATAAGAGATACCATGATAACTTGGGTCTGGCTCTACCAAACCTGGGAACTTGCCATTATCCCAATTGAATTGTCCACTATCTACGATGATTCCTCCGATAGATGTACCATGCCCACCGATAAATTTAGTTGCAGAATGAATAACAATATCTGCACCATGTTCGAATGGACGACATAAATAAGGGGAAGCAAAGGTATTATCAATCACTAATGGTAAACCATTGTCGTGAGCGATTTGAGCAACCGCTTCAATATCTAATACATCAATGGCAGGGTTACCAATTGTTTCGGCATAAATGGCTCTTGTCTTATCATTAATTGCTTCTTTAAAATGATTTGGATTACTTGGATCGACAAAGTGAACTTTGATGCCGAGCTTTTCAAAAGTAACGTGTAATAAATTATAAGAACCACCATAAAGATTAGAAGAGGCGACGATTTCAGAACCTGATTCAACTATATTAAGAAGGGCAAGTGTAATTGCGGCTTGACCTGATGATGTTGCTAGCGCACCAACACCACCTTCTAATTGAGTGATACGTTCTTCGAAGACATTCTGAGTAGGGTTCATAATTCGCGTATAAATATTACCAGGTTTGGCAAGTGAGAATAAATCTTGCGCGTGCTGAGTATCATCGAAGACATAACTTGATGTTTGATAAATAGGCACTGCACGAGATTTAGAGAAGTCATCGATAACTTGACCAGCATGAATCGTTTGCGTCTCGAATTTCCAGTTTTCTCGGTTGTTTGACATAAATATAACCTCCAGTTGATAGAATATTCTGATAATTATTTAGCAATATTATACATTAATTTAGGATTAAATCAAACTGAATTACTAGGAATTACAACAAATAAAAAAGTGGGACTGAAATCTCATTCAAATTCATAGATTTCAGTATCCCACATTTGTAATAGCGCTAACTAATTAATTTTAATTTATAATTGACGATATCCTCGATTGACCCATCTATACGTTTAATAACAATATGATCACTAGTGATGTCGTTTGGACTATTAACACCGACAGCCGCTGCTATATTAAATAAGCCTTCATGTAAGCTAGTGATATAGTTTGTAACGCGATATTGTTTTTCATCTACAATTAATGCTTTTTCTTTTTTAGGGTCGGTCGTTGCTACGCCAACTGGGCACGTATTTAAGTGACACTGTTGACTCATAATACAACCCACACTAATCATCATACCACGCGCAATATTAACTAGGTCTGCACCTAAGCCTAATGCGATGGCAACTTTATCAGGCGTGATTAACTTACCAGAAGCAAAGATTTTCACTTTATCACGCACTTTGTACTGTTCTAAGACGCCAGAAACGATAGGTAGGGCTGTGAATAATGGCAAGCCAACGCCATCTTGTAATTCTTGGAAAGTAGCCCCTGTACCACCTTCGCCACCATCAACCGTAATAAAGTTTGGATAGATATCCAAGCGAATCATAGTTTGTACAAGATCTTCAATTTCTTCAACTTTACTTACTACAATTTTAAAGCCGACTGGTTTTTGACCTAGCGTGCGAATTTTATCTACGAATTTTAATAAGTCTTCTGAAGAATTGATAAACTCGAAGCGGTTAGGTGAGTTTACTGTTTTATAAGGTTCGATATTACGAATCTTCGCAATTTCTTCCGTTACTTTATTGCCTTCCATATGACCGCCACGTGTTTTAGCACCTTGCGCTAATTTAATTTCAAATGCTTTTACTTCTTTATGATTTGCCGTGTTCATAAATTCATCATCACTGAAGTTACCTTCCTTGTCACGTACCCCAAACAGACCTGGACCGATTTGGAAGATAATATCACCGCCACCTTTAAGATGATATTCTGATAAACCACCTTCACCAGTATTCATCCATGTGCCAGCACGTGCTAAACCTTGAGATAATGCCGTAATGGCACGACCGCCTAACGCACCGTAACTCATACCAGATTGACCTACTAGGCGCTTAATCTTAAATGGATGTTTGAGTTCAGCACCAAGCACAACTGCATTATCATCTGTTAAATAGTATGGATCGATTTCTGTTTCATCTCGGTGTTCGTCACGTTTGAATAGACGTTCATTGTCTACCTTATAAACAAATGTAGAAATCATGGCTTGATTATCAATTTCTAACTCATTACGTTGAAGTGGAAACATTGTATTTCGAAGATAGAAACCTTCTTTATACTCGCGTTGTGTACCAAAGCTAGACATGCGTGAGTTATATTTGCCCGCTAAGACGATATTGGTATATTGATTTCTCGAGAATGGTTTCCCCTCTGTGTCATTTGCAAATAAGTATTGTCGTAATTCTGGACCTATCTTTTCAGAAAAGTAACGTACGCGTCCTAAAACTGGGAAGTTACGTAAGACACTATGTTGTGTTTGACCTCTATCTTTAAATAGGAGTCGCAAAGCTAAACCAAGTAAGCCCAATATGACAATGAAAATCATAATATTTACAATAAATTGCATAATCGTAAGTATCGTAGTCATTGCTATTATTCCCCCTTTATTTCTTTACAATATAAATCATACACGAATGTGTGCGTTTTACAATTTAAATTATGTATTATTTGTTGATTTTTTATAAAAGCAATTTTGGTAAAATAAATAAAGTGTTATGACAGAGATAATTTAAAATGATAAAGTACAAGATACATACATTGACGAGGTGACATATGGAGAAAGAGAAACAACCTGTCAAACGGGTCGATGAGCCTAAAAATCAATGGGGAAGTAATGAAATCGTCAAAAAAGATTTCTTATTGATTCCTATATACATATGCTTTCAGATATTAACACCAATTATAATCGTATTTGGTGTATTAGGTGTGACGGCAATGATTACGCAGGATCCGCCACCATTATACTTTTACAATTTAACATTGAGTATTAGCTTCGTGATTGCACAATTTGTGACGATTGTAGCATTCTTTGCATTGCATAAACTGTATATCGCGGATGTCGCACGCAGACAATTTGCTCAAGTGAAGATCCGTCATTTACCTATGATTATAGCCGTTAGTACGAGTGCACTCATACTTTTTTATGGTGTGAATTTACTGGCTAAAGTTTTACCAGCGCCTTTAGCTTACAATCAAACACAAGCGCAAATTCGATTAGATGGTCTCTTCAATCATCCTAGTGCAATTATTTTCACATTTATTACTATGGTCATTTTAAGACCCTTAATTGAAGAGTTGATATATCGACATCTATTTATACATGAACTCGGTAAAAAGTTTAATATCGTCTTTATGATCATACTAAGTGTCGTTGTCGAAGTAGGCTTTCACGTATATGATTTAATTTCTATCTTGGAAATAGTGCCATATGCGCTGTTATCCATAGGCGCCATCATTGTTTATATACGCAGTGGGAAGAACTTAGCAGCATCTTATCTTTATCATAGCTCTGTACAATTGGTAATATTTATTATTACAATGATGGAGAGGTTCTTTTAATATTTGAAAATGTTTCGTGTAGACATTTTCAAAGATAGGAAGAAAAGGAGAAAAATATGACTTCGGAATACAAAGATTCGCAAGAAACAGCACAGCAACCGAAATTAAGAAATGAATTTGCATCTAAACGAATGGTCAAAAGGGATTTCTGGTTAATACCAGGCTATATAGGATTTAATATTGTAGTACCTTTAGTCTTGTCGATTATGGCGATGTTCATCTTTGTCGCTTTGACAGGACAAGCAAAGGGTAATTCTTTTATGAAACATATGATGAGTATTAACCAAATCTTTGCATTGATTGGACAGTGTCTCGTCTTACTATTGTTCTATTTATTACATCGTAAAACAATCATACCGATTGCGATTCAACGATTCAAAGATTTAAAAAAACATATTGTATTAATTGTAGTGGTATTAATTGCTATGTATCTTTTACAAATGTTGTATGGCTATTTAATTGAATTCTTACCAGAGAAATATCAATTTGATGATACGGAGAATAATAAACAAATTGAGCAATTATTTAAAACTACATGGCTTTGGCCAATACTATTCTTAGATATTGTAGTCATAACTCCAATTGTTGAAGAATTAATCTTCAGACATCTCATTGTTCATGAACTCGGAAAGAAACTAACCTATGGTGCCATGTACGTCGCTTCGATTATTATCTTTTCAAGCTTACATGTAACAGGTGCAACGTCACCATTTGAAATTGGTCCGTATCTCATAATGGCAACAGGATTTATCATAGCTTATCATTATAGTGGTCGTAATTTAGCGACAACGATTACCATGCATATGATTAATAACTGTATTTCTTATATTAGTATTATCACGTCATTTATTTGGTCATGAATAAATTAGGGTAGAAGTAAGCATGTGGCGTTCAAGCAATAACTCAACTTGAATGCGCATGTCTTACTTCTTTTTTATTATGACAAACAAGAATATAATATAATTAAGAATTAAATGTTAATCATTTTAAATATAAAATAAAAGGAATAAGTGAGTTTAAATTGTAAGGAGGGAAGCAATGATATGTTGCTAGAAGTGAAAAATCTAACTTATAGAGCGGATAGACGTACCATTTTAAAGCATATTAATTTCAAGTTAGATGAAGGTGAATCGGTTGCAGTTGTAGGACCATCAGGAAGCGGTAAAAGTACGTTTTTAAAACAAATCAATAATTTAATTAGTCCTACAGATGGTGAGTTATATTTCAAAGGTAAGTCTTTTAATGATTATAAACCAGAGGAATTGCGTTCAAAAATCAGTTATTTAATGCAACAAAGTGAATTATTTGGAGAAACGATTGGTGACAATATGTCATTTCCAGCAATAGCACATGGTGATAAATTTGATAAGAAAAAAGCAAAAGCACTATTGAAAAAAGTCAATTTAAGTCATTATGATTTAGATTCTAAAATTGAACATTTATCGGGTGGGGAACGTCAAAGAATCACAATTGCCCGACAGTTAATGTATCGACCAGATATTCTGTTATTAGATGAATCAACGAGTGCATTAGATACCAAAAATAAAGAAACGATTGAACGCATCATTTTCGATATGGTTAAAGAGGGTGTTGCCATTTTATGGATTACGCATAGTGATGATCAAAGTATGCGACATTTTCAAAAGAGAATAACCATCGTGGATGGTGAAATTACAAAAGAGGAGGACCTGAATCAAAATGAGTAATACAGCCCTCTGTTTAACAGCGTTATTATTATTAATCCCAATCTTCATTTCTTATAAAGAAGGATTACATATTATTAAAGATCTTGTCGTTGCATCTGTTCGCGCCGTTGTGCAATTAATTATTTTAGGCTTCGTACTGCATTATATTTTCAAGATTAATGAAGCTTGGATTCTGATGTTAGCGGTATTAATTATTATTATAAACGCATCTTGGAATACGATTAATCGAGCGTCACCTGTGATGCATCATGTCTTCTGGATTTCATTCACAGCAATCTTTATTGGGACGGCTTTACCTTTGGCGGCCACAGTATTAGCGGGTGCGATTGATTTCAAAGCGAACGAAGTCATTCCTATTGGAGGTATGTTAGCTAATAATGGATTAATTGCGATTAACTTAGCTTATCAGAATTTAGATCGAGCCTTTGTTAAAGATATTTCAGATATCGAATCTAAATTGACCTTAGCCGCTACACCTAAACTTGCGTCTAAAGATGCCATTAGAGAAAGTATACGATTAGCCATCGTACCGACAATTGATTCTGTGAAAACATATGGTTTAGTTTCTATACCAGGTATGATGACAGGTCTGATTATCGGTGGCGTACCACCACTACAAGCAATTAAATTCCAATTGCTCGTTGTATTCATTCATACAACGGCTACAATTATGTCAGCCTTAATCGCAACGTACTTGAGTTATAACCAATTCTTTAATGTACGTCATCAACTTGTAGCACGTAATAGTGCACTTAACACACCTGATGATGAAGAATAGACTAAATGAAAAAAAGTTCTCATTTGGAAATCCAAGTGAGAACTTATTTTTTAATATGTTATTTAAGATTCATCAATCAATATAATGTGGAAGTGAACGCCACTTTTAGAAGGTAATAAAGCAATGGAACCATTATGGAAGTTAACCGCGTCTTGAATAATCGATAAGCCGATGCCGTGTTTATCTTTATTCTCTTTAGATGTATAGGATTGCTTAAATAATTCATCGATATGGTCATGTGGAATACCACGACCATCATCAATATAATCAATGACCAATTTATTTTGTATATTAGAAAAAGTAATTTCAATGTTTGGATTAATTTCGTTATGTTCAATGCTGTTGTTAATCAAATTAATAAGTAAACGCTCAAAGTATAATTTATTACCGTAAAACGTTGCATCTTCTAATATATTGAAATGCAGAGAAATCGAATGATAACCGATGATCTGAGTGATGCGACAAGCAGTCGATTGCACTGGAAATCGTTCCTTATCTTGCTTCATTTGGTTTGTTTCCATATCGAATGTTTGATTCAAACTATCAATTAAGTCATTCATAAATGTTGCCTTCTCTGTAATCAATTGCACATAATGTTGAGATTGTTCATCGGTATGAATTAATTTGGAATAACCATAAATCGTTGTTAATGGTGATTTTAAATCATGAGAAATTTGGCTAATCCATTTTGATTTATAATAATTAATTTGATTATTATAGAATTTATCATTCAACATTTGTTGGTTTAACTGATAGAGCGACTTGTCTAATTCAGGATATGTTTTACGATTCTTACGTCGTTTACGTGTAGACGTCGGTTGATGTAATTTACCTAATGAGAGATTACTAATCCAGTCAATGTAGTAAGACAATGGCTTAGTTAATCGTCTAGAAATTAAGAATGCAGTGATAGAAACTATGAATGTATTAACAATTAAGAATGCTATCAAAATGATAAGGTATTTTTGATGGTCATTCTTAAATCCTTCGCCAAAGTCATCACCCCATGCTATCGTTCTTGTACTTGGATTCTTGATAAAATGAAGTTGATCATTTTCTATTAAATAATTATAGTGATTAAAGTCTAATGTAGATATGCTATCCAGTAATTTTGAAGTGCGAATTTCATTACTATTTTTAATGGTAGGAGAATGGTTTTTATTTTTGTAAAAATAGACTAAATAGGTATCGTCTCTTGATATCACAGCGTTTGCATTATTAAGGTTTTTTAGAATCATTGGCTTTATATTTGAATTTTTCTTAGATTTAGGATAGATGATTTCTCCATTTTTTTGTACAAAATATAAATCAACATTACTTTTTTTAGCTAAAGTTTGTAGTTCATCATTTGGTTCTTTAGTTATGTCATATGTATCTAAATAACTAGGTTCAATTTCATTAATACTCCAATAAATATTAGGTAGTATATTAATTAATAAGAAAATAATAAATGCAAATGTGATGATAAAGTTTAGAAGTACAAATAGTGTCATATATTTAAGGAATTTTAAGGTAAATTTATTCATCGTTATCTTCCTTAAACATGTAGCCTCTACTACGAACTGTTCTGATGTATTCAGGATTGTTAGGATTTTCCTCGATTTTTTTGCGTAGTGTTCTAATATGGACCATTAAAGTATTGTCGTCTACTCCAGTATCATAGCCCCAAACTTTAGAATACAGTTGATCTTTAGTCAGTACTTGGTTTTTATTTTTAATAAGGTAACTTAATAAGTTGAACTCACGGTTCGTCAAATTTACCAACGTGTCATGGCTATAAACTTCCATACTATTGAAATTAACTTTTAAATGATTATAAGTATAAATGTCGCTTGATTGTTTATTTAAATGAAGTGACACTCTGTAATATAATTCCATCGGATCAAATGGCTTTTTAATATAATCGACAGCTCCATTTTCAAACCCTTTATACACATCGATATTTGTAGTCTTAGCTGTAACAACGATGACCGAAGTTTCGTTTAAATCGATGTATTTAATCAGTTGATAGCCATCTTCAGATTTTAAATTTAAGTCTAGAAGTATAACCTGATAGTTAGACTGAAGTAATTCATGTTTCGCATCATGAATATTATCTACTGATTTAACATGTGCAATGCCTTTCGTAGTTAAAGATAACTTCATTAATTCATTAATATCTTTGTCATCTTCTACAATTAGAACATCTTCGTTCATTGTTACCACCTCATTACTTATCTTATAAGACTTTTTGATTTTTAACTATTATAGTTTTTATTATTTAAGGAAAAATTAAGATTGAGATAAGAATGATTTAATTCATAGCGTTTAAGATAAAAGTAAATGAAGATATAAAGGGGCATTGAAAATGAAGTTTGTATCAAACATCATTGGTTGCGTAATTATTGTACTTGTTTTATATAATATATTGAGATTTTTATTAAGTATTACAGAATCATATTTTAATTTGAGTTTAGGTATCGACTTTTTACTATATAATAATTATATGGTCTACGGTGCGATGGGCTTATTAGTAGTCTTAGCTTTTATTCAAGAAATCATTGATCATCGTTATCATAATAATGAACATTTATATTAAAACGTTTAGGCAGAAAATTATAATTGAATATTATATAATAGAACAGTTACGAATCTTGAAACAGTGCGTAGCTGTTTTTTTAATGAAAAAAATAGAAAGGAGTAAGAATAATGTCAATTATGCGTGTGGCAACATTTATTATCAGCGTATTTATTGTTGGAATGGTTGAAATGATGGTTGCCGGTATTATGAACTTAATGAGTGATGACCTAGGTGTCTCAGAACCAATTATTGGACAACTTGTTACACTTTACGCATTAACCTTTGCCATTTGTGGACCAATATTAGTTAAACTCACTAATCGTTATCCAGCACGTTCGGTCTTGCTGTGGACGTTAGTCACGTTTGTGGTTGGAAACGCCATTATTGCAATAGCACCTAATTTCACTGTATTAGTGATTGGACGTATTCTTTCATCAGCGGCAGCGTCTTTAATTATCGTTAAAGTTTTAGCATTAACAGCAATGTTAACTGCCCCTAAGAACAGAGGTAAGATGATTGGTGTGGTTTATACCGGGTTTAGTGGGGCAAATGTCTTTGGTGTGCCTATTGGTACTATGATTGGGGATTGGATAGGTTGGCGCTTTACGTTTGTTTTTATTATAGTAATTAGTCTTATTGCCGGCTTATTAATGATTAAATATCTCCCAACTACTACGGAACTTAATCACGCGAATTTAAAGTATAATCAAGTTGCTGAAGATAATAGCGTTACCTCACATATCATGCGCCCTGCAGAAATTGTGAAATATCTGGCAATTACATTACTTATTTTAATTGCCAATTCTGTAACTTTCGTCTATATTAATCCACTTATTTTGGAAAATGGGCATAGCATGGGCTATGTGTCATTAGCATTATTAGTCAATGGTGTAGCGGGCGTTGTGGGTACATCAATGGGTGGTGTACTGGCAGATAAATTAACCAGTAAACGTTGGTTAATCATCGCATTTTCAGTATTTATTATCATGATGTTAATGATAAACTTAATCCTATCTACGACAGTACTATTACTCGTAGGTCTATTCATTTGGAATATCGTACAGTGGAGTACAAACCCAGCAATTCAAAGTGGGATTATCGAACATGTAGAAGGTGACACGAGCCAAGTGATGAGTTGGAATATGTCATGTCTTAATGCTGGTATAGGTTTCGGTGGTATTATCGGCGGTCTTGTAGTTTCAAATCTGTCTGTCGAAGCGGTCACGTTGGTTAGTGCCTTTATCGGCTTATTAGGACTGATTATTGTATTAACACTTAAGAATATTCATTACGCTAAAAATTAAACGTTAAAAAGCTCAGAACTGATACTTTCTAATTGAAAGAATCAGTTCTGAGCTTTTATTTATATATGTGAGGATGTTTGTTGATTTTTGAGTAGGGCGACCATGGCATTGAACTCGTTTTCGCAAAATATACTAAGTCACTTATCATTTGTTTACTTAATCGCATTTCTGAAGTGACATCTTCAACATCGTGAGCGTTTAGAATTTTCATTTTCCCAAACCAAAAGATGAGATCTAAAATATGATAAGCACTAGCGAAATGAGGATGACCAGGTAGAGACCAATCGAAACGTAATAACCATTGATTAGAATTGTGTTCTAAACGATTGAGGAATGACATCATCGGAGCTATAAAATAATAATCTGTCACAATATCGGCTTGTTGACGGCCAGTTTGTACGTCCGCTTCAACAACACCAATATGATTGAGCTTCATGACTTCTACAAAACGTTTAGCATTTAATTTACGTGCTTCATTACGAATATAACAATCGCCTTCATCTTTCGTATAACCGATAACTAAGGGTTTCCCAAAGTGTGAAAGCGGGCGGTTCATCACTTCATCTTTTACAGGTGAATAAATGAGTTCTAATCCTTTAGAAGGTCCCCGAGATTGTTCGTCCAATGCCATTAATTTAAGCATGTCTTTAGACGATAAATCTTTAAGTGTTGTATGTGGATAATGATGATTCATTAATGCTGCAAAATGATGTGCTTTCAAATGGCTAGCATGAGGTGTATCAAGATTTAACATACCACTCAATAATACTACTTTATGATAGTAAGCATCTAAATTAGGTTGTTGCATCAGTGCTTGAATACTCATACTTCCCGCTGATTGTCCCATTAAAGTGATATTCGTTGGGTCTCCACCAAAGTATTCAATATAGTAATGAACCCATTTTAAAACATTGATTTGGTCGGATAAGCCATTATTATAATCAAACTGCGCATTAAAAGCTGACCAATCTAAAAATCCCAGCGCACCGAGACGATAATTAAAAGTGATGACGATAACATCATGTTCTTGAACAATAGGTTCAGGCGTATATAATTCAGCTGAACCATGTCCATTTACGAAACCACCACCGTAAAAATAAATGATAACAGGTTTTTTATTGTTGTTATGATTTTGACGCCATATGTTTAAATACAAACAATCTTCATTTTGTGTAAAATCGCTGTGCTTTGATGAAAAGAATGTTTCTAATTTATTGTCTGGTTGAGGAGGTATCGCTTTAAAAGTTGACGCTTCAATTTCTTGATATTCAATGTTTAGTAATTGCGAATGTTTGAAACGTCGTGTGCCAATAGGAGGATAGGCATAAGGTATGCCTTTAAAGCTTTCAATTCCATCATGTACTTTGCCATATATTGTGCTTTTGCCTATTTGTACCTTTACCATCTTAACGTCACTTCCTCAATCTTGTATCACTTTAACTATATCATGACATATGCGAGATAAAGTATGTATAGCATAGAAAAATCCCTTCAAAGTCAATTTAGATCACTTTGAAGGGATTCATTTAGCTTCTTCTAATTTGAATCGATTTATTTGTTTTCATGTTGTTTAGCTTCTTTTTCATGTTGTTTAGCTTCTTTTTCATCAGCCTCGTGTTGTTCTGATTCTATGAGGTCTTCTTTCATTTGCTTGTTAATTTTCTTAGCACGTTTATAATAAATGCTCTTGAAGTGACTTGTGATACCAACTCTATAGAATATTAAAGCTAGAATCGCAATAACAAGGAAATCATAAGGATAGTGAATTAAGTTAATACCTTTAAATTCTTTACTACCAATAAATGACATAATGGCTAAAAGAATTAGGTAAACAATAATCCACATACTACCACCGATTTGTTTTTTAGTGTTTTTCCAATTCATTTTATATTCATAGAAGAAATAAATTGGTAATCCTAAAATAATGATTAAAATAACTTCGGCAGTTGTTGGCCACATTGCCCAATAAATCGCTAGTGAAGCTAGGACGAATGAAAGTGGCGCCATCACTTTAAGCATTGTTCCACGGAACGGACGGTGTAGTTTAGGTCCCATTTCACGTAAAGACATTACTGTTGTTGGACCAGTTAAATAAGCGACTAATGTTGCTGTAGAAATAACTGCAGCAAGTACACCCCAATCACGGAATAACGTTACCATAATCATACTTACAATTGCGTTAAAGACAATGGCAACACGTGGAATATTGTATGTTGTATTAATTTTCCCTAAGAATTTAGGAATATGTCCATTTTGTTCCATCGCATTTAAGACACGACCAGTAATTGCTACGAATGATACACCTGTACCGAAAGGTGATACTACGGCTTCGATGTAAAGTAAGATAGCTAACCAGTTGATGCCAAGTAAAATAGCCATGTCAGCAAATGGAGAGTTAAAGTTAATACCATGCCAACCGTGTTCGTGAATCATTGATTGTGGCATTGATGTAATAAATGTACTTTGTAAAATAATGTACAGAATCGCACTTAATGTTAATGAAATACCGATACCACGGGCAATATTCTTTTCAGGATTTTTAATTTCAGAACCCATATTAATGATGGTTTGGAATGCATTAAATGAGAAAATAATACCTGAAGTTGTTGTTGCCGCAAAGATAGGGGCACTACCATATGGCATAAATTCACCAATTGATGAACCATAGTTGCCAGTATCGAAACCAGAAATCATTAACATAATGATTGTTAATAATGGTACACCTAATTTGAATATAGATATTAAACTAGTGAATGATGTTAATAATTTAACTGACCAATAGTTTAATAAAGAAAAAATGATAATAATGACATATACGGCGAATAAACCTATTGTACTAATAGAACCGTTATGCATTAATGCTGATGTTGGTTTTGCCCAATCCCATGGCCAAGAACTAATATATTGAACGGCAGATACTGCCTCAATAGGGATAATGGTTACAAGTGATACCCAGTTTGACCAAGCTGCAATAAACCCAAGTAATGAACCATGTGAATATTGCGCATAGTTACTCATACCACCTGATTGTGGAAACATTGTTCCAATTTCTATATAGTTATATGAAATCGTACCTATGACTATAAACCCAATAATCCAAGATATAATAGCTGCTGGTCCAGCTGCAGAAGAAGCTTCCCATGCACCAAAGAGCCAACCTGAACCTATCAAGCTACCTAAACCGAGTAAGACAAGTTGGACTAAATTGATCTTACTATTATCGTTATTATTTTGTCCCATAAATACTCCTTTATGTTGTTTTTATTTTCATCAAAAACGATACGTTATAATTATACGCTTATCATTTCATTAGTCAATTTATGATTTTGATATTTAGCAAAATATTGTGTTAATTATAGTTAATACAATCGTTTCATATTATAATAGCGTTATCGTTAATAAATGAATGATGCAAAGGGTGAATGAAATGGCTGATAAACCATCAAACGAGCAAGTTTTGGCCTTTTTGGAAAAGGATAGTCAATGGAAAGAAGCGTATCAATATTTAAGAGATTTAATATTTGAAGAATCGGAACTAGATGAAGATTATAAATGGATGCATCCAACTTATACTTTAAATGGAAAGAATGTCATTATTATTCATGGATTTAAACATTATGTCGCTTTATTATTTCACAAAGGTGCTATTTTAGATGATAAATATAAGACGTTAGTTCAACAGACAGAACGTGTACAAGCAGCAAGACAATTAAGATTTAAGAGTTTAGATGAAATTAAAGAACGTCGTGACGAAATTTTATACTACGTGAATGAAGCTATTAAAGTTGAAAAAGCTGGAAAGAAAGTTGAAATGAAAAAAACTGAGGATTATGAAATCCCTGAAGAATTACAACAACAATTTGATAAAATGCCAGAATTTAAAGACGCATTTTATAACTTAACACCAGGTCGACAACACCAATATATTTATCATATTTCTCAAGCTAAGCGTAGCCAAACAAGACAAAATAGAGTCGATAAATACATTGATCATATACTTGAAGGCAAAGGTATGAATGACAAGTAGATGATAAGTAGTTCTAAAGAGAAACTACGAATGATATTACACGACACTTGGCGATATATATTGAACACAAGTGCATTTGCACTTGTGTAAGTAGTTCTAAAATGGGTAATGGAACGTAGTTGAGCGACGCCTGAGGGAGTTAAAATTATTGACGAACGTAAGTGCACACACTTACGTAAATAGTTCTAGGATAGATAACGAAACAGAGTTGCGGAGACTCCTAGGGAGCAGTAATTTTAATGAACCTAAGTGCAATAGCACTTAGGTAAATAGCTCTAAAGATGGATAATAAATGGCGTTGCGCGACTCCTAGTGGAAAAGAAAGTGTCGAGTGACTACAGGCACGAGCCTTTCCCACAGGAAAGCGTCGCAACAAAAGAATATTATCCATCTAAGAGCTGCTTTAGAGACGGCACCCCAGGAACGCGAAGCAACTTATGTGAGTGTTTATCTATCTAAGAACTATTTTACAAGACCGCGGCTCGACCCAGCCCCCTAGGCAAGCGTCTCAACTTAAGTGAAATGAAAATCCATTTAAGAACTACTTTAGAGCCTTTCCCGCAAGAAAGCGTCGAAACAAATTGAGTCAATATTCATCTAAGAAATCAATCAGACAACACGTAGTATTGAACATAGAATTAGCCCCTCCATCATTTCATCTTATGGAGGGGCTTTTAGAAAATGATATTTTAGTTAAGCAGTCGATTAACCGTTTAATTTAACTAAGATTTTAGCTTGTGATTTGTCATTTACTAATTGTTCGAATCCTGATTGAACGATATTTTCTAATTCGATTTCATCAGTTACGACACTTTTAACATCTAAGCTACCGTTCGCAATTAAATCAATTGTTTGTTGGAATGTAGTAGGTGAGTAAGCAATAGTTGATGCTAAATGAACACCAGAGTTAGTTAATAACATTGGATCGAAGTCTACTTCATGAGCGAAGATAGAAACGATAACAACTGTACCTCTTGGACGAGTTACTTGTACAGATTGAGATAATGTTACGCCAACACCAGCCACTTCAAATGTAACATCTACACCGTTTTCAGTATGTTCGTTAATGAATTCAACAGGGTTTGTATTACCAGAGTTAATTACATGTGTAGCACCAACTTCTTTCGCTTTAGCTAAACGTTCTTCAGATAAATCGAATACAAAGATTTTGCTTGCACCTGCAGCTTTTGCTGCAACAACAGTTAATAATCCGATTGGACCTGCACCAAAAATAGCTACAGTATCACCGAATAATAAGTTACCTTCTTTAACAGCTTGAACTGCTACTGCCGTTGGTTCTACTAATGCACCTTCTTTGTCAGATACATTTTCAGGTAACGTATAAACATTTTCTTCAGGCGCATTTGTGAATTCTGCAAAGCCACCATCAGAACCTAAGCCGATAAATGAATAACCGTCATATAAATCTACGCTTTCATCTTTTTCACGTTTAGATACAGTTGGGTTAACAACAACACGATCACCTTTTTTATATTTAGTAACGTCTTTACCTACTTCTTCAACCACACCTGCAAATTCATGACCTAAAGTTACAGGCGCTTTTTGGCCTAGGAATGGGTCAGGTTTATCAGTAGAGATAAACACAGGTCCTTCTAAATATTCATGTAAGTCGGTACCACAAATACCAGCCCATGATACTTTTACTTTGACTTCATTATCTTTTAATTGTTTAGGTTCGCGATCTTCCACACGTACATCTTTTTGACCATACCATACTGCTGCTTTCATTGAATAAAACATCCCTTCATTAAATACTTATTACACCTATAGATTAATACTAATGAATTGAGAATTCAATTTAACTAGCGATATTAATTGATATATTTCGAAAATTTTGACAAAAAAATGAACTTTAGAATAAAAGTCCTAATAAATAGTATTACGAAAACATTTTTTCTTTCATATTAGAATACATTTAAAACGAAATTGTGAACTTTTTTAATAGTTAACTATTAAAATGTTTCAAAAAATTATAAAGGGTATATAAGTATAAATGATGTAAAAACAATCAGAATAAATTACATATTTTATTTAAAGACTCATTAAAATTTTATGAAGCAAAGGCCATGGGGCTCTTGTTTGACTTATCACGTATTTGTTTAACAACGGGACTACTGGCCTTTTTTTATTCTGAGAATTTTTTTACATCTGGGAATTTCAGGAAGGAGCAATCTAATGACGCTAAGTATTAAAAACTTAACTAAAATTTACTCTGGCAATAAAAAAGCGGTAGATAATATTTCATTAGATATTGAATCTGGTGAATTTATCGCGTTTATTGGGACAAGTGGTAGTGGTAAGACGACAGCTTTAAGAATGATAAATCGAATGATTGAAGCTACTGAGGGAACAATTGAAATGAATGGGAAGAATGTGCGTAGCATGAACCCGGTTGAATTGCGTCGTAGTATTGGATATGTCATTCAACAAATTGGATTAATGCCACATATGACAATCAGAGAGAACATTGTCCTAGTACCTAAACTTTTAAAATGGTCTAAAGAAAAGAAGGATGCGAAGGCTAAAGAATTAATTAAACTTGCAGATTTGCCTGAAGAATATTTAGACCGTTATCCATCTGAATTATCTGGTGGTCAGCAACAACGTATTGGGGTAGTACGTGCGTTAGCCGCTGAACAAGACATTATTTTGATGGATGAACCGTTTGGTGCCTTGGACCCAATTACAAGAGATACATTGCAAGATTTAGTTAAAGATTTACAGAAAAAATTAGGTAAAACGTTTATCTTTGTAACACATGATATGGATGAAGCAATTAAACTCGCAGACCGTATTTGTATTATGTCTAAAGGACAAGTCGTACAGTATGATACACCAGATAATATTCTAAGAAATCCAGCAAATGATTTCGTAAAAGAATTTATCGGTCAGAACAGACTAATTCAAGATAGACCTAATATGCGTACAGTTGAAGATGCGATGATTAAACCGGTAACTGTAAATGCGAATGATACATTGAATGACGCTGTTAACATCATGCGACAACGTCGTGTCGATACCATCTTCGTAGTAAACAATCATAATCATCTTTTAGGCTTCTTAGATATAGAAGATATTAACCAAGGATTACGCCATCGCAAAGAATTAATCGATACGATGCAACGCGATGTTTATAAAGTACATATAGACTCAAAATTACAAGATTCCGTGCGTACGATTTTGAAACGAAATGTTAGAAATATACCAGTCGTTGATAATGACAATACATTAATTGGTTTAATAACACGTGCCAACCTAGTTGATATTGTGTATGACTCAATTTGGGGTGAAGAAGATGGTGAGATGGAATTATCTGATACACATATGAATGATGTTGAACGCGAAAATGAATTTGGTAATCAAGAGAAGAAACAACTAAGTCAACAACAAGAAGATGGTGCTTTGAGCAAACAAAAGGATGTCACGGATAGAATGGATACTGACGACTTAGATGATTCTCATTATTCAGGAGTTGATCGTTAATGCGCCAATTTTTCCAAGAATATGGGAGCCAACTCGTATCGAAAACAATTGAACATTTCTACATATCTATTATCGCTTTACTTATAGCGATAGTTGTTGCAGTACCCATCGGTATCTTATTGTCTAAGACAAAACGTACTGCCAATGTAGTCTTAACTATTGCGGGTGTGCTTCAAACCATTCCGACATTAGCCGTTTTAGCCATTATGATTCCAATCTTTGGTGTAGGTAAGACACCAGCGATTGTAGCATTATTCATTTATGTATTATTACCGATTTTAAATAATACCGTACTTGGTGTACAAAATATTGATAAAAATGTTATCCAAGCTGGAACAAGTATGGGAATGACAAAAATGCAATTAATGAAAGATGTCGAATTACCACTGGCGTTACCATTAATTATTAGTGGCATTCGTTTATCAAGTGTTTATGTCATTAGTTGGGCAACGCTAGCAAGTTACGTTGGTGCGGGTGGTTTAGGTGACTTAGTATTCAACGGTTTAAACCTTTATCAACCACCAATGATTATTAGTGCAGCAGTTCTTGTAACATGTCTTGCATTACTTGTAGACTTCTTACTTTCATTAATTGAAAAATGGGCTGTCCCTAAAGGACTTAAAGTATCTAGATAATAACTAAGGGAGGATTACTAAATTTATGAAAAAGTTTAAACTAACTTTCATACTTCTGGCACTATCCCTCGTGGTATTATCTGGATGTGGATTACCAGGATTAGGCGATAGCGCTGGCAAAGATAGTGTGAAAATAACTGCCACTGAGACGAGTGAAACTAAAATCATGGCAAATATTGAAAAATTAATGATTGAACATTATACACATAACAAAATAAAACCTTCTATAGTAGGTAATTTAGGTTCAAGTATTATTCAACACAATGCCTTACAACGTGGTGATGTTAACATGTCAGCAGTTCGATATACGGGAACAGAATTGACAAGTGTACTTGATGCGCCACCTACTAAGGATCCGAAAAAGGCAATGTCCGAGTCGCAAAGACTTTTCAAAAAGAAATATGACCAAAAATATTATAATTCGTTTGGATTTGCGAACACTTATGCATTTATGGTGACTAAAGAAGTTGCTAAAAAATATCATTTAGAAAAAGTTTCGGACTTGAAAAAATATAAAAACGACTTACGTCTAGGTATGGATACGCAATGGATGAATCGTGCGGGTGATGGTTATCCTGCTTTCCAAAAAGACTATGGATTTAAATTTGCCAATGCACGACCAATGCAAATTGGGTTGGTTTACGATGCACTTAAAAATAAGAAATTAGATGTTGCAGTTGGATATTCAACTGATGGACGTATTGCTGCTTATGGTTTAAAAGTCTTGAAGGATGATCGTAAATTCTTCCCACCTTATGATGGTAGTCCATTAGCTACTGAAAAGTTAATAAAGGATAATCCAGAAATTGATAAGGCATTGAAGAAATTAGAAGGTCAAATTACTACGAAAGATATGCAAAAACTAAATTATGAAGCGGATGGTAAAGGTAAAGAACCAGCTGTCATTGCTGAAGATTTTGTGAAAAAGCATAACTATTTCGAAGATGATAATAAGAAAGGTGGTCAAAAATAATGAAAGGTAATTTATTGAGTTCACTTTATGAATACTATACCTTGAACTTTGGCTATCTTATGGAACTGTTTTTCAAACATTTATTAATGTCTATTTATGGTGTGTTATTTGCTTGTATTATCGGCATTCCGATAGGGATCTTAATTTCACGTTATACAAAGTTATCTTGGCCAATTATTACGATTGCCAATATTATCCAAACAGTACCTGCAATCGCGATGTTAGCTATTTTAATGTTATCACTAGGTTTAGGACCTAATACTGTTGTAGTTGCAGTATTCTTGTATGCGTTACTTCCTATTATAAAGAACACATATACCGGCATTACTGGTGTAGATAATAATATTAAAGATGCTGGTAAAGGAATGGGTATGACGAGCAATCAAGTCATGCGTATGATTGAACTGCCATTATCATTGTCGGTTATTATTGGTGGTATTCGTATCGCTTTAGTTGTCGCAATTGGTATTGTCGCAATTGGTTCATTTATTGGTGCGCCAACGTTAGGTGATATTATCATTCGTGGTACAAACTCTACGGACGGTACGGTGTACATTTTAGCTGGTGCCATTCCAATCGCTTTAATCGCGATAGTGATTGATTTAGGCTTACGATTCTTAGAACGTAAACTAGATCCGACAAATAAGAATAAAAAGAAAGAAAAACAAATTCAAAGTATTAATTAAGAGATTTGAAAATCGCGTATAGCACGGGATTATAAAGCCTAACTAAATTTAGAAATATCTATTAATTAACAATGGATAAATACTAAAAGAGTCGAGACAATGTCATGTCTCGACTCTTTTTAATATATTCATTTATTAGAATAAAACTGAAGCAAGTGGTGGAACGATTGCAACGATGATAACACCTACGATAACAACCGCGATACTACCCATAGATTCTTCTGTTTCACCAAGTTCTTTAGCTGCTGCAACACCAAGTGTGTGACCACTTGTACCTAAAGCTAAACCACGTGCAATAGGATTTGAAATTTTAAACCATTTAACAATTTTAGTACCCAAAGCTGAAATAACAACGGCATTAAGAATAACGGCTAATGATGTTAACTCTTTCATACCGCCAATACCTTGAGACACTGGAAGTGCGATAGCAGTTGTTGCAGCTTGAGGTAACATAGATGCACCAATTTTATCTCCTAATTGGAAGACAATCGTTACTAAGTAAATTAAGATTAACGCGATAAGTGTACCAATTGCGATACCGCCAAAGATTTGTAGCCAGTATTTTTTTAAGACTTCACGTTTTTTATATAAAGGAATAGCGAAACTGATTGTTGCGGGTTCTAAGAAGAAATTAATAATATCTCCGCCTATTTTATAGTTTGCATAACTAATTCCTGTGATTTTTAAGAATGCGATACCTGCAACCATTGCTACGAAAAGTGGGGCAAGTAAGAAAAAGCCATTTGTTTTTTTATAAAAATATTGTGCAATAACGAAAGGAATGAGTGAAACCAGTATTCCAAAATAAGGTGTTGTAATGCCTAAATGATCAATCATTAGTTACCCTCCTTAAGTCTAGTTTTTTCATTTTGTTCTTTAGATGGGAACAATGTTTTTGTTACAAATAATTGAGATACAAAACCTACACTAATTAATAGTAATAATGTAGAAATGATAATTAATAGAATAATTAAAATAGGATGTTGACTTAGAATAGGTAACGAGTTGATAACTGAAACACCGGCTGGTACGAATAAGAAACTAATGTTATTAGTCAATGCAGTACCTACGCCTTCCACTTGACCTAATTTCACAACGCCTGTACATAATAGAATGAATAGCAATACGAGACCGATGACTGATGCAGGCATTGGGAATGGAATGAAACTTTCAATAATTTTTGAAATAAATAATACTACAGCAATTGTTAATGCTTGTTGAAAGAAATTGTAAGTTTTAGCCAACTTAGCAGTTCCTTGAGCATTACCATTATGTGTATTGTCATTTGCCATAATAATACTCTCCCTCTCTCTTTTTATCTTGAGATTAGGATAATATGAAAACGTTTACTTTTGGGTGTTTTAACTCCGAATTACAAATATGAAGTGGTGAGTTGCATTAAATTGAAGTTGAAAATCAGTAACAAAACGTTTAATTAAGTTTGGAATAGATGCGTATAAAATAAAAAAGGTTGAGCAAGTATCCATTGTCTCAACCTTTGTCTAATGTTAGTCATATTTTAATAGATTATATTAAAGCTTAGAGTAATCCAATTTCTTGTTTGAAAAATTTCATAAATGATCGGCTTACTTGAAATTTATTTCCAGATGTCATTGTGACTTGATAAGTATAGTTAAACCAATGTTCTACACTATCGATATGTTGTTTATTAATAATGGTTGCACGATGAATTTTAATAAATTTGTTATCAGGTAGTTTCTTTTCATAATAATTAAGTGGTTCTGTTGTTTCATATGTGCGCTTTAATGTATAAATCGTAGTAATGCCATGATTAACGGATATAGCCGTTATATCATCTAAATTGATTACATATATACGTTCATTGACTTCAATAGGAATCACAGATTTATCATGATTAGTCGTAGGAGTTTCAAATGCAGAGGCATTTGAATGATTATCGTCGCTATGATTCATTTCTTCTTGATCCATACGCATCAATCTTTTAACTTTAGTTACAGTTTGTGCAACCCGTTCTAATTCAAATGGTTTAAGTATATAGTCCAAGGCATTAAGTTCAAATGCTTTTACTGCGAAAGTATCATGAGCTGTGGCAAATACAATATAAGGGGGTTGCTTCATTTTTTGAATTTTATGTGCTAAATCTATGCCGTTTTCATCCATTAGGTTAATGTCTAGAAATACCAAATCATATGTTTCGTATAATAATTTTTCTAGTGTTTCTTCTACATTTTCTGCTTCATCAATCACTTCAAAATCAGAAATCTCATTTAATAAAAAATGTAATTCATTACGGGCTAGTGGCTCATCATCCACGATTAATGTCTTCAATTAAGATTCCTCCTTTGAGTATTTATAAGGTATGTCACATTGTACAGTTGTTCCTTCATTCGTTGACTCAAAATGTAATGATGCTGCAGTTCCATATAATCCAATCAAACGTCGATTTAAGTTCTCTAAGGCACTTCCCGTTCCTGTTTCGGAGGTAACACTCATTTGTCCAATTAGCGGTAATATGTCTTGAGCTATGCCACTACCATTATCTCGAACAACGATTTGTAACGTATGTGCATCAGGATTAGGTCGGACATCGACATGAACGATATTATCTTTACGACGATGTTTAAAAGCGTGTTTAATAGCATTTTCCACTAATATTTGAATAATGAATGGTGGAATTAATGCATTATGGCAGGAATTGTCGATATTATATTTAATTGTGAATCGGTCAGGAAAACGCGCTTGTTCAAGTGATAAATAAGCTTCTACTTGTTGCAACTCTTTCTCTAAGGTAATGGTGTTGTTACGTGCGCCTTGTAGATTTGATCTAAAGAATTGACTTAATTGCAATAATAATTTACGTGCTTTTTCACTATCAATCCGTACAAGTGCAGATATCGTATTAATCGCATTAAAGAAGAAATGTGGGTTAACTTGAGCTTGTAACGACTTAATTTCCGCATCACGTAAAAGTTTACTTTGTGTTTCAGCCTGTCCTAATTCTAATTGACTTGAGAATATATCTGCTAAACCACGTGCCAGTTGTTTCGTTGAAGTCGTTATATCATTTTCATTAGTGAAATAAAATTTCAATGTACCAGCTACTTTATCATTAATCATTAAGGGTATCACCAATGCAGCAACAAGTGGACAATTAGGGTTTTTACAGCCAATATCTTCTTTAGAATGTGCTTCTTTCAAATGACCTGTCCGAATGACTTCTTTAGATAAATGCGTAATAATTTCTTTCTTAGCAACATGATGATCGCTTCCAGCACCTACATGTGTTAAAATATCTGTCTTATTCGTAATCGCGACTGCTGAAACTTTCATTAAATTTAAAATGATTTCAGCAACAGGACGCGCCGACGTCTCATTTAAACCAGAACGGAAGTAAGGTAACGTTTTATTCGCTAATTCTAAAACATCGTGGGTTTGAATGGCACGTGCTTGTTCTTCTTGTTGCAATGTTGAAAGAATAATGGATAGGAAGATGGCTGTTCCGATACTATTAATTAAAATCATAGGTATGCCAATAAACTCAACCAAAGTCCAAGCAGCAGAGGTATCATTTGCGAAAATCAGAATACATGCCATTTGAATACATTCATTTACTGCTCCAATAATTGCACCAGTTAAAATTGTAGGATATGTATAACGATGCATCGTACGATAACCATAAAATCCTGAAATCAAAGCAATAAAAATTGAAGAAATAAGATATGTATAAGCATCAGCGCCACCAATATATAGACGCGACAATCCAGATATTATGCCGACAATGATAGCAACGAAAGGGCCACCAATTAATCCAGCCATGCCGATGGTTAATACACGTGTATTTGCCATTGAAGCATCATTATTCAAATGATAGTAAATGTTACTGGAAACAATTTTGCCATTTTCAATTTCTATACCAGTAAAATTTGAAATAATCGCAAATAATGAAAATAAAATAGTCAATTGCCATTGAGAACGTAATATTTCACGCTCTCCCATCATAGTTTTAAAGTGATTAATATTCATTAATATGTACGCAATAATAATAATTAAACCTACGCGCTCCAGCAATAAAATGAATAAATTGAACATATATTTACACCTGTTATTTATTATTTTTAATTCTAAAAATTGTTCTTAGTTATCATTATAGTATGGAAAATTTTAACTTGATAGTTTAAAATTAAAACTTATATTTTACAACTAGCTAAATATTAGTCAATTGCATCGTTAAATAGATTGTAAAAAATCAACTTTCGAAAAATAAGAGTTTTTTATTACGTCATTTATCCATAATTGTGATAAGGTTTTCAATGTAAACTAATTTATTAAGTTGAGAATAAATTGCGATGAAATCATAAAAAGTAGATTTCACTTTATTCTCTAAGTTTGATTTATCTCAACTACACTGATTTACATTCAACCTATACCGTACAGGGACTTTCTAAGCATGTTAGGAAGAGGTCATGGGTTATGAGAAGTATATTGTTGAGAATTTTCAGACTTTAATATGTATATATTAGTTTTTAGGGTGATATAGGAGGAATTTTTGAGATGGAATCTTCAACAGAATTTAGGGGAGATAATAGATTACTAACAGGTATCATTATTGGCGTATTGACATTTTGGTTATTCGCACAATCGGTAGTAAATATCGTACCGACATTGCAATCGTCATTTAATACCAATATGGGTACGATTAATATCGCAGTCAGTTTATCGGCACTGATTTCTGGACTCTTTATTGTGGGTGCTGGAGATGTGGCAGATAAGTTTGGTCGCGTGAAGATGACTTACATAGGGTTAGCTTTAAGTATTATTGGTTCTTTATGTTTGATTATTGCACCATATGCTTGGCTATTAATTGTTGGTCGTGCATTGCAAGGGTTATCTGGTGCGTTCATTATGCCATCAACACTTGCCATTATTAATGAATATTACATAGGTAAAGAAAGACAACGTGCCGTCAGTTATTGGTCTATCGGATCTTGGGGCGGTAGCGGTATTTGTTCATTATTTGGTGGCTTTGTCGCTTCAACGATAGGATGGCAATGGATTTTTATCGTTTCAATTGCCTTATCAATTTTAGCCTTTTTCTTAATTAAACATACACCCGAGACTAAAGTTGAACCTGGCCCAAATGAGAAAGATAATAAATCTAAATTTGATGTAACAGGCCTTATCTTATTAGTTATTACGCTATTAAGTGTCAATGTTATGGTGACACAAGCGGCTGATCGTGGCTTAATGTCTCCAATGATTTTATCACTAGGCGTCGTCTTTTTAGTTGCTGGTATTCTATTTATTGTTCGTGAAATTAAAGCTAAGAATCCACTTGTTGATTTTCGTATTTTCAAAAATAAGGGCTACAGTGGTGCAACACTTTCAAACTTCATGTTAAATGGTGTTGCTGGTGGTACGCTTATCGTTGTTAACACGTATTATCAAAGTCAACTGGGATTCAGCTCATTACAAGCAGGACTGATTTCAATCACGTATCTTGTTGCTGTACTGATCATGATTCGTGTAGGAGAGAAATTGTTGCAAAAGCAAGGTGCTAAAAAGCCGTTATTAACGGGTAGTGGTTTCGCATTCCTAGGTTTAATCCTATTGTCTTTAACTTTCTTACCAAATATTGCTTATATTATTTCAAGTATCATCGGTTACTTGTTATTTGGTATTGGTTTAGGTACGTATGCAACACCTTCAACAGATACAGCCGTTGCAGAAGCACCGGATGATAAAGTAGGGGTTGCTTCAGGATTATATAAAATGGCATCATCACTAGGTAATGCGTTTGGTGTAGCTATGTCTAGTACGATTTATGGCTTTGGCGCTTCACTTATGAATTTACAATTAGGTGGTGCGGCTGGTGTGTTATTTAATGCTGGAATAGCTTTAACAGCCTTTATTGTTATATTCTTTTTAGTTCCAAAAAAATTAAAAAATAATTAGTATATTAACAAACCCTCGGTGAGTTTTTTTGACGCACTGAGGGTTTTTAAATTTTTGAGCAAAATAAAATATTAATTATCTAAAAATTATGAATATTTCGTTTATAATATTGACTGAGGCGTAGTAAAGTAGTACTTTTAAAACATCATTATAAAAAGGAGTCATGATTTATGAAAATAGCGATTGCTGGTTCTGGTGCATTAGGTAGTGGATTTGGAGCGATGTTATATCGACAAGGTTACGATGTGACATTAATTGGCGATGTTATATCGACAAGGTTACGATGTGACATTAATTGATGGTTGGGAACCTCAGGCGACTGCCATCAAACGAGATGGATTACATATTGATATTAATGGAGAACAACATCATCTCAATATACCTATGTATCAACATACTGACATACCACAAGAGCATTATTTTGATGTCGTGTTCTTATTTACGAAAGCAATGCAACTACATGACATGCTTGAACACATTAAACATCATATTCATGACAAGACAGTTATGGTATGTACAATGAATGGTTTAAAACACGAACGCTTAATTGGTCAATATGTTGACGAATCACGTATTGTTCGTGGTGTTACAACATGGACAGCTGGTTTAGAATCGCCAGGACATACACATTTAATGGGTTATGGTCCTGTAGAAATTGGCGCACTCGTTCGAGAAGGACAACCTAATGTTGATGTGGTATATGACTTATTAGATAAGTCTGGACTAAATCCGCATAAAAGTGAGAATCTGCAACAATCTATTTGGAAGAAAATTTGTGTTAACGGAACGGCTAATGCGTTATGTACAATCTTAGAATGTCGTTTATCGAATCTTAATGAGAGTGACTATGCTAAGAAATTAGTATATAAAATTACGCAGGAAATCGTTCAAGTAGCAACAATCGATGGGGTACATTTAAATGCAGATGAAGTCTATACCTATTTAATTGACTTGAATGATAAAGTAGGACCACATTTCCCTTCAATGTACCAAGATTTAATCAATAATAATCGTTTAACAGAAATTGATTATATCAATGGTGCGGTAGCGCGATTAGGTGAAGAACAACATATTGACGCACCTGTAAATCAATTTGTGGCTAATATGATACATGCGAAAGAAGAACAACGCCATGCTAAATAACTGATCATATTTATACAAGAGGCTAGGATGATGAATTCAATTAGAATGATATCCTAGTCCTTTTTAGTCAGTCAGATTAATATATTTTAAGGTCTAGAAGTGTTAACCTAAATATTCAAACTTTGATAAATGATGGTGTTTTTAAAAAGTAATAAAAATGGGTAGAAGAAAGTTAAGCGAACTCAAAGGAGATGTTGAGACTATGAATGGGTCTACAAAACGAATCTTAATGACAGCCGTTGTGGGTGGTCTGTTAAGTGGAGCGGTCAAGATGGGCTGGGAAGCACTAGTCCCACCGAGAACACCTGAACGCGATGAAGAACCACCGCCAATGACATTACTAAATAAATTATCTTTGCCAGATAACATCAAGAATGCGACTTATCACTATAATGGCCATGATATCCCTGTTACTGTTATGGGTATTCATTACGGTTTTTCAGTAGCAAATGCACTCGCTTATGGTTTAATTGCTGAAAAATGCCCTAAAATGACTGCTTTCAAAGGCACATTATTTGGCATTGCGATTCATATCGCATTTCATGAATACCTATTACCGAAACTTAATTTAACACCACAGGTTAAAGATTTACCAAATGAAGAACGACTTTCTGAATTATTCGGCCATATCGTTTGGATGAACACCATCGATTTAGTACGAAATTCTAGTAAGTAAGTTGAATTTAAATATTCATTTTCAAAAAGAGAGAAAATAGAAGGGTGAGTATCATATATGACTAAAATATTTATAACTGGTGCAACAGGATTAATTGGAGAGCGTTTAACGAAACGATTGGTTGAAGATGGACACGAGGTAGCAGGCTTTACGACATCACAACGTGGTAAAGATAAATTAGAAGGACTTAATGCTAAAGCTTACATTGGAGATATCTTAAAAGCAGACACTATCGATGCGGCTATCGGTGACTTCCGACCAGAAGTGATTATTAACCAAATTACGGATTTAAAAAATGTTGATATGGCAGCAAATACGAAAGTGCGTGTTGAAGGTGGTAAAAACTTAACAGACGCAGCGTTAAAATATGATGTGAAAAAAGTAGTAGCGCAAAGTATTGGCTTTATGTATGAACCTGGTGAAGGATTAGCCACTGAAGAAACACCTTTAGATTATCATTCAGAGGGCGACAGAAAGATAACTGTCGATGGCGTCGTTGGTCTAGAAAAAGAAACGGCACGTATGGATCAATATGTAGTACTCCGTTTTGGTTGGTTATATGGCCCAGGTACTTGGTATGGCAAAGATGGTATGATTTATAATCAATTTAAAGATGGCGACGTTACTTTATCAGATGGTGTAACTTCATTTATTCATTTAGACGATGCAGTTGAAGTATCTATTCAAGCAATTAATTTTGATAATGGTATTTACAATGTTGCTGATGATGAACCTGTTAAAGGATCAGATTTTGCAGCATGGTATGCGAATGAAGTTGGTGTAAATGCTGATGTAACGATTCAACCTGCACAACCATTTGAACGTGGTATTACAAATGATAAATTTAAAGCACAAGGTGGCACATTAATTTATAAAACATGGAAAGATGGTATGCATCCATTAAAATAAATGTTTAGAAATAAAGTAAAGCACTGTTATTGGCTAAGCTAACTTAGCTGATAACAGTGCTCTTTTGTGTTTATTGAGCGTCTTTAGAATGATTGTCTGTTGTTGTGTTTTGCGCTTCATTAGTGATTTCGGCGTCATAGTCTTTGGTCTTATTGTTACGTTGTTGCTCAATTTGTTGTCGTAATTGATCACCCGCTGCTTGACCGACCTTAGCGTAATGGCTGTGAGCAAAGTGCATTTGAATAATTAAAAATGTTGCACTAATAGCCCAATATAAACTTAATGCTGAAGCGGATTGCAACGATGCGTATATAATAAACAATGGTGATATGACCATCATGACATGATATGAACGTCGTTCGTTCTTAGGATAGTGAATCGAATTGACTAATGGTTGAATAAAATAAAGTAACGCTGCGATGAATGTCATGATAATGTCCGTATGCATCAAGTTAAACCACAAGAAATGTGGATGCTGAATTATACCGCCACTCGTTGGATATTTAATACAAGCATATAAGCCTAATAGAATAGGAATTTGAATTAAAATAGGCAAAGTACCAATTAAACTCTTGAATGGATTGATGCCGTAGTCATTATATTTCTTCATCAATAATTTATTCGCTGCAGTACGCTCTTCTTGTGTTTTTGAATGTTTCATTTTTTCTTGCAATTTATCAATCTCTGGTTTAACCACTTTTGTTTTACCACGCATGATATGGATATTTTTAACTTGAATAAACATGAGTGGCATAAGAACCATTCGAATAATAAGAACGATAACAATGATGGCTAAGCCATAAATATCATGGAATGTGCGTCCAAGAAAGTGAAGTAACATATCCATTGGTCTTACAAATACTGTATAAAAGAACCCGTGTTGATCTTCTTTATGGGAATAATCACAACCTGCTAGTAAAATCATGACGCCCATTAAGAATAAAAACCATTTCTTTTTCATTTACATACTCCTATGTGCTTGAGATCTTTAATAATCTTAGTCTTTAATAAGTTTAGCTTAACATAATCAATTGTAAATTATTGCATTTAATCAAAGTTTTTTAATTAGATTTTGTTGTAGTTGATACAATTTTTAAAAATAAGAAAGCATACAAACTTGTAAGTAGCATGACGAAACTTAATAAGCCATATTTAGCTGATGTTGGTAACCAAGACATCATAAAATGCCAATCTGAGTCCGTAAGTATCATTGATGGTAACAAGTGTATTAATCCTAAGATAAGTGCAAATGAAACAGTTAGTAATAACACTTTCATTTGCATGTTATGATTACGCCAATTAAAGTGTATCGGCTTACGTTGATTGATGTAGCGCCAAATGATTATAAGTGTTATGACAACCAATAAACACATTAATACTGTAATGATGACGATACCAATTTGATATTGATTGATAAATTGTTGAAGTGTGTCAATGTGCTTGCCATTACTCATCTGTGTATTTAAATTCTGAGCTAAGTCAGGAACACTTTTCGAATATGAATTTGCTAAGATGACGATGCCATAATCTTGTTTCGGATTTAAAAGAATATAAGATGAATAATTTTCAAGTGTGCCAGGGTGATAAACAATCGTGTCTTTATTACGATCATCAACGAACCAACCCGTAGCATAGCTCGAATTGATATCATCATGTGTTTTAACTTTAGGTTGATGCGTTTCAGAAATTAAAGATTTATAGGTTGGTGTCGGATTGAGTTGGAATTTAATCCATGGTTTTAAACCTTTGGTACCAGTCATCATATATGCCGAAGGATTATCCCCAATGTTGAAAGTAGGGTTATCAGCATGATACTTACCATTTTTATAAAGATAACCTTGTGCGTCATCTGCTTGTTTCACATTACTATCTTTTGTTGTGATATCTTTCATTTTTAATGGCTTGAAGATATGTTTATCCATATAGTTTGAATACGATTCATGAGACACATTTTGAACAATGAGCCCTAAGATATCGTAATTCATATTGGAATATTCGAATTGTTTGCCAGGTTTTGCGTCTAACTTGCGTCCCTTAATACTATTCACAATACCTGATAGACTGTCCGTCTTTTTAGTAATCTTATCATTATCTGTAATGTCACCTGGAATACCACTTGTTTGAGCAATGAGTTGATCAACAGTTATATCTGTTTTTTTACCTTTATATGACATATAAAAACCAGGGATATACTTGTTGATTTTGTCATCTAATTTAATCTTGTTATCTTTTACAAGTTGCATGATGGCATAACCAGTAAAAGCTTTAGAATTTGAAGCAATTTCAAAACGTGTTTTAGGAGATACTTTGGTCTTTTTATTAATATTTGCGTAACCGTAACCCTTATTCATAAATATCTTATTATGTTTAACGATTAAAACAGATACCCCCGGAATATGGCCATCTTTCATTTCATTAGAAACCATTTTGTCAATGTAGCTCTGTGAAGAGGGGCTCAACATAGAATGGTTTGGCTTTAATTTGATTGCTATTGAAAGTGATGCCACAATAATTAATAATATGACGCCACCAATAAGTAATTTCTTTTTCATTTGTCTAGTCCTTTATATTCATTTTTACATAGTGAACAATTTAAAATTTTAATGACAATAGTATAGCAAGTTTTTACCTAAATAGCTCTTTAAAGTCATTTATAAGTAGTAAACAACATTTTTTACTTTAAATTTGAAAAATGAAACATTAAATATAATGGTAAAATGTAACTTAAAGAATAAAAAGTGTAATAAAAATAGTAGGAGTCCCTATACATTTTTATAGAATGGGAGTATCCTTTATCCATTGAATTTGAATATATAAAGAGGGAAAGAGGATTATGTTCACTCAATTTAAAAGACTTTTAATTGGTAAACCTAAGCGGAATCGTGATTTAAAGAATGAAAAAATCAGCAATTTCAAAGCTTTAGCTATTTTATCATCAGATGCATTATCTTCAGTTGCTTATGGACCTGAGCAGATATTGATTACATTAGTAGCAGTAGGCGCAATGGCCTCTTGGTATACACTACCTATTGCTTGTGCGGTGTTAGTTCTATTAGCTGCTTTAATCTTATCTTATCGCCAAGTTATATATGCCTATCCTAAGGGTGGCGGTGCATATATCGTATCTAAGATGAACTTAGGTGAAAAATGGGGATTATTAGCAGGTGGCTCATTACTCGTTGATTATATTTTAACGGTAGCAGTAAGTATCTCTTCTGGAGCAGATGCGTTTGTAGCTGCGTTTCCATCGTTATATCATCATAAAGTATTAATCGCATGCTTACTTGTATTATTTATTTTAATCATGAACCTGCGTGGTTTGACAGAATCAGCTACTGTTCTTTCTTATCCAGTATATTTATTTATTATCGGGTTAATTATTATGATTATCGTAGGAGTTTGGAAAGTCGCAACTGGTCAAGTTGAACCACATATGCATGCGGCAGTCGGTACAGCAGTGCCTGGTGTTTCCATGTTCTTATTATTAAAGGCCTTCTCATCAGGGGCTTCTTCTCTAACAGGAGTAGAGGCAATTTCGAATGCTGTAACTAACTTTAAAGATCCAGGCCCTAAAAATGCAGTTAAAACTTTAGTAACTATGGGTAGTATCTTAGCATTCTTATTAGTCGGTATCGTTGGATTAGCATATTGGTATGGCGTTTTACCTCAAACTGAAACAACTGTACTGTCACAATTAGCAATGAATATATTAGGTCATAACGCTGGTTATTATTTCGTCCAAGCTACTACGGTAATGATTTTAGTGTTAGCTGCTAATACAGGATTTACAGCATTTCCAATGTTAGCTGCAAGTATGGCGAAAGATAAATACATGCCTCGTATGTTTAATGTACGTGGTGATAGATTAGGATACTCTAACTCTATAATCACATTAGGCGTTGGCGCAATTCTATTAATTATATTATTCAATGGTAAAACTGAAAACTTAATCCCATTATATGCAGTTGGGGTATTTATCCCATTCACATTAGCACAATATGGAATGGTTCTTAAATGGATTAGAGGCCGTGAAAAAGGCTGGTCAAGAAAACTTATTGCCAATGCAATTGGTGGAACAATTACTTTTATCGTTTTCATGATTTTCTTGATTACAAAATTCAGCCACGTATGGCCAATCTTAATCTTTTTACCACTGATCGTAATTGTCTTTTTACGCATTAATATGCACTATAAAAATATTGCAGAACAACTTAGATCAACTGCAATGGTTCAAGATATGCCAATAGTTGATAAAAACTTAGCACTTGTGCCAGTGAGTACGATTACTTCAGCTATTGATAAATCTGTTTATTACGCACAAATGATTGCAGATGATGTTATTGCTGTACACGTATCATTTGGTGATGAATCCGATAAATGTTTTGTAGATAAATGGCAAAAACATTTCCCAGATGTTCGATTAGTCGTATTACATTCAGAATATCGTAGTGTTATTCGTCCGATTTCTCGATTTATAGATAAAATTAATAAAAAAGCCAATGACAAAAATTATGTTATAACAGTGGTTGTGCCACAATTTATAACTAAAAAATCATGGCATAATTTCTTACACAACCAAACAAGCATACGTTTAAAAATGCATTTATTCTACCAAAAAAATGTTATTTTAGCGACTGTGCCATTTAAATTGAAAAAGTAGAATGACTATTTTAAATAGCCCGTAGATGTCAGTGAATGCATCTACGGGCTTGTTTTATAGTTCGATATTTTTGATGTTAATGACCATTAGCTTCATGTGCTAAGACAATCTCATTATAGTTAATATTCTCACGTAACTGTGTAGCTACTTCATTTGTAACTTTGTTACGGGTGATAAACTCATCTAATAATTGACGTTGTAAATATAACGCTTCCAGTTTAACATCGTGTTGCTGATATGTCGTAATCTCATAGACTTGTTTATTTTTATCACGTTGTTCTCTTCTATTTTGATTTTGACGAATCGTACGTGATAAGCTGTGGTACTGATTAATAATTAAACTCACTTCTAACACGTTTGTACTATTTTGCTCTTCACGCATTTTCATAATGATATTATGATTGACGACACGCATGATTTGTTGAACTTTATTGAAACTATTTTTAAATTCTTCTCTTTGAGCTTTGCGCGCTTCTTTAACTTTTTGACGTTCCTCTTTGTATTCCGCACGCTTTTCTTTTGCTAGCGTTTTGTTTTCTTTAGAAGTGGCGTTATGCACCTCTTTTGTCAAGGCACGTTCTTCTTTATGAATACGATGTGCTTCTTTTCGTGAATCTTTACGTGCTTTAAAACGCAAAGCAACTAATCTAAAGAAACGGCTAACTTTTTTAAGAATTGACATCTCACGATAGGATTGATTGAATTCCATAACATTACGATAGTCGGTAATGTCTTTTTTCGTCACACTACCTTTATCGATGAGACGTTCTAGTGTTTCAGTTTCTTCATCTTCTGCCACTTCTTGAAGTCTACGTAACTCTTTAGTGTTTTTATTATCTGGTTCCATATTAATTAAGAACGATAGCTCATTATAATATTGGTTTAATATAGGTCGATAATCTATGTCTTTATTTGTTTTACTTTTCTTTTTAAAAGTATTTAATACATGTTGAACCATAAATATTTTTGCTGATTGATATGTCATGCCTTTAAATGATGAAACTTCTTCAGAAGGTGTGATGAAAGGTAAAACGACTTGAGCCATAATCAAACTAATTAATACCATTAATGAAGCAATGAATAGTAAATCATTACGATAAATGAATTCCTGATTACCATTCATCATATAAGGTAAAGTTAATGCCATTGATAATGAAATTGTTCCATGAATACCACACATTGTCATTATAAAGGCATAATGTTTACGTTTCGGTGGTCCAGAATCTTCTTCATCATCGAGGTATGAATGGACATTCTTAGGATAATAGAAATCTTTAAACCAAAAATAAACCCAAATAAATCTGAAGGCGTAAATTGCGAGGGCAATTAATAGCGCTGTAGAGATAAGGAAAGTAATATTTTGAGGCTCTTGATGTACGATTTCCATTACTACTTCTGGAACAATATAACCTAGAACGACGAAAACGAAGCCATTTAAAGCATAACTTAATGTATTCCAAATTTGATTGTAGTTCATCTGTAATTCAGTTTGAGCTCGAATCAAACGATCGCGTTCTAAGCCGTGAATGAGACCAGCAACGACTACTGCAATAATTCCTGATGCGTGTAATTCTTCGCCAATAAAATATACGGCAAATGGTGTCAACAACTGAATAAACGTTAAAGTATTGCTATCTTTCAAACCTTTATTAGCTGTTAAATAGACTCTTAAGCTAACAACAAGCGCACCGATAACGGCACCAATCAGAATACCTAGAATAGTTGAAATAATAAATTGGCCAATCGCTTCGAAAGCAGAAAAGCTACCTGTAACAAGTGCAGTCACTGCAATTTTGAATGATATGATACCAGCAGCGTCATTAAGTAAAGACTCACCTTCAAGAATAGACATTGAACCTTTAGGTAAGACTTTACCTTTAGTGATTGCAGATACTGCCACAGCATCTGTTGGACAAAGGATTGCGGCAATCGCAAAAGCAGCTGGCATAGGTAAATCGGACCAAATCCAATGAATAAAGAAACCAACACCAATAACTGTCGTAAATACTAATCCCATTGCCATGAGGACAACTGGTTTACGGTATTCAAGCAACTTTGTTCTTGAAACATGTGTACCTTCCACAAATAACAGTGGGGCGATAACTGCCATCATAAATACTTCAGATTCGAACTCGAAATGTATTGGAATCGGTAAGGTAAATAAACAAACACCCAACGCGATTTGAATAAAAGCAGTAGGAATTTTAGGGAACCTATTGTAAATAATAGAACTAATAATTACTGCGAATATAAATAATAAAAATGCTTCTAATAGTTCCATGCGTAACTCCTTTGTAAAATTGAATAATAGTATTTTACCATGATATTTCATAGGCTATCAAAAAAGTGAAAGCTATTTTATAAAAAAATTAATGTTTGAAATTATATTATTTGATACATACCTTATTCATAAAGGGCTTAAACAATATTAAAAGAAAAAGGCGAGAGTGGGATAGAATTCAATTTGAATTCAAAATCCCACCCCCGCAAGAATGACTAGAATTGAGAAAAGTGTAATATAAACATCCTCTTAATTCAGAAAACTAATGCGAAATTGCTAAGTAGTCTTATACTATTATTTTTTGTCTTACACTCGTCCTAAATAATAATGTCATTTAACGCTGACTATTAGTTAGAAATTGATTAATGATTAATTGAATGGCGTCCTTGACTTCTCGTTTTTTCAGCCAAATGTTCGGCATTCGTTTTATATTTTCTATAGAAAATAAATAAGAAAATGAACCATATTGGTGAGATGAAAATAGCAGCTCTTGTATCTTCACTAAAGAATAAAAGTACAAATACAAATGCGAAGAATACGAGTACTAAATAAGCTGATTTCAAGCCACCAAATAATTTGAACTTATTCTTAGTGTGTTCTTCAGGGTTTTTCTTAACAAAGATAATATAAGAAATAATAATCATCGCCCATACTACTAAAAATAGTACAGTTGAAAGTGTCGTAACATAGATAAATAGTTTAATTGCATCTGGGAAAATAAAGTTTAATAATGCTGCTGCGAGCAATGTTCCAGATGATACAAACATAGATAAATATGGCACACTATTACCATTTGTTTTACTTAAGACTTTCGGTCCTAGACCTTGTTTGGCAAGACCAAATAAAATACGACTGTTTGAATAAATACCACTATTTGTTGCTGATGACGCTGCCGTTAATACAACGAAGTTAACAAGTCCTGCAGCGAATGGTAAACCAATTAGACTAAACATTGTTACAAACGGACTACTATTTGAGTCTATTTTATTCCAAGGAATTACAGACATGATAACTAATAAACCACCTACGTAGAATAATAAAATACGTACCGGTACATTATTGATTGCTTTCGGAATAACGTTTCTAGGGTCCTTGGTTTCTCCTGCAGTTACACCGATTAATTCAATACCAATAAATGAATAAACAGCGATTTGGAATGCCATTAAGAAACCAAATGGCCCATTAGGGAAAATCCCGCCATGATTGATCAAGTTACCGAATGAGGCATGTCCATATGATGTTTTAAATGAGAAGAAAATCATTACTAGACCAATAATAATCATCGCGATTATAGTGATAATCTTAATTATTGAGAACCAAAATTCCAATTCGCCGAATAATCTTGCACCTAACATGTTAAATGAAATTAACATTAATACGATAAACAATACAGTAATCCAGTGTGGTACTTGTGGGAACCAGAAACTAAAATATTGTCCCATTGCTGTTAAATCGGACATACTTGAAGCAATCCAAGCAAGCCAATATGTCCAACCAATTACGAAACCAGCGAAAGGGCCTATGTATTCATTCGCAATATCTACAAACGAATTAAAACGTGTATTACTTAGTAATAATTCACCAAGTGCTCTCATAAACGCGAACATGATTATACCGATAATCATGTATGTAATTAATAACGAAGGCCCAGTTAAAGCAATGGTTTGACCTGAACCTAAGAATAAACCTGTACCAATTGCGCCCCCAATCGCAATTAATTGAATATGCCTGTTGTTTAACTCTCTTTCTAACTTCCTAGCCATATACTTCCTCCTTAGAAAGCAATGATGCAATTTGATTTTTAAGTGTAAACGCTTTCTTTTTTTAAGTGAAAAAAATAGAAACTTTTAACAAATAATGAATGAAGTTCAAATTAAGAAACTTATTAGAAATTGCAATTCTTTAAATATTCAGATTTTTAACTGTTGATGTTATTAATTGCTTACAAAATATGTAACTTTGCTAAAAGTTAATTTTATTATACTCTTTATTTTATAAAATACAAACTAATATCTGACAATTTAAAAAACATATTCTTTTATAAATTAAAGTAACTATGACATAATTATCAAACCAAAAAATTACATGAGTGAGAAGGTTAGCATATGAGAATTGGAACGATTTCAGATTTGCATATTGATAGACATCCTAAACTTGAACCTGAAGCGTACCTCAATGCATTAATAGATGTTATTGGGGAAAGGAACATAGAGTTATTATTAATTGCTGGCGATATTTCGAATCACTTTCGACAAAGCTACCAATTTATTTGTGATGTGAAAGAGGCATGTCAAATACCAGTGCTATTTGTTCCAGGAAATCACGACTATTGGACATCGGAATCATCTATAAGTTCAAAAGAAATTTATGATTTTTACGTAAGTAAACCTGAGTGTTTAATTGGACAACCATATGTAATTAATAACAAATGGGTTATTGTAGGGCATACAGCTTGGTACGACTATAGTTATGCTGATGACAAATTTGATATCACTCGTGTTGAACGTGGGAAATATTATGGTGCCACTTGGCAAGATAAAGTGAAAATAGATTGGCATATGGATGATCGAACATTCTCTGCATTAGCAGCCAAACAAGTTGAGAAAGATTTAAAACAATTTCAACATCTAAATATAATATTAATGACTCATATCGTGACGCATCCTCAATTTGTGGTGCCTACACCACATCGGATTTTTGATTTTTTTAATGCGTATATAGGCACACGTGATTTTGACAAATTTTATCAAAAGTATCCTATTCAATATAGCATCATGGGGCATGTTCATTTTCGTAAATCAATTGTTGATAAAAGCATAACTTATTTATGCCCATGCTTAGGTTATCAACGACAGTGGCGAACAACAGATATTAAACAAGAAATCAATCATGCACTCATGGATTTTGAAATTGATGATAGTTAAATTAAAAAGTGAGTGGGGCCCCAACACAGAGGATTTCTGAAAGAAATGCAACAAGCAAAGCAAGTTGGGGTTGGGTCCCAACACAGAGGATTTCTGAAAGAAATGCAACAAGCAAAGCAAGTTGGGTTGGGCCCCAACACAGAGGATTTCTGAAAGATATGCAACAAGCAAAGCGAGTTGGGGTTGGGCCCCAACACAGAGGATTTCTGAAAGAAATGCAACAAGCAAAGCAAGTTGGGGTTGGGCCCCAACACAGAGGATTTCTGAAAGAAATACAACAAGCAAAGCAAGTTGGGACTAATGAAAGCCGTTTAGTCTCACTCACCATCCGGGCTTAAATAGATACACTTTTTACCAGGAGCATTATAACTTTGCTCCAACTTGTCTTTTTTAATTTTAATAAATTGAAAATGATTCGGTACGATAGATGGAACGATTATTTTTCTAAATAAATGACTCCACAAAGGATCAATAAAATAGTAGTGATTCTCATCGTATCCTATTAACAACGTAATATGAATATTAGAAACGAGTTCTGTAGGTTGGTTATCTAATTTAAAATGTCGACGGTGAGGCTTTTGTCCTAAGCTAGTATGGTACAAGATAATAGGTTGTCCCTTATCAATGACTGACTCTAATGAAGTTAAATCAGTACCAGTACCATCCACAATACGTGAATCTATGGTTTGTAAATATGGCACATAGGCATCTGGAAATATCGTTTGATGGTGACCGAATTTGACGAGAAAGTGATGTCCTACATAGCCTTTATATGGATTATTAGGATGCGTTGGCCAATGCTTCATAATGCTCGTAGCCTTAATATCATGGTGATTATATTGTAATAACATCGCAGCAGATACACCTTCACAACCCATTACCATAGGAATAGGGAATAGTTGGCTTATAGGTTTAACGGGTAAGATTTTTTTCATCGCACATTCTCCTTCATATACACGACACACATTATACACGGTCTTGTTAAAGTAAATTTATTATATACCTTGAAGATTTCGACGTATATTAATTTGTATTTTATATACAATAATATAATATGGTTGTAATAGATTTAATCATTTTGAAAATGAGGAATGAATATGGACTATCGCTTTGAAAATTTAAATGCTATGAGATTCATTGGCGTCAAAAGAACGTTTAATAATGGTAAAGATATGCAACAAGGGATACCTGAATTTTGGCAAGAGGTGAATGATAAGGGAATCACTGAAAAACTAGTTGAAATGAGTAATGGTACTTTGACAGGGGTACTAGGCGTGGTTATCTCGTATTCAACAGGTGAAATGGATTACTTTATTGGGGTACCAAGTGATGAAAAGATGGATGATCATGTGATGTATAGCGAATTTCATTTGAATCCACATCAATACGTTGTTTTTAATGTGGTAGGTCGCGTGCCTGAATCTATTAAGGAGGCTATGCCACATATCTATCAAGACATCTTGCCGAATGTAGACTTTGAAACGATTAATGCACCGCTTTTTGAACATTATTTACCGGGAAATACTCAAGACGTAGAGTACATTACAGAAATATATATACCGATAAAATAGTGATTTTAAATAAAAACTAACTACATAAATATTTAAAGTGAAAATATTTATGTAGCTAGCAATAAAGTTATTTTATAACAGCATGAACGATATAGTTCATGTTGTTTTTATGTTTATGCATAGTCTTAAACATAGTTATAAACATATTACGATTTCTTGGTTTGAGTGCGTTTTTGATGATGTTTATCGTGCCAATTAAGCCTTCGTCTCGAATCATACCAACTGGTGTCATTAATGATAATGGTCCGATATTTGATTCGATATTTCTAAAACCAGCCTCTTGATAGAGGTGATACCAACTTTCTGGTTTCAATGGTGTTACTTTCATATTAATGGCTTTACTTAATTCTTCTATGACCTTAGTTTCTTGTGAACGATTGATAATAGCGATATCGTGCGTGAGCAATACACCATTTGGTTTAAGGACACGATAATATTCTCGTAACACCTTTTCTTTTATTTGAAGTGGAAGCATCGTCAATATAGCTTCGTTTAGGATAATGTCGAAACTATTATCTTCAAATGGAAGTTTTATCGCATTCGCCTGAGTTAAATGTATATATTGATTTAAGTGATGTTTATTAATATTTGATTGTCCTTGTTCTAAGGCAGATTCATTTAAATCTACACCTTCAATTTGGCAATGGTATTGCTGTGCTAATTCGATGGATGTTGTACACATATTACATGCGACTTCTAGAACACGCTTTTCTTTTGAAAAGTGCCCCTTATCGATTAGCCAATTTATCGCAACAATACCTCCAGGACGCAAGCGTTTTTTACCTAATTGAGCTAAAAACGTATGACCAGCTAATTTTTTAACCATGTGTTAACACCTCCAAGGTAAACTAAAATTTGTTAAATAGCACATGATTTTCAAGATGAACATGTTCGTGTGTTTCACGTTCTAAATTTTCAAGTCTATGGTAGACAAGACGCCAAGTTTGGCATGCTTCAGTCGGAGGTTGATATTGGTTCGTTAAATCACGCATCTCAGCAAGTAGCTCTCCAGTATGTGTGTGATCATCTACTAAACTTTGAATGATAGCGTCAGCATTTTCAACATCTTCTCCATTTGAAATTTTGATTAATAATGGAAAATCATGTTCATCTTCTTTATCCATATGTTCAAGCATACCATCGCGATATTCACGATATAAATCTTGTAATTGAACTAAATGTGGATGATTTGGACCATGAACTTTCGCTACTTTAGTGACGTAAGGGGATAGATTTTTAAATTCTTCACGCATTGTTTCATGGTAACGGGATTGAATATATTGAATAAGTGAAGTAACGTCTAAATATTTAACATTGATATTGCCAGTTTGTTGTTGTGGAAGTTGATTAATTTCTTCAATAAGTGTATTGGCATCAACCTTTTTGTTTTTAACAGCTTATTCAATTGATATGTTGCCACCACAACAGAAATCTATACCATAGCGTCTGAATATGTCAGAACTGAGTGGACTATCAGTTACGATATCTGCGACGATTGTGTCTTTAGTTATCATTTTAATTCCTCCTTTAATCATCTATATTATAGTCATTAATAATCATTATCATTTATGTTTGTGAAGATTGTCACGTATTTGTTGGAAAGATATTACAACATTTTGAATAAGAAAGCAGGACTCACGATATTAATTCTTTGTTTAAAATAAAAAATACGATTTTTAAATTTGTTTTGTTTTTATGCAGCTCATTGAGATGTTGTCTTTTTATTAAGCACACTTATGAAAAGTATATTGGCGAGCCTCATGATGTTATATATATTGAACACAAGTGCAATAGCACTTGTGTAAGGCGTTCTAAGATAGATTACGAAGTGGAGTTGTGAGGAGCAGTAATTTTAATGAACCTAAGAGCAATGGCTCTTAGGTAAGTAGTTCTAAAATGGGTAATGGAACGTAGTTGAGCGACGCCTGAGGGAGCAGGATGAGTGTCGAGACCAAGGCTCGACCCAGCCCCCTAGGCAAGCGTCTCAACTTAAGTGAAATGAAAATCCATTTAAGAACAGCTTTACAAGCTGACCCTAAAGACAACGAGCTGAAAATACGCAGTATTGTAAATAAAGAAGCCAGTAAATGAATTTATAAAACTCATTTACTGGCTATTTCTCTAGGAATTATGCCCCAGATTCTACTCTTTTCAAAAAATCAATTTGGGTGACGATGATTTCTGAAGTATATAATTTGAAGTGTGATTAACATGATTGCAGTTATGATAATAATGATGATATATGGCGTGGCGTCATAAGAACCTTTAAGACCAACAATAGGTGAGATAATACCACCTAACATAAATTGGAACAATCCGAGTAAACTTGAAGCATTGCCACTTCCACCTGTACGCTCTTCCATTGCCATAGAAAAACCTAAAGGTCCGATCGATGTAACCGGGCATACGTTTAGGAAGAAAGCGACTAACAATATCCATAATGGTCCATGTACAGACAAAGTAATGACGATAAGTATGACGCCTAAAATTTGAATTAATGATAAATAAATCATGAGCTTAAAACGGTTAATATATTCTACTAATAGAGCAACGATTTGACTAACGATGATTAAGCCAATACCGTTAATAGCGACCATGACACTAAATTGCTGTGGCGTCATATTGTAAACCTTTTGAGTAATAAAAGGTGACGCAGACGAAAAGCTAAACAACATTACATAGGTTAAACCTTGTAATAGCATAGGAATAATAAATCTTGGTTTCTTTAATAAACTACCAAAGTCTATAATAATGGCTTTATAATTTAAAGATGTATGTTCTACTTTAGATGTGGTTGGCATATTAAATGCAACACCAATTAGAACTAATATACTAATCACAGTTAGAATGATAAATATAATTCTCCATGATCCTAATGTTAATGAAAGTCCTCCAAGTAAGGGCATGACAATGGTCACTATGCCATTGACAACCATTAGTGAAGCTAGAAATTTTGCTAGAACATCACCTTTATATCGATCTCCAGCAAACGCTTTGGCAATGACAATAATGCCACCCGCAGTTAAACCTTGAATTAGACGAGCGCATAAAAATAGTGCTAGATTGGTGATGAAAATGGCACTTAATGAACTTAAGAAGAAGATACTTAATATCATAAGACCTATTTTTTTACGACCAAATGCATCAGACAAAGGTCCGAATAGAAATTGACCTAATGCTAATCCAATCATAGCAAAGGACAATGTAAGTTGTATTTCAGATGCAGAAGACCTAAATTGATGTTGTACTTGTGGTATAGCAGGCAAATACATATCTACAATCATCGGTCCGAATGCAGTCATTACACCTAATACGATTAATAATAATAGGGGTAATTTCGTGTGAGTGGTATTTTGCATAATGGCTCTCCTTGAAAAAGTTTGCAAATTACATTATATAGGTTTTTATAGTATTTGTAATATACAAAACAAAAAAATCGAGATATAAAGCATTTAGATTTGCTAAATACCTAAATACTTATACCTCGATTACAATCAAAATAAATTATTGTTGTGAATTACTATCATTTGAATTGTTAAGAATACTGTTCAATTTCTCTTTAATATCATCGAATTTAGAGTTCACATCGTTGAGTAAATCGTTTACTTTGCTTTCACTTTCATTATTTTGTTGTGCGTTATTGGCTTCTTTTAATTTATTGACTTGATCTTGATAGAATTTAGTCAATTTAGAATCTTCACCATTCTTTTCGCTATTTTTTAAATTATTCACTTCATTTTGAATTTGTTGAATACGTGAATCTGTATCTACTTTGTCTTTAATATCATTTTTCGCACTATCAACTTGTTTTTTAATACTATCATTTTGGTCTTTAACTTCTTTCTGATAATCTTTAGAAACATTATTATCATTAGAATTGTTACTTGTTTGTGCATCATTATTACTATTGTTGTGAATGAGTGCTCTTGTTGCGAAGACAGCCAAGATAATAAGTAAGATAGCTACAATGGCTATTAGCCATTTTTTTGATTTTTTATTCTTTTCATTTTCCTCTTCTAGTTGTTGCTCACGTCTAAAGTCACGATCATTATAATATCTATTTCCATCCTCATCATAACGTTCATTGCGTGGATGATATCTTTCATTGTCATCATAATCATCATCATAGCGTCGATTATCGCGATAATTTGAATCATTATAACGTTCATCTTTTTCACTAGAACGACGTTTTTGACGATAATACGTGTCATTACTTTGCTTGTTATTTTTGCGATATTGTTCATCATATTTGTATGAATCTTTATATTTATCAGTTCGCTTCATGTTAGTCACCTCATAGATTAAATGATTTGGTTAAGTAATCTTGCAATATTTTCAGCTGTGCGTGTCATATTTTGTTCTCCATTTTTCAATAGAATAGAGATATCATCCGGTGCTTCAATCATACTAAAGACACTATCAATGCCATGTTGATAGACAGTTTGATAATCTTCGCCTAAGCTACCACATATCGCTATCACTGGTTTATCGTAAACTTTCGCTGCTTTGGCTACACCAATTGGCGTCTTTCCATAAATCGTTTGTGCATCTAATTTACCTTCACCTGTAATAACTAAATCTGCATCTTGTACGCTCTCTGAAAAGTGAGTTTCCTTTAGGACAATGTCAATGCCTTTAGATAATGAGGCATTGAAGAAAGCGAGTATACCTGCACCAAGTCCTCCAGCAGCGCCTGCACCTGGAATATCTTTAACATTCTTGTGAAGTTCTGCTTCTATCATATCATGATAGGTTGTTAGTGCGGAATCCAACTTTGGTATCATCTTAGACGTTGCGCCTTTTTGAGGACCGTATATTTTAGTTGCACCATTGTCACCTAATAAAGGATTCGTTACATCGCAGGCAACTTCAAAAGTGACATTCGCTAATCGAGGGTCTAAATTTGAAATATCTATATGCTGTAAATCAGATAAGTAACCGCCACCAAGCTTTAATTTCTTATGTTGTGCATCTAAAAAGTTAACGCCTAATGCACTAAGCATACCGCTGCCACCATCGTTAGTCGCACTTCCTCCAATGCCTAATATTATTTTAGTGACACCGTGTTTTAAGGCATCAAAAATAAGCTCGCCAACGCCATATGTTGAAGTGATGAGTGGATTACGTTCTTCGTTTGTTAATAAATCTAATCCTGCAGCTGCTGCCATTTCTATGATAGCTACTGAATCATCATGTGAACGTGCATAGGTTGCAATAATTTGACGATGTAGGGGATCATGTACTTTTACGGTATATGACGTCGCATTTAACGCTTCTCTTAAAGCGTCTGTCGTACCTTCGCCACCATCAGCCATAGGTATAACATCGTAGCTCATTTTATCTCCGTAGACGTTCATGAAGCCTTGGCGAATAGCGTTTCCAGCTTGTTTAGCTGACATACTCTCTTTAAAGGAATCTGTAGCAATGACGATTTTTTTAAATTTCATTTTGAAAAGCACTCCTTAATATTAATCAAAATTGTATATTTAAATGCGTAATTAATAAAAAATGAATATAATAATATAAAATATCTATATTGATGACTTACTGATAATGACTTACAGAATAAAGGAGAACAATATGTTAAGAATAAAACAACATGAATTTTACATCTGGATAATTGCGCTAACACTGTTTTATGGTTATTTAGGATATATTATTCCATTGCATGGTACAGACTGGTTCTGGGGATCGACGCAAGGCATGCAAATCATCGATAGTGCTTTTGATAATTTCAATGGTCGATACCTAAGTAATTTATTAGAATTTGCAAGTGTTCAATTCGTTATCTTTAGAGTAATGGTTTACGCACTCATTTCTATTTTACTGATTTTTAGTATATTGAATGTATTGGGTAATTTCACTTCAATCAAATATGTCATACTTATAAGCACTTTATTACTTATTATACCCAATACGTTATTTGCTCAAAGTTATGGTAACTTCGAATTATTTTATACTTATGTTTTCGGAACATGTTTGTCGTTAAATCTACTTAATTTTATAATTAAAGTTATTAGCAATAAAAGTAATATAAGACGAATCGAGATAGCACTGTTTTGGCTGATTTGTTTGGTGGGACAATGGTTTGCGGAACCTCTAACATTTTATAATAGTGTGATGATTTGTATTGGCTTAGTATATTATCTATATAGCAATCACAAACTTAATTTTAATTTAGTCTTAGGCTTCATGATTTCATTATGTGGCGCATTATGTATGTTATTAAATAACAAATATATAAATATGTTTTCGAGTTTTAAATCTTTAAGGGAACATTTAGACATTTTTGGGCTTCAACATAAATTGGAGACGACATTATTTAAAGATATTCCACAATATCTGTTTTTTAACAATATCATTATCATTTCCATTTTAACGATATTATTGTTGTTTCTTTTATTGAACAATAAAGTCTTTCAACATTATTCTAAGTTGAAACAAATGATACTTATATGTGGATTAAGCATCTTACCATTATATAGAGTATTTATTTATGTTCCGTTTAATCTTAAACAAGTAGCTACTACAATGCCATTCAATATTATTCACTTAATCATCTGCGCATTGTTTATTGTTAGTTTGAGTATTGCTTGTAGTATTGTTATTAGCAAAAGAGATATGCGTTTAATTGTTAGCATGGCAATCATCTCTATACTTGTGAGTGTATTACCCACTTTTCTTATTGCAGAAGTCACAGTAAAACAATTTTATCTAGCATATGTTTTAATGTTAATGATTACTGTGATTTTATGTATTGAAGCGGATTTTCTATCGACAATTCACTACAAGATATTAAAAAGTTGTATACTTATAGTTGCTTTAATTTATATATTTATTTTTACAGATTTACACATACTGAATGATCAGAGAAATGAAGATATTAAAGCACAATTAAGTAACAATGAGGAATTAGTCAAAATTTCGCATCTGCCATATGAAAATTATTTTTATGAAATAACACCTACCGACGAAAATGACCAATCCAACTTTAGAGAATTTCATAAAATTTCTGATGCGAGAACGATAAAAGTATTGCCGTTTGAAGAATAAGATATAAAAACGACAAAGGAGATTCAAAATGAGGTTAACGCAAACACACTATGAAATCATTAAATTTATTATTGTAGGTGGTATAAATACGCTTGATTATTACATAGTGTATTTGTTATTTTTAGAACTTTTTAAGGTGAACTACATGATTAGTCACATCATTGGTTTTATCGTTAGTTTTATTATTTCTTACTACTTAAATTGTTATTTTGTGTATAAAGTGAAACCAACGTTAAAGAAATTTTTAAGTTTCCTTTAACTCAAGTAGTTAATATGGGCATGCAAACTGTATTATTATTTATTTTTGTAAGATGGTTTGATTTCCCATCTGAAATTGCACCATTTGTAGGTTTGATTATTACAATACCAATTACATTCATTTTATCTAAATGGATTTTAAGAGATGCATAGTGAATTTAGAGGCCTTATCAAAGTATAAACCATTGCTTTGATAGGGCTTAATTTATGTATACAAATTATTCAGAAAGTTAGGACTTGCTAATAAAATAGTTAGCTCATTTTTATAAAAAATATAGAAATAAAAAAACGTTGTCATGTATTTTTTTATGGTCCATACTATTGATATTAAAGCTTTTAAGGTGGTTAAACCAATGTCTCAAAGTGAAAATCTTAAACTGGCACAAAGAGGTGCTTATTTAAGTTTAGTCGTTTACATTATCTTATCCATTTCAAAGTATGTAACCGGATTTGTATACGATTCTGCGGCAGTAAGAGCAGATGCATTAAATAATATGACAGATATTGTAGTATCTATAGCAGTCATTGTCGGACTCAAAATTTCAATAAAACCTGCAGATAAGAATCATCCTTACGGCCATTTGAAATCTGAGAATATATCCACACTTTTAGTTTCATTCATTATTATGTTTGTAGGGATACAGGTTGTAATCGAAAATGCACCTCGCATATTCACACATGAACATCATACGCCCAATGCAATTACCATTGTTATTAGTTTAATCAGTGGATTTATTATGATTGGGGTCTATGCTATTAATAGAAGACTCGCTAAAAAAACAAAGAGCAGCTCTTTAGATTCTGCAGCTAAAGATAATTTATCTGATGGGCTAGTGAGTATAGGTACAGCCATAGGATTGGTATTTACACAGTTTGGTTTACCTATTGTCGATGTGATCTTGGCAACTTTACTGGGCTTATTAATTATCTATACGGGCTTTGGGATATTTAAGGAATCTATTTTTGCACTTAGTGATGGATTTAATGAAAAAGATTTAGAAGAATATCGTAATGAGGTATTGGAAGTAAAAGATGTAAAAGATGTCACAAATCTAAAAGGGCGTTATCATGGAAGTAGTATATTTTTAGATGTAACGATTGTTGTTGATGCGAATTTATCATTGCAAGAAGCACATGATATTTGCGACAAAGTAGAATCACATTTACATAGTAAAGGTATATCTTCAGTCTATGTTCATCCTGAACCAGATACGCTTATACATGATAACAATTAAATATAAAAGAAAGCGCAGGATAGAAATCTTATTGTTAAAATAGATTTCCATCCTGCGCTTTTGTTCTCTACCACCAACCATTAGATTCACGGAAACTAATAGCTGCTTCAATTGAACCATAACGCTCTTTAGCGTATGAAATCATACCTTTAGTTTGTGTTTCAACTGAGCCATATCCCCAAGATTGGTTTGTTTGACCTAAACCGTGGTACTGGCCATTTGAAGCGTTAGGGTCACCACCTGATTCTGGTAACACAACTTTTTCCCAAAGTTCTTCAGTACCACCAGCTGCTATAAAACGCTTGTATACAGATGATGTACTTTCACTTGAATCACTATCGCTATTTGAAGCACTACTGCTTGATGATGAATCGCTTGAAGTTGTTGTTGTCGTATTTGAAGTCATGCCATTTTGTTGTTGTGGCTGTTGTTTATATTGATTCTGCTGCATATTATATTGATATGGTTGATTATGTTGATGCGATGGAAGTTCACTCGCATGTGCTTGACCTGATTCTAGTCCTGCGGCACCTAAAGATACCATTGTCATTAATGCAAAAATTGATTTCTTCATAATAAAAATTCTCCTTTAATAATTGGTTTGCTTTTAAATAATTTGGGAATATCATTTATCTTTTAATTGATGAAAGTAATGTTCTAAAAGAAAACTTCCCAAATTTAGTATCCCAATTTGTCTTGCTGTTGATTACGGTAAATAAACTATAACACTTCATTTCATGACGTAGGTTACTGCCATATCAAAAGTTATTTTCAGAGATGTAGTACAGATAACAAACATGACAAACAAACGTCATTTATTCCAATGAGATTATGAAACCCATATATTATGAAAAATTTTGAAATAGTTTTATAATGTAGATATTAGATAGAAAGAGCACATTTAGTTTCTAAGCATAGGGAAGTAAATTTAGATTGAAGTTAGAATTATAGATTATTAACATGGAAGTTTTATTGAAATCTATGATTTAGACTCCAGTACAGGAAGGTGTTTTTTATGCCAAAATTAATATTATGCCGTCACGGTCAAAGTGAATGGAATGCAAAAAATTTATTTACTGGTTGGGAAGATGTTCAATTATCAGAACAAGGTCGTAATGAGGCGATTACTTCTGGTCGTAAATTGAAAGAAAGTGGTATTGAGATTGATGTCGCTTATACTTCATTATTAACAAGAGCATTGGAAACAACACAATATTTATTAGCTGAATCAGATCAAGAGTGGATTCCAGTGCATAAAAGTTGGCGTTTAAATGAACGCCATTATGGTAAATTACAAGGACTTAATAAAGATGAAGCACGTAAAGAGTTTGGTGAAGAACAAGTACATCAATGGAGACGTTCTTATGATGTTAAACCACCAGCACAAACTGAAGAACAACGCGAGTCTTACTTAAAAGATCGTCGTTATCGTCATTTAGACCATCGTATGATGCCATATTCTGAAAGTTTAAAAACAACGTTAGAACGTGTGGTACCAATTTGGACAGATAAAATTTCTCAACATTTATTAGACGGGGAGACTGTATTGGTTGCAGCACATGGTAATTCTATCCGTGCCTTAATCAAATATTTAGATAATGTTTCTGATGAAGATATTATCGGATACGAAATTAAAACAGGTGCACCACTTATTTATGAATTAGATGATGATTTAAATGTAACTGATCATTATTATTTATAAACGGTAAAAATAAAAAGGAGTAGGACCAGAGCCTGGGAGGTAAATCAATGTCTCAGGATACAAAGTCCTACTCTTTTTTTAGGAGTTATTATGGAAGAAAAAAGGATATCATCAAGCTGATTTACGATTACGCTTATGTTGCTTAATAATTTTAAGTGCACGCTTTCTTGTTTTGATGTTAGGACTATGTAAGTTACGACGTGCTGTTTGTAAATCTTGTTTCATGTTTGAGACCTCCTTTTTAAATAGAATATAGTAAATTTTAAGAAAAGTAAATAGGAATTATTACGATTTATAAAAATTTATAAACAATCTATGTGAAATAAAAATAAAAATCTGTATAATGAGCAAATATATCTCTTGAAAAATAAAACGAGATGGGAGGTTTTAATGTGACACATAAACAGAAATTGATCATGATCTTTACCATGTTATTAGGTGGATTCTTCGGCTTATTAAATGAAACATTGTTAACGACAGCTTTGCCAAGAATTATGAAAGATTTCAATATTGAATATTCGCAAGTTCAGTGGCTAACAACAGCATTCTTATTAACAAATGGAGTTGTTATACCATTATCAGCATTTATTATTCAAAGGTATACAACAAGACAGGTATTTCTTACAGGAATCGTTATCTTTTTTATAGGTACGATATTAGGTGGTTTTAGTCCTAATTTTACAGTGCTATTGTTTGCACGTATTATTCAAGCATTAGGCTCTGGCATCATGATGCCTCTAATGATGACTACGATATTGGATATTTTTAAGCCGCATGAACGTGGTAAATATATGGGTATGTTCGGTTTAGTTATTGGATTAGCGCCTGCAATTGGTCCAACGTTATCAGGTTATTTGGTAGAGTACTTCAATTGGAGATCACTATTCCATATCGTTGCACCAATATCAGCAATCACTTTTCTTATTGCATTAAAAGTAATTAAAAATGTTGGTACAAATGTAAAAGCACCAATAGATATGATATCTATTACGCTATCCATTCTAGGTTTTGGTGGTTTGTTGTATGGTGTAAGTTCAATCTCAAGTGATGGTTGGGATGACCCAATTGTTTTAACAACTATAATTGGTGGCATCATCCTAGTCGGCATATTTATTTGGCGTCAAGAACGCTTAGATACACCGTTGTTAAGTTTCAAAGTCTTTAAAAATAAAGAGTTCGCAGTTGGTATATCAATCATGGCAGTAACTATGATTTCAATGATTGGTTCAGAAACAGTGCTACCGATGTTTGTACAAAACTTATTAGGACGAACGCCGGTCGATTCTGGTTTGATTTTACTACCAGGTGCCATTGTAATGGCGATTATGTCATTTATTTCAGGTTGGTTATATGAAACATTTGGTGCTAAAGTGTTAGCAATCATTGGTATGATAATTGTCATTGCTACAACGTCATATTTTGTGATCATGGATGAACATACATCTACAATTGTTTTAGCGACAGTCTATGCAATTCGTATGATTGGTATTGCTTTAGGCTTAATGCCGATCATGACGCACACAATGAATCAATTGACGCCTGAGTTAAATGCACATGGGTCTTCTATGACGAATACTGTGCAACAAATTGCTGGTTCAATTGGTACAGCAGGTCTAATTACAATTTTGAGTACAGCAAGTCAAAATTTCAAACCGACGATGAGTGACTATCACGGTATGGATAAAAAAGAAATGATGGGACAAATAAAAATTGATGCGATGCTACATGGTTATCATGCTGGGTTTATGTTTGCAGTGATTATAACTATTATTAGTTTATTGCTTACATTTTTAATCAAAAGTAAACGGAAAATAAAATTAGAATCAGAAGCAGAAAGTAAAGTATCTAAAATTTAAAAATAGTGCAGCACCATATTTATTCATTCAATTACGTGAATAAATGTGGTGTTTTTTATGATCGATAATATCCAAACATTCTGAACACTTAGAATGCTGTAAATAAATATTGACTATTCCTACCTATGAGATTAGAATTAATTTATTCTGACTAATCTAATAGGAATATGGAGGAAATGATTGATGAAAAGACTTTTATTTGTTGCTTTGGCACTTATTTTTGTGTTAGCTGCATGTGGTAACGGAGGATCATCTGATAAAAACAGTGACTCTAAATCAAGCAGTAACAGTGATAGCAAGACACTTAAAGTGGGGACAGAAGGTACATATGCACCATTCTCATTCCATAATAAAAAAGACCAGTTAACTGGTTATGATATTGATGTAATTAAAGCAGTTGCAAAAGAAGAAGGATACAAACTTAAATTTAACGAAACATCATGGGACTCAATGTTTGCTGGTTTAGATGCTAAACGTTTTGATGTTATTGCAAACCAAGTAGGTATCAATAAAGACAGAGAGAAAAAATATAAATTCTCTGATCCTTACACTTATTCAAGTGCAGTATTAGTAGTTCGTGACAACGAAAAAAATATTAAATCATTTAATGACGTTAAAGGTAAAAAAATGGCACAAACATTTACGTCAAATTATGGTCAATTAGCGAAAGATAAAGGTGCAGATATTACTAAAGTTGATGGCTTCAACCAAGCAATGGACTTATTATTATCTAATCGTGTTGATGGTACATTTAACGATAGCTTATCTTACTTGGATTACAAAAAACAAAAATCTAACGCTAAAATTAAAGCAATTAAAGGTAATGCTGAACAAAGTAAATCAGGATTTGCTT